>JAFTBN010000063.1 GCA_017455185.1 Clostridia bacterium
CGTTGACTGGAGCCTGATCGACAAAAAGGATTATCTCTCGGCTATGCGCGAAAGTGTCTCCGATCCGGCGAAAATTTACGAACTGATTAAGAACGCGTTGACCGATGATATTCACAACCGCGAGATCATCATGAAAGGCATTGACTATTCGTATTACTACGAGACAGAGGAATAATGGCTGAACCGGTTAAGGATGTGAACGACTGATGGAAAATAAAACCAAGAAAGAAGAAGAGTATTCTTCACTCAATAAAGGTAATTTGCTTGAAGATACGGAACTTGGTGAATGCGCGCCGTCTTTTGCCAGTTCACTTGTTATGAATCAGTCAAACAACGGTTGGACCGACTGGAAAGATAAAGACGGCAATCCCTTGGATATTTACAGAAAGAAGAATTACAATTGATGGGAGAAGCGATAGAAAGCAGAAAAGCAGCGGGACTTTTTGATAAATACAAAAACGATCCCGATCCGAAAAAGCGCGAAAGGGCGTGGGCTTGGGGTACAGCGATAGGCCTTCAGGATGTGGACTAGCTGAACGTTTCAAGCGATAAATATACCTTTTGAAGGATAAAAGAGCAGTGCGGAGGCAGGTATGGAAATCATCAGGATAAGGGCGGAAGACACGGACAGAATTGCTCCGCTTGTGGCGGCATTCCGGATGCAGCTGAAGGCTTACAAGGGAATTGCGTCGCAACTCAATATCGAATCCGGGAAGGAAGAAGTCCTTGAATTCCTGCAATCTGGCTTTCCTGTTTTCGCACTGGAGGACAAGGACTCATTGGTGGGGTATATGGTCTGCAGAATCGACGATATGTGTGTGTGGGTGGAACACATTTTTATCTCGGAAGGGTATCGGAGGAAGGGCCTGGCTTCCATGCTTTTTCAGAAAGCGGAGGAGATTGCCGCTCTCATGGGAGAAGAAACCGTGTACAACTATGTTCATCCGAACAACGAGGGAATGATCCGGTTCCTTCGCTCCAAGGGATACACCGTTCTGAACCTGATTGAAATCAGAAAGCCCTATGCGAATGAAAAACTCACCACGACCATTCAGGTGGATAAGGAGACGTTCGACTATTGAACTGCGTTCCTTTTCGCCCGGGATTCTTCGGGAAACGCCGCCGTTGAAACATAAACATAAAAAAAGACGGCATAGCCTACATTGCTGTAAACTATGCCGTTTTCTTTTTTTGAGATTTACACCCTTCTTTGAATGCGGTTTCGTTCGTCGGGATTATCCGACCGTCCAATCCGCTGTGTTCGGGAGGGAAATCGGATCCGCGTCATATCCGAAAACGAATTCGATGACAGCGGGCTCGTTTCCGGTAATTGTCAGGGTTGTTTTGCTGACAAGACCATCCTTGGAAGTTGCCATAAGAGTATAGGTTGCATCGGATGTTGCGGCAGTCAGAGTCAAGGTCTGGGACTTACTGTCTTCGCCTGTGACGGCCGCGGTATAGGTGGCGGGACCGGCAGACATAGTCGTTTCCACGTCGGTTATGTTTTCAAGCATCTGCTTGAAAAGAGCATAGGCATCGTCGTATTTTTCTTTGCTTTTCACGATGGTTTTCGTATCATCGAAGGAACTTGCATAATAGAATTCGTTGTCCACGATGAAACAATAACTGGTTATGCCGGATGGACCGGTGTAGCGGGTGCAATCGGTTGTACCATCAATGTCTTCCACAAAATAGTCTTCACCGTTCAGAGTAGCCGTGACGGTGATTCTTGTCTTGGCGAACGTGTCTTCAAAGAAAGAACCGAACAAGAGAGCGGGATCCTGATTGTCTTCTTCAGAAGATATGTCCCGGTAGTCGGAAAAGTTGGGAAGGGAAACGGAGGCTTTGTCGTATTCAAAAACGAGAGTAATCGTCGAAGTTTCGCTGCCGGACATGGTCAATGTGGCCTTTTCGACCAGATCGTTTTTGGCATTTGCCTGAATGGTATAGGTGTTATCGCCGGCTTTTGCTTCGAAAGAAAGAGTCGATGTTCCGTCATCTTCGGTTCTGTGGGTGCACAGATAGGAGGCGGAATCAGTGGGCACCATGGTTTCCAGGTCAGTTACGTTTTCAAGCATCTGTCTGAAAAGAGCATAGGCTTCGTCGTATTTTTCTTTGCTTTTCACGATGGTTTTCGTATCATCGAAGGAACTTGCATAATAGAAGTCATTGTCTGCGATATAGCAATAACTGGTTATGCCGGATGGACCGGTATAGCGGGTACAATCGGTTGTTCCGTCCAGTTCTTCCACAAAGAAGTCGTTTCCGTCCAGAGTGGAAGTGACGGTGATGCGGGTTTTTTTGAATGTGTCTCCAAAGAAGGAACGGAACAGGATGGCCGAGTCTTTCTTTCCGTCTGCGGTAATTTCAGAATAACCGCTGACACTATCTGTATCTTTTCCGCTCAGATCTATATCGATGATACAAGATGTCAAAGATAAGGTGCAGAGAAGCACGAGGCATGCCAGAAGTGCAAAGATTCTTTTCATAACAGTCTTTCTCCTGTCGGAAGGTATGTGCAGGCGGTGAATGCCGGCTGTATCATCATTATACTGGGAGAAGGAGATTTGTCAAGGTTTCGGGATGGAATGCATCTTCCTCCTTTTCACGGAGAAATTCTGTGTTTTTTCCTGAAATAGTTGCATTTCAGGAAGAAAAATGGTACACTTAACAAGTAATTCTCACATACAGGGAGCTATTCTTAATGGGGAAAAAGAAATTGAAGAGAGAGGAACTTGAACGGGTTCAAGCCGACCTTCAGACCGGCTTGAACAGCGAGCAAGTTGCTCAAAGGGTAGAAAAAGGTTATGCCAACGTAACCGTTGACCCGAATGAGAAGAGCACTGGAAAAATCATTGCGAGCAATTTGTTCACGTTTTTCAACACAGTGCTTTTTCTGATTGCGGCATGTTTTATTTTCTTCATCGTCTATCTGAAGATCAATGGGCATGATGACGTAGTCAATCAGTATTTCGGGTTCTCGAAATTTGTCTTTCTGATTCCGGCAATTATGAACGTAACCATGGGTTCCATTCAGGAAATCCATAGTCTGAAAGTCATCAAGAATCTTCGGATCGTCACGGAAACAAAGACAAAGGTCCTTCGTGAAGGACAGATCAAGGTTGTGGATGCGAGCGAACTGGTCATTGACGACATCGTGGCCGTCAGCGCAGGCGACCAGGCTACGGCCGATCTGATTGTTGCCACGGGCCAGGTGGAAGTGGACGAGTCCATGCTGACAGGCGAAGCGGATCATGTGAAGAAGAATCCCGGGGATACCATTTATTCCGGTTCTACGATTGTAGTCGGTGAAGCCCGCTGCCGCGTGAATGAAGTCGGAAACGAGACCTATGCCGCGAAGCTGACGGGGAAGGTCAAGAGCGGAGCCAGACACAAGTCCGAACTGATGACTTCCATCATGAAAATCCTGAAAGTCCTGACAACCGCACTGAGCGTGGTCGTTCTGGTCATCGTTTTGACCATGGTGGTTAAAATCGTCCGTACCGGCGCAGACCCGTCCATTTGGGACAACAGGACGCTGTCGCTGTCCGATCCTATTTCCTGGAGTCTGATTGTTCTGACAGCCGGCTCGTTCGGCATCGGAATCATTCCTTCCGGTTTGATTCTGACCACTTCGGTTGCTTTGATGGTTTCCATCGCACAGCTGGCCAAGAAGAAGACTCTGATTCAGGAACTGTACTCGCTGGAGAACCTTTCCCGTATCGACGTCATCTGCCTGGATAAAACCGGCACATTGACCGACGGTACCATGAAGGTGTGCGACGTCCGCGAGTTTGCCCCAAGCGCCGACGTAGAGCGGTACGCGCGGGACCTGATGGCGGCGGCCGGTGAGAGAAACGCAACCGCGGAAGCCATTTATCAGCGGTTCGGAATCAACGAGAACGCCGATTTCGCGGAAAAGATTCCTTTTTCCAGTGCCACCAAATATTCCGGCCTTGTTTATAAAGACGGAAAGAAACTGCTTATGGGCGCGCCCGAATACCTGCTGCCCAAAGACGACGAGCGGCTGACTTTCGTGTCGGATTGCGCTTCCGACGGCAAGCGCGTCATTGCGCTTACCCTGGATGGCGTTCTGGCGGCGTTGTTCGTCATCGAGGACCATATCCGCGAAACCGCTCCGGATACGCTCAAATTCTTCCGTGAAAACGGAGTGACCGTCAAGGTCATCTCGGGTGACAACCCCCTGACGGTCAGTAAGATTGCGCAGAACTGCGGCATCAAGAATGCCGACCGCTATATTTCCCTGGCGGGTGTTCCGCTGGAGGATATTCCGGATCTGGTGGAAGATTATACGGTCTTTGCCCGGGTTTCGCCCGAGCAGAAAGAGGCCCTGGTCATCGCGCTGCAGGAGCGCGGGCATAAAGTCGCCATGACAGGCGACGGTGTCAACGACATCCTGGCTTTGCGCAAATCGGATTCCTCCATTACGTTCGCCAAGGCAACCGAGGCTGCCAAGTCCTGCTCCGATGTCGTGCTTCTGGACAACGACTTCTCCCATCTCAAGGAAGTGGTCGGGGAAGGCCGACGGGTCATCGGAAACATTCAGAAGACCTCGGTGCTTTACCTGATGAAATCCATCGCCATGATTATTCTGGCGTTCGCCCTGATTCCTTTTGAAAAGGGACAGATGCTGTTCTCCATCGAGAATTTGTATATGCTGGAAGCGGCGATTATCGGAACCGGAGGATTCCTCCTTTCGCTTGAACCCAGGCGGAACCCGATCAAGGGAGCGTTTATCAAAAACATCGCGTTCCAGTCCGTGGCGGCCGGATTGCTGGCAGCATTCGCCGTCGCTGTTCCGGTTCTGTTCAATAAGATTCCGGAACTGATGGGCGCAACTCCGTTCATTCAGACGGTGAACATCCGTCCCATGATGGCCATCATGATGACCATGGCCGGATTTGTTGTCGTTTTCTCTATGTGCATTCCGTTTAATAAATACAGGATCCTGACCATCGGGGCCCTGACGGGAGTGGCCATCGTACTCGGCATGATGCTTCCTTCGGCTTACATCGGAGGCTCGACCATCGGTGAAACTATGGTTTCCTTCAACAAGGAAGCCGGGCAGACGATTTTCGATTCCCAGCTGTTGCAGGAAATGTTCAAGCCATGGAATTCGCCGATTATTCAGGGCGTTCTTGGCGACGTCAACAACTTCTTTGTTCTGCGGCTGTTCCTCTATGTGGCCGTTCCCGCCTTTGTCCTGATCCGGTTTGCGCTTGAAAACTTTGTGCGCAAGGATTACGGCAAGGACGTGAAGAAGAACCGGTTGTTCCGGATCGGACGCAGACTGATGCTGGCCTCCGGCCTTGTTCTGTTCCTGCGTGCCACCCTGTCCTTCGTTGAGATGATTACTTCGCAAAGGTATATGGTCGACGTTTCCACCGACAAGGTTGTACTTGAGGTTGTCATCAATGTGTTCTACATTCTGTGCTACCTGGCAATCGGCTTTTTCGGATACAAACTCTGGAAAGACCCGACCAAGGACAACATCAAGATTGCATTCGGAATGGGCATCGCTCTTCTGGTCCTGACGGTGGTTTCCATGATTCTGTCGGGTGAAGTCATCCGGTCCGGCAACCTGCTTGCCATCCTGGACAGCGTCATCATCCTGATCCTGACTGCGGATTACATCGCAGGCTCGGTCATCGTTCGCGCGAACTTCAAACTCGGATTGCTGAAACCGAGAGATAAGTAAAACGGCGGGAAGGATTTGTCCCTCCCGAAAAACGATACGGCAAAGCCCCGGGTCGTTCCTTGAAAGGAACCCGGGGCTTTGTCTGTATTTGGCAAGAGAATCAAGCCTGTGCCATCAGTTTGTCCAGATCCGGATCGGTAAAATCTTCCACGATGATGTGGGTGCCGAGCCGTTTGTGCAGAGAACGCTTATAATCCTCGTGCGCATCCAAACGACTGATGCAAAGAGCGCCCATGGCAACACCGGCCGAGATTTCGGCCCGTCCGTCTCCGGTGACCAATACGTTCTTTCCGTCGGCCTTCAGGGTTTGCAGCAGGCGGGCCATGATCAGGTCTTTCGGAAGTTTGTCCGTCCAGGTGGAACCGATGATGTTCTCAATGATTTCTCCGGGACCGGTCTTGAATCCGAGCGTTTCCACTTCCTCCCACATGCCCATTCCGCGTTCCACCACGGCGCCGGTGACAAAATAGTTCTTGACCCCGGCGTCCCGGAGTTTTCTCAAAAACTCCATGGAACCTTTGACGATGAACCGGTCGGGATCGGTTTTGGCGATTTCCAGATTGCGGTCCCGGCAGAAGCCGTTGAGAACGCGTTCATAGAATTTGAAAAGACGGGGCGTGTGCGCTTCCAGAAAGGCTTTCATCTGCGGTGTGTCCGGTGTGGCAAACACTTCCTCTCCGGCGCTGATGGCGGCAATTTTCGAGCGGTTGTCCACTTTGTCGCAGGGAACCTGCTCAATGCCGGCGTCAACGGCCCGGCGGATGGCCCATTCCATCTGCGTCAGGGCCGAAAGACCGGCGGATTCCACGCAGAAGCGGTCGGTTTCGGGCAGCGGTTTGGTGCCGGCCAGAGAAATCAGCTTTTGCGCGTTTTCCTCGCTGTCGTATCCTTCGGGAACCCCGTTTTCCGACACATAATGCAAAACAATGCTCATAACGGGCGGCCAGTTCCGGATCAGCGAATGCGTGCCGTCTATGTCGTGGAAGGCGTAGCGGATTTCGCGGTCTTCAAACGGACGCACGACAATCGGGCAGGGCTTGTAAATCAGTTTCTGCACAGCGAAAACTCACTTTCTGGGTTCGGTGCACAGTGCGAGCAGGTCATCCAGTTTGGCGGTTGCCATGCGGACAATTGCGTCTCCGGCACTGTAGTAAATCCGGACGGTCTTGTCCTCTTCGAGCAGCATGCCGCAGGGGAAGAGCGCATTGGAGCGGAAGCCGTATTCCTTTTCGTAATATCCCTCGGGCACAATCAGCGGGCGCTTGGACATGCCAATGACACGGGACGGATCTTTCAGGTCCAGAAGGGCAATGCCGATGACGTAGCGTTTCTGCCATGCGGGTTCCCAACCGTTCTTGCCGCGTGTCGTGTCCACGTCGACGGCGTGGAAGACAATCAGCCAGCCTTTGTCCGTTTTAATCGGAGGAGCGCCGGGGCCGATTTTGTCGTTGCAGAACGGAACGTCTTCCGTTCCCATGACCAGGCGGGTCTTGCCCCAATAGACAAGGTCGGGGGACTCGGAAAGCCAGATGTCGAAGGTGTGGCGTCCGCCGCGGGAATAAACCGGCATCGGACGTTCGAGACGGATGTAGTTTCCGTTGATTTTTTCGGGGAACAGAACCATATTCCGGTTGTCAGGAGCGGATATGGATTTGACGTCGAAATGCTTCAGGTCCTTGGAGACCGCCATTCCGCCGCATACGCCGTGACGGGTGTCCACCGCGAAGCAGATGCAATACTCTCCGTCGATGAAGGTCAGACGGGGGTCGTAAACCCGGACGATTTCCTCGTCGTGAAGATCGAAGCAGGGGTCCGGTTCCACGTTCCAGCGGATGCCGTCATCCGAAAAGGCCAGGCCCAGGTTGGTGATGCTGCCGTTTTTGTCCGGAAACAGACGCTGTGCGTTGAAATCGCCCACATCGTTGCGGAAAATCATAATGTATTTGCCGTCTTTTTTCATCACGCCCGCGTTGAAGGTCAGAGCGGACGGATAGGGCACATCCTTGTAGGAAAGAATCGGTTCAGGATACCGTTCGATGCAGGATGCGGTTGTAAACATGGATTCATCCAGTTGTTTCCAGTTTCCCATATGATACCTCATGAATAAAAAGATAGGCTCGAGCCCGGATGGTTTGGGTCGGAGTTCGAACCGAGCCCATTGTAACATACCCTTTGTTTTCAAGTCAAGACTTCCAGAGAAAAGAATCGGATTAACATAGGACAAGTTCATGATTCGCAAAGTCAAAAAGGGATTCAGGACGCGTCGCAGCGACGCGCTGAATCCCCCTCGGTTCTGTTTTTGTCAAGGCCGGAACCGGCACAGCCTGTAGCAGGACTGCATACCGTTGTCCGCCTGAAGTTCCAGGGAAAATGTCTTTTCCCGTCCTTTTGGTACGACAAAGGAAACTTCGGGTCCTTTTTCGTTCCGGCAGGGTTCGGTCCGGGCCTCCCACACGGCCAGTTCGGTCCTGACGCCGTCTGACAAAAGATAGGCGGTTACTTTCCCGCAGGCGGGAAGCGGGCTGTCGTTGAGAAGCCAGATCTCAAAGGTAAGGGTTTGTCCGGCCTCCCATCCGAAGCGCGGAATCTTTGCGCTGAACAGCGAAGGACGGAGCGCATCCCGGACGGCTGTGTAAGCCGGCTTGGGACGGGCGGGGTAGGAGAGCAGAGAATTGTTGGCTGCGCAGGGCCAGGGTTCGTTGTAATCCCAGTTGGTCATAAAACTGCAGACCGGCCACTGGCGGCGCATTTCCTCAAAAGCTCCCTTGTATCCTTCGGCCTGAAGCAGTTGGGATTCGTCCACCATTTGCTCCAGATTGTCCGGCTTTCCGAAATAGCGTTCGATGATTTCCGGGCAGATCCACCGGGTTGGACCCCAGGCTTCGAATCCGTGATGGGCCAGATAGGACCGGGTCGGCTTGGGAGGGAACAGTTCCTCTTCGGGAATGATGCTCCTGAGAATGTCTGCGTCCGCCATGGAGGGAACGCCGAATTCGGTATAGGCCGTATTGGAGGCTTTCTGGAACATTTCCCACACGTCTCCGCCCATGTAATCGGGTTCGTAGAACAGATAGCAGCCGTGGGCCATGCCGGTCATGGGCGAGGTCTTGTTGAACGGAATCTGCGGCGCCCGTTCGAAACAGATCTTATCCAAAAGGCGCAGGGGCAGGGACTGGTCGTCCATGCCCGACCAGGAGTTGAACAGTTCGTTTCCTCCGCACAGCAGGGTCAGGCAGGGATGAGGAAGGAGACGGTCCAGACAGGCATGCGCCTCTTTTTCCAGTACGGCCAGATATTCGGGCGTTCCCGGATAGTTGTTGCATGCCAGCATGAATTCCTGCCAGATCATGATGCCGTATCGGTCGCACAAGGAATAAAAGGAGTCTTTGCGCAATCCGGCTCCGCCCCACATGCGGAATACGTTCATGTGGGCCTCGTATGCCAGACGGACCAGCGGCTCATAGACGGATTCGGAATCGTCGCCCCAGAACAGTTCGGGATTCACGAAATTGGACCCTTTGGCGGGAATCGGACGGCCGTTGAGTTCGATGGTAATCGGGGCGTCGTACCGCCCTTTCGGAAACAGGGGGGATTCCGGGCGGTTCCGGAGGAGCCGGACGGTGCGGAATCCGATCTGCCCGCACCGGCTGTCTTCCCCTGAACGTACGGTATAGGTGTAAAGGTAGGCGTCTCCTTGCCCGTTGCACCACCAAAGATGCGGGTTTTTCAGGACGAACTCTTTGTCTTTTCCCTCGTATACCACGTTTCCTTCGCGGTCGGTCAGGGTGAGGGTTACCTCGCTCCGGCATTCCACGTCAAACCGGACCCGGGCCTCGGTCCGGTCCCCGTTCAGGGTGTAGGAGGGACAGACGCGCGTGATGGTTCCGGCCGTCCGGCGTTCCAGACGGCATTCCTCCCACAATCCGGAAATCAGAAGCCTCGGATTCCAGTCCCATCCGTAACACACGGGCGGCTTGGCGCTATGGTCGGCCTGTTCGCGCCCCTGGGGCGCATCCGGCCGCTTGGGATGGGGGAGGATGACGATGCGGAGCAGGTTGTGTCCGTTGAGATAAGGGGTCAGGTTCAGTTCGACGGGACGGTACATGCCTTCGTAGCGGTAGAGCACCCGGTCGTCGAGACAGACGGAATACGAGTAGTCAATGCCTCCGCTGACGAACCAGATTTCCTCGCCCGGTTCCGGCATGACATCCACCGGCGCGAAATATTCAAAGGTCGAGTCCTCAATCGCCTCAAACTGCCGGTAGTTGTCGGCAAAGAACGGGTCTTTGAACCCGAAGGCCGCGGCATAGTCTTTCTGTACGTTGCCGGGTACGGTTGCGGGGAACGGGGTTCTTTCTCCCGGTCCGTCCAGAATGCGGGCCTGAAAGGAAAGCGCAATGTTCATGATTCATTCCTCCGGTGGATCCTATAGGATTTCGAGCAGCCGGTCCAGATCCTCTTCGGTCGTGGCCCAGCTGGTGCAGAATCGGATGGCGGTCTCGTCCGGACCCGTCTTTTCCCAGAAACTGAACCGGACTTTGGACGCCAACTGTTCCATTTGTTGGTTTTGAAGGACAACGAGCACCTGGTTTGTGGGGGAAGTCAGAAGCAGCCGGTATCCTTTTTGTACAAGGCAGGCACGCAGTTTGTCGGCCAGGCGGTCGGCGTGAAGCCCCAGTCTGACGTACAGGTCATCCGAGAACAGTTCGTCAAACTGGATGCCCAGCAGCCATCCTTTGGCCAGAAGCGCGCCGTGCTGCTTGATCCTTGTCAGGAAACGGGAAGGGGCAGGGCCTTTGCCGAAGACGACGGCCTCGCCGAACAGGGCGCCGCACTTGGTTCCGCCGATGCTGAAGGCGTCGCAGAGCCGGGCCAGATCGGGCAAGAACAGGTCGGTTCCTTCGGCTCCGAGCCCGTAGGCCAGGCGGGCGCCGTCCACAAAGAGACGCAGGCCGTACCGGTCGCAGACTTCACGGATGGAGGACAGTTCCTCTTTGGTATAGAGTGTTCCGTATTCGGTTGGATGGGACAGATAGACCATGCCGGGGAAGACCATGTGCTCGTGATTCTCGTCTTCATAGAAATCCCGGACCAGACTCTCCAGTTCCGAGGAAATCATTTTTCCTTCGTGAGCGGGCAGGGTCAGGACTTTGTGACCGGTGTATTCGATTGCGCCCGCTTCGTGCAGGGCGATGTGTCCGGTCTGAACCGCAACGACCCCTTCATAGGGCTGCAGCATCGTGTCGAGAACCAACTGGTTGGTCTGGGTTCCTCCGACGGCAAAATAGATCTGGGCGTCCGGGCTTTCGCAGGCCCGACGGATTTTTTCCTTGGCGGACGCGCACACCTCATCCGAGCCGTATCCGGGTCTTTTGCAAGTGTTTTCCCGGGTAAGACGGGAAAGAATGGATTCGTGCGCCCCTTCGCAATAGTCGTTGACAAAAAACAGCATCTTATGCCTCGCTTTTCGGGTAGAGCTTTTTGGACAGGTGCCAGAGCAGGCCCATGACGGCTCCTCCGATGGAATTGCCCAGGACGACCAGAGCCAGCATGCCGATGGTTTTTCCGTTCCAGATTCCGGCTGCCGCCACGTAGAACATGTCGGCGATGGAATGTTCAAATCCGGCCAGGATGAAGCCGCCCACGCCGAACAGGACCAGAATGCCTTTGGTCAGGATGTTTTGAACGTTGTTGTATCCGTACACCGCCACGAACATCAGAACCCCGCATCCGACGGCCAGCGCGAGCAGGCGCAGCGGGTGTTCTTCCAGCAGGGTCGTCTTGGCGTTGACTACGGCCACGGAGGAGGTTTGCCCGCGCAAAAAGGCTCCGAACATTCCGCCTGCCGCAAGCGTGCCGCAAAGGTTGCCCAGAAGGGTCATGCACAATTCGCTGCACTTGAATCCCGCGGATTTGCCCGGAAGAAACAAAAGACCGATTTTGCCGGTATACAGATGAAGGCCGAAGGCCAGGATCGTAAACAATCCGATGGAAAAGAGAAGAGCGCCGAAAACCCGGCCGAAGGTGCTGCCGTCGGCCGAAACTTTCAGGAAGACTGCTCCTCCGATGGAAATCATGAATCCGGCCAGCAGGGCGGACAGAAAGACCGAACAGGCGTATTTCAGGTGTTTCATAAGAAGATTCCTCACTTGGTGCTGCCGACGGAAACGGGGCCGCGGCAGAGTTTGTTTGATGATGCCCTCATTATAAAGGAAAAGAAGGCGGAAAGCAAGAGAACGGGGCAGATTGGAAGGCGGATTCGAAAAGACGGCCCGCATGGGCCGGAGCGGGAAGAAACCGTACAAAGAGCAGCGTCCGGAACCGCCTCAAAAAAGGAAATCCACTTTACGCATCCTGCCGGCTGTGATAGAATAGAGGGGAATTCACAGGCGTCTTGAAAGCCGGGAATCGGAGGAAAACATGAAAGAACTGCATCTTACGGATTATCTGGTCTTTCCGTCGGTCGTGCCGGTCGGAAAGCCCGTGACGGTGTCCATCCTGCCCCGAGGGGACAACACGTATCTGCCCGACGGATACGAGTACACCCTGGATATCTTCGGAGTGGCAACCGCAACGAGCGAACTGAACAAATGCAAAAGCAAAAAACTGGTGCTGCACGCCAAGAACGGTGGGCTGACCTTTACCGAGACATTCGACCGGGAGCAGAAGTACGTCCTGAAACTGACGCTGCCCGAAGAACTCCGGTTCTGCTCCAATCCGTACTACCAACCGCCGGCTCACGGGCGGGTGCCCCGTCCGGGGGACATTGCCCGGCCGATGATGTACCTGTACGCCCTTGAGGAGGATCTGTACCCGATGCGGGTCTTCAAGGGGGATTTCCATCTGCATTCCTCGGATTCGGACGGACACGAGTCATCCTGCGGGGTAATGGCCAACCTGCGCAAGGCAGGGTACGATTTCGCCGCGATGACCAACCATTATTGGTTTCATACGGCCGAAAAGGTGAACCGCATTTTTGCCGGAGTGGAGGATATCATTCGCATCCTTCCCGCCGAGGAAGTGCATACGCCGACCGAATTCGTTCACGTGGTGGGCGTCGGTCAGTCCCGGAGCGTCAACGACTGGTATTACCAGAACCGGCAGGCGTGCGACGCCGAAATCGCGCAGATTGAGCAGTCCCTGCCCGAATTGCCCGAAGGGATCAACCGATACAATTACGCCTGCCGGGTCTGGACGGCTCAGACCATCCGGAAGTTCGGAGGCCTGTCGATTCTGGCTCACCCCCACTGGATCTGGAACGACGTCTACTTCATGCCCGAGGACGTGACCGTTTCCCTGATGGAATCCGGGATTTACGACGCGTTCGAGCTTCTGAACGGAGACTGCGGAGCCGAGACCAACCGCCTGCAGACCGCTCTTTATTTCGAGGAACAGAAAAAAGGATTCGACATGCCGATCGTCGGGAGCAGCGACTGCCACAGGACCGACCGAGAAGACGAAGATTTCCCGACTCCGGCCTTTACGCTGGTTTTCTGCGAGGACCGATCCTTCGAATCCATCCGGCGCGCCATTCTGGAAAGACGCTGCGTGGCGGTGGAAAAGTATCGCGACGACAGTCAGTACCGTCTGTACGGGCCGTACCGGATGGTGAAATACGCCGACTTCCTGATGCAGAATTACTATCCGTACTATACGGAACTCTGCCGGGCCCAGGGAACCATGCTCCGTTCGTACGAGACCGAACCATCCAAGGAACTTGCCTCTCTTCTGCGTACGATGTACGGGCAGAGCGAAGCGTACTACCGGCATTTCTTCGGACGGGACTGAGGCGGGATTCAAAGCAAAAGCAAAAAAGGACTTGTTTTCTTTCCGGCCCGGGAGTATAATGGGGCCAATGAAACTGCATAGACAATCAGGGGTGCTGAAAGGCTGAGATGGAGCAATCCAAACCCTTAACCTGATACGGATAATGCCGGCGTAGGGAGATGGTGGACGAGAGTCCGAAAACACCGCACGGTTGCCGTGCGGTGTTTTTTAGGAGAAAGCAATGAAAAGAGACAAATTGCGTATGTTGGTGGAAATCGCCATTATGGTGGCGCTTTCCACGGTTCTGAGCCTGATCCGGATCATCAAGCTGCCTTACGGCGGCTCGGTGACGCTGCTGAGCATGCTGCCGATCTGCCTGATTTCGATCAAGTACGGCTTGGGAGCCGGCCTGGCTGCCGGATTCATGCATTCGGTCATTCAGCTTCTGATGGATCTGGCGGAAGTGATGAGCTGGGGGCTTTCGGCTCTGGTCCTGGTCGGATGTATCTTCCTGGATTATCTGCTGGCCTATACGATCCTGGGGATTGCCGGGATGTTCCGGGGCAAGAAATTCCCCGGCTGGATGGGAGGAATTGCGGCGGCCCTGTTTGGCCGTTTTGTCATGCATTTCCTTTCCGGCTTCATTCTTTGGGGAAGTTACGCAGCGGATTACGGATTCTCCAGTCCGGTTCTTTACTCTCTTGCCTACAACGGATTGTATATGGGACTCGAGTTGGTCTTCACGCTGGTTGCGGCGGCGATTCTGTTCAATGTCCCCGTCATGAAGCGGATGCTGGCTCCGACAGGGAAGGCAGATAAGGCAGAGAAGGCAGAAAAAACGGAGACGGAATTCTCAGATCCGTTTGATGGGAAAGACGAATTCTGAGTACAGCCATATAGTCTGAAAAACACGGCACGGAGGTCTTTCGGCTTCCGTGCCGTATCTGTATCGGGAAGGGACTATTCGGCTTCCGCCTTTTTCTTTTTTTCGAGATGCCGGTCGTACAGTTCGTTCATCAAGGGGAAGAGGATTTCCAGAATCAGCTCGATGCCCAGCACGATTACGTGGATGTGCGCGTGGTGTTCTCCCGGTTCCAGAATCATCATGGCGGACATGACGATGACAATGACGGATTCGATGACGTTGAGCAGACCCGAGCGGCGGTGTACCAGACGGTCCAGCGCCTTGGTCATTTCCCGGCTTTCCCGGATGACGGACCATACGCCCCACATGACACAGACGGTGACGATGTCGTTCGCGGTTACACAAAGAAGAACCGCAATGACGATTTGCACCAGCGGGATGCTCATGGAGGTGAAGTGCTTGGAATGCCAGCGCTCGATGATTTCATCGATGGACCAGATCAGGATGACCCCGCCGACCAGATACCCGACGTAGGGCATCACGGTGCGATGAAGAATGAAGATGGCAATGGCCAGGCCGAAGTAGAGGACTGCCTTGCAGATCTTGAATGCCTTGGACATGAAAAGAAAACTCCCGGTTGCAGTATGTGAATTGAGTATAGCCCGATTGGGCTTTTTTGTCAAGGCGAAGATTCTTTCAAAAGGACTGGAAAAGCCGCTTTTTTTGTGCTACAATGTAGGGGAATAAACGGCGGCCCGAAGGCCGCAAGAGGGAGTAGCAAATGGGAATGTTTGACAAATTGCTGGCCAACCTGAAAGCCGGCCGGAAGACCATCGTCTTTACAGAGGGAACGGACGCCCGCATTCTGCAGGCGGCTGAGCGGATTCTGAAAGAGGATCTGATGAACGTGGTTCTCTGCGGAAACAAAGAGGAAGTGTGCGCGGCTGCCAAAGCCGGCGGTTTTGAGGTCGGAAAAGCCGTGGTCTGCGATCCGCTGACCTATCCGGATATGGACGAGATGGTCGCGAAGATGGTTGAATTGCGTAAGGGCAAGATGACCGAAGAGGAGTGCAGAACACTGCTCAAGAAGTCCAATTATTTCGGAACGATGCTGGTGAAGATGGGCAAGGCGGACGCCTTGCTGGGCGGCGCGACCTATTCCACCGCGGACACCGTCCGTCCCGCTTTGCAGATTGTCAAGACGAAGAAAGGGTCCAACCTGGTCAGTTCGTCTTTCATTCTGTTCCGTGAGAAGGACGGACAGGAAGAAAAAATCGCGATGGGCGACTGCGCCATCAACATTGCGTACACCGACCGTGTGGACAAGGACGGAAATGTCATCCTGACCGCAGCGCAGCAGTTGGCCGAGGTGGCAGTGGAAACCGCGCGGACGGCCGCCTATTTCGGCATCGATCCCAAGGTGGCGGTTCTGAGCTTCTCGACTTACGGGTCGGGCAAGGGCGGAACGGTTCAGCTCAGCCATGACGCGGTTCTTGAAGCAAGAAAACTGGATCCGACCCTTGTCATCGACGGCGAATTCCAGTTTGACGCGGCTGTCTCCGAAACCGTGGCCAAGACCAAGTGCCCGAATTCGGAAGTGGCCGGAAAAGCGAATACTTTCATTTTCCCGTTGATCGAAGCGGGCAACATCGGCTACAAGATTGCACAGCGTCTGGGCGGATACGAAGCGTACGGCCCGATTCTTCAGGGGCTGAACGCTCCCATCAACGATCTGTCCCGCGGATGCAACGCCGAGGAAGTGTACAAGATGGCGATCATCACGGCCGGCATGGCCTGATGTCAACGGGCGGGAGATGGCGATTCTCCCGCCCATTTTATCGGCAGGCCCAAAGCCCGGTTCAGGCCCTTTGGTCGGAAAGGAGCGGATATGAAACTTCATGCAGTGAGTGTTTGGAAAAAGGAAATCGCGTTTTTGGTATCGGTTTGGCTCGTATTGTCCGTGTTTCTGCTTTCGCTTTCTTCGTGCGGCAGTTCTTCTGACGGGCAGGACGAAACCGGGAGCGGGGAGAAGCCCGGGAGTGATTCCGGGGTGCAAACCGAAGAGCAGACCGAAGAGCAGACAGAGCCCGAGCCGGATTTTTCGGAGTTGCTTCAAGGGTGCACCGAACTGGTCCTGGCCAGCAGGGATGATACGTACCTGGATGCCCGGGCGGATGAATTTCTGTCCGTGCTTGAGCAAAACTGGAACCTGACGCTGCGCAAAGTGTATTCCAGGGTGCGCCGGTCAGGCACCAAATTCTATTTCGGGTTCCAGGCGCCCTCGGACAAGTCCGATCCGGCCGAGCTCGGCACCGAAGGGTATGCGGTGTATGCCGAGGGGGAGAGCCTGTATCTGACCCTCGGTTCGGCGTATGCGGCCCGGAAGTTTATATCGGATACAGAGGAAACCATCAGAAATGAGGTTCGGTTGGAGATGCCGGTCGTGAGCAAAGATACAAGCAAGGGAACGTTTGTCCTGAAAGTGGGCAGTTTCAACATTCACAACGGGCAGGACGTCGGCCATGATTTTTCGGTTTTGGCCGATGACCTGATTGCGGCCGGACTGGACGTGGTCGGCCTGCAGGAAGTGGATTACAACACAACCCGGAACAAGCAGCAGGATACGCTCAGTATCCTGGCTGAAAAAGCGGGATATCCGTATTCCTATTATACCCGCTGCATCGATCTTCAGGGCGGATATTACGGGACGGCGATATTGTCCAAGTATCCGATCCGGTTCGAGGAAACTGTCGAACTGCCCGGAACCGGGGAGCAGAGATGCTACGGGCATGTGGAACTGAACGTCAACGGAACGTCCGTGGACTTCTTCAATACGCATCTGGCATGGCCTTCTGCCGCCGACCGGGCCAAGCAGAATCCCGTCCTTGCCTCTGCGGTTTCGGAATGCGATATCGCGATTGTGACGGGAGACATGAACAGCGACGGACTGTCCGAATACGGACATTTGTACCCGGACTTCTCGTTTGCCAACGGGGACAAGGGGGACGACCGCTATTTTGTCACCAACGAGGAGGACGGCGCCATTGACAATGTGCTTGCTTCGCCGGCTTTCGACCTGCTTGAATCGGGCATAATCGATACCGCCCATTCGGATCACTGTATGATCTGGGCGCTGCTTCTGTACCGCGGGTAAGGGAAAAGTAGCGGATTGACTTTCCCGGCGCCGTATGCTATAATGACCCTGCCGCTTTGCTGAACGGTCGCGCGAAAGGATGCCGAAAGGTGCTTTCGTGAGGAAAGTCCGGGCTTCACAGGGCAAGGTAGCTGATAACGTCAGCCGCGGGTAACCGCCGGGAAAGTGCAACAGAAATAAACCGCCGCAAGGTAAGGATGGAAAGGCGAGGTAAGAGCTCACCCACTCATATGGTAACATATGTTTGCTGTAAACCCTACCCGAAGCAACACCGTATGGAGACAGTTTGCCCGACGCATGTCTTCAGGTGGCACGGCGCAAGCCGGAGCCTGCCGGCGACGGCAGGCAAAGATAGATGACCGTTCACGACAGAACCCGGCTTATAGGCAAAACGGTAAAAGGCTGCTTGGCAGCCTTTTTTTAACGAGAACAAAAGGGAGGACGGATTCAATATCCGACAGACAGATGCAGGACAGTTTGAACTTGAAAATCCGCAGTTTGGTTTTATTTCGGAATTTGCTGGCATGCGAACCGCTCCGGTCGCTTGCTTCGCTTCTTGCCGCCAATCCGGCAGACCGTCCGGCACTTTGCGACGCGTACGCTTCGGTTTGCCGCGCACTTCTGCCTTTCGGACTGGATTGGACGGACGCGCTGGAAGACGCCCTGATGCGGGATGAGAACGATGCGCTTGCCTCCGTGCTGCGCGGGGAGGAACTGTCCCCCCTGATTGCGGACAGAATGGAGCGCGAACTGGAAACGCTGGAGGCGGTTTGCCGGCTGGATGCCCGGCCTTATCTCGAATTGCTGCCTGAGGCGGATTTGCCCGCCTGGAACAGCGGAAAGGCCGATCTTGTTTCGTTTTATAAGGAGTATCTGCGCCGGATTCCGCAAAAGGGATACGGCATGTTCGCCCGGTACGGGTCTTTTTGTCTGTCGGAGGACGGCGAGTTGGTTCCGGTGAAGAATCCCGACCCGCAAACGCTTTCGGACCTGGTCGGATACGGACGGGAAAAAGAGCAGATTCTGGACAACGTGGACGGGTTCCTCAAAGGATTGCCCGCAAACAACATTTTTTTGTACGGCGACGCCGGAACCGGAAAGAGTTCTACGCTCAAGGCGGTGGCCAATGCCTTTTTCGACCGGGGGCTGCGCCTGGTGGAAGTCAAGCAGAATCAGCTGTATCTCATTCCCGCTTTGATGGACCATCTGTCCGACAATCCTCTGAAGTTTCTTCTGTTCATCGACGACGTTCTGTTTTCCTCGGACGACCGGGATTTCTGCGCCCTGAAGGCCATGCTCGAAGGAGGCGTTTCCAGCCGTGGGGAGAAGATTCTGATTTGCGTGACCAGCAACTACCGGCATCTGGTTCAGGAAAGAGAATCGGACCGGGTCGGCGACGAACTGCATGTGTCGGATAAGATTCAGGAGCTGATGAGCCTGTCGGCCCGCTTCGGGCTGATGGTGACCTTCCAGCGGCCCGACCGGGAACTGTACGGTCAGATTGTGCTCGAACTTGCCCGGAAAGCAGGACTTGCATACGGGGAGAGCGAACTGCTCCGGAAGGCGGAGGCTTTCGCCCTGCGGGCCGGAGGAAGAACGCCGAGAGCGGCCTGCCAGTTCATCCGGATGATGAATCTGGAACAGGAAAAGAAATAAAGAAAAAAGAATGCGGACCCGATGGGGTCCGCATTTTGTATGGCAGGTGGCCGGATCAGTTCAGGGAATCCAGATAGGCCTGCAGTTCGTCCAGCGCCTTTTTGCACAACTCGTCGTTCGGGGCGGAACCGTGCCATTCCACGCGGTTTTCCATGTAGGAAACGCCTTTGCCCTTGACGGACTTCATGACGATGGCGGTCGGCTTGCCTTTGGTCTGTTTTGCTTCGTTGAGCGCGGCTTCAATCTGATAAAAGTCGTGTGCATCGATCGGGATGACGTGGAATCCGAATGCCTCAAGTTTTTCTTTGAAAGGCGTCGGGTTCATGATTTTCTCCACTTCGCCGTCGATCTGGAGGCCGTTCCAGTCCAGGATCATGCACAGGTTGTCCAACTTGTAATGGGCGGCGAACATGGCGCCTTCCCAGATCTGGCCTTCCTGGCTCTCGCCGTCGCCGACGATGGCGTAGGTGCGGTAGGACTTTCCTGCCATTTTGGCGGCGATGGCCATGCCGCAGGCAGCGGAGAAGCCCTGACCCAGGGAGCCGGTGCTCATGTCAATGCCGGGGGTGTGCTTCAGATCCGGATGTCCCTGCAGATACGAGTCGACTTTGCGCAGCGTAATCAAGTCTTCGTGAGGAAGGAAGCCCTTGGCCGCGAGAACCGCGTACAGGGCGGGAACGGTGTGCCCTTTGGACAGAACCAGACGGTCCCGGTCGGGGTCGTCGGGATTCTTGGGATCCACGTGCATTTCATAGGTATACAGATAGGCGAGAAGGTCGGCAATCGAAAGGGATCCGCCGGGATGTCCGGATTTCGCCGCGTGGGTTTCCTCGATGACGTCCATACGGATGCGGGTTGCCAGTTTTTTCAGTTCTTTTTCTTGGGTTGCGTTCATGTTCATGCTCCTCGTTTCGATTAAGACTTAAGTACAGCCCGGGCCAGCAGGTCCAGCTTTTCTTTGGATTCTTCGTTCAGCGCGCTCTTGAGGGTGACGACCGGCTCAAGCACGGTGAGCCCCTTGGCGGCGGAAAGGCAGTCCAGCATGCCTTTTGCGGCGGCCGGCGCCCAGGAGCCGTTCTCAATCAGGCCTACGGTCCGGTTCTGGAAATTGCGATCGGTCAGGCTTTGCAGGAACTCCCGCATGGGAGGAAAGATTCCCATGTTGTACGTGGTGGTGGCCAGCACCAGGCGGTCGTAGCGGAATGCGTCCGCGACCGCGCCCCAGATGTCGTCGTAGGCGAGATTCCACAACGCAACCGTCTGTCCGGCCTGCTCCAGTTTTTCCTTGAGAAGGAGAACCGCCTCTTCGGTGTGTCCGTACACGGACGTATAGGCCAGCGTTACGCCTTTTTTCTCAGGCGCGTAGGAGGACCATGCCCGGTACAGGGACAGGAAGTGGTCCAAGGGGGGCGTCAGGACCGGTCCGTGCAAAGGGCAGATGGCGTCTATTTCAAGCTCTGCCGCCTTTTTGAGCACGTTCTGAACCTGCATGCCGTATTTTCCGACGATTCCGATGTAATACCGCCTTGCCTCGTCGTCCCAGTCTTCCATCACGTCGGTTGCGCCGAATTTTCCGAATGCGTCGGCCGAGAAGAGCACGCGGTTGGTCATATCATAGGAAAGCAGGACTTCCGGCCAGTGGACCATCGGGGCGGCAATGAACTTCAGTGTGCTTTTCCCCAGGGGAAGCGTGGCGCCTTCCTGCACGACCATGCGGCGCCCTTCGTATTCGTCTCCGATGAATTGCTTCATCATGGAAAAGGCTTTTGCGCTTGAGACCAGAACAAGGTTCGGATATTTCTCCATCGCGGCCTGAATGCCCGAGGAATGGTCCGGCTCCATATGATGCACGACCAGATAGTCCGGAGTGCGTCCGGCCAGTTCTTCTTCCAGATTGCGCAGCCAGTCCTCCACGAAGAAACGATCCATGGTGTCCAGCACGGCGATTTTTTCGTCCAGCAGAACATACGAGTTGTAACTCATCCCCGAAGGAACGGGGAAGTGGGCTTCGAACCGTTGAATCTGATGATCGTTGACACTGACGGAACGCAGGTAGGGCACCTGCGGCAGGGTTTGTCTTGACATAGAATGTCCTTTCTTGAAACGGAATTGTCTTCGGTTTCATTATAGCAAAAAGGAAAGGGAAAAACAAGACAAAAAGAGCCTGCCCTGTCCGAAGAAGCAAAAAAAGGGTTCCGTGCCGCTGTGCGGCCGGTTACTGCCTCGGACGGGACCGAAACAAAATCGTGAAAAAGGCTTTCCTATTCCGCCTTTTCATGGTAAAATGGGAACAAGGATACAAAACCTTGCACCGGCGACAGCCCGGTGCGGCAAGGGGGAATCATGAGAGTCATCATTCAGGACAACTATGAGAAAATGTGCGTCTGGGCGGCGCGCTACATTGCTTCGAAAATCAACGGGCACAGGGAAAACAGACCGTTTGTCTTAGGCCTTCCGACCGGTTCGTCTCCGCTGGGCGTGTACGCCGAACTGATCCGGATGAATCGTTCGGGGCAGGTCAGTTTTGCCAACGTGGTGACCTTCAATATGGACGAGTATGTGGGACTCCCTCATGAACACGACCAGAGCTATTGGTATTTCATGCACAAGAATTTCTTCGACCAGCTGACCGATATCAGGAAGGAAAACATCCACATCCTGAACGGAATGGCTCCGGATCCCGAAGCCGAATGCGAAGCATATGAAAAGGCGATTGCCTCTTTCGGCGGGGTGGACCTGTTCCTGGGCGGTATCGGAGTGGACGGACATCTGGCATTCAACGAGCCCTTTACTTCGCTGACCTCCCGGACCGGCGTGAGGAATCTGACCACCGATACCCGGATTGTGAATTCCCGCTTTTTCGGGAACGATCCGGAAAAAGTCCCCACACAGGCCCTGTCGGTCGGAATCGGGACCGTGATGGATTCAAAGGAAGTCCTGATCCTGATTTCGGGTCATGCCAAAGCGAGAGCCCTGGCCCGGAGCGTAGAGGGAAGCGTCAGCCAGAGATGGACTTGCAGCGCCCTGCAGATGCACAACGGCGCCATCCTGGCGTGCGACGAAGCGGCCTGCGGAGAACTGACGGTGGATACGTACAAATATTTTCTGGATATTGAAAAAGACCAGCGGCTGTAAGAGCCACAGGTCAGGAAAGGACCGGAACTCTTTGGGAGTCCCGGTCCTTTTGCATGGTATTCGCTTGGTTATGCGGGCTGCCTGCGCTCACACGGATGCGGGGCAATCAGTCCTTCTTCATGACCGCTCCGCGGTCGGAACCCGATACGAGTTTGGCGTAACGCGCCAGCCAGCCGGTCTTGATGTTGGGCTCATGCGGCACGTAGGCTGCCTTTCTGGCGGCCCATTCCTCTTCTGTCAGGTTTGCCTGGATGGAGGCGTTCGGAATGTCGATGGTGATGCTATCGCCGTTTTTCAGCAGGCCGATCGGACCTCCGGCCGCCGCTTCCGGACTTACGTGTCCGATGGAAGCGCCGCGGGAGGCGCCCGAAAAGCGTCCGTCGGTGATCAGCGCGACGGTTTTGTCCAGCTTCATGCCGGCCAGAGCCGAGGTGGGGTTGAGCATTTCCCGCATGCCGGGTCCGCCGACCGGGCCCTCGTACCGGATGACCACGACGTCGCCGTCGATGATCTTCCCGTCGTAGATGGCTGCAATTGCCTCGTCCTCGGAGTCAAAGACCCGGGCGGGGCCGGTGTGAACCAGCATTTCGGGTGCGACCGCGCTGCGCTTGACGACGCAGCCCTGCGGCGCGATGTTGCCCCAGAGGATCTGCAATCCGCCGGTCGGGGAATACGGATTCGAAATCTCGCGGATGACCTGCGGGTTGCGGTTTACGACTCCGGAGACGTTTTCGGCCAGAGTCTTTCCGGTTACGCTCAGCGCGCTTCCGTCCAGCAGGCCCGCGGCCAAAAGCTGCGCCTGGACGGCCGGAATGCCGCCCGCGGCGTCCAGGTCCTCCATATGGGTCGGACCGGCCGGAGCCAGATGGCACAGGTTGGGCACTTTTGCGCTGACCTCGTTGAAGAGGTTCAGATCAAAGTCCACACCCGCTTCGTTCGCGATGGCCAGCAGGTGCAATACCGTGTTGGAGGAGCAGCCCAGAGCCATGTCGCAGGCGAGAGCGTTCAGAAGGGATTTCTTGTTGACAATCTGTCTTGCGGTGACGTTCTTCTTGACCAGGTCGACGATGGCCATGCCGGCGTGCTTGGCCAGGATGACCCGCTTGTTGGAAACCGCGGGGATGGTGCCGTTGCCGGGCAGGGCGATGCCGACCGCCTCGCACAGGCAGTTCATGCTGTTGGCCGTGTACATACCGGCGCAGGAACCGCATCCGGGGCAGGCTCCGGTTTCGCATTCTTCCAGTTTTTCCTCGGAAATCAGGTTGGCCTTGTATGCGCCGACCGCTTCAAACAATTTGGACAGGGAGACTTTGTTCCCGTCATACCGGCCGGCCATCATAGGGCCGCCCGAGCAAACGACCGCCGGAATGTCCATCCGGACGGCGGCCATAAGCATTCCGGGGACGATTTTGTCGCAGTTGGGAACCAGAACCAGTCCGTCCAGCTGATGCGCCTGCGTCATGGTTTCCACGCTGTCGCAGATCAGTTCGCGGGAGGGCAGAGAGTATTTCATTCCGACGTGTCCCATCGCAATGCCGTCGCATACGCCGATGGAAGGAATGAGAATCGGAGTTCCGCCGGCAAGCCGGACACCGTCCTTGACCGCCTGGGCGATTTTATCCAGATGGATATGACCGGGCACGATCTCGCTGTGGGCGCTGACGACGCCGATCAGAGGTCTTTCGAGCTCTTCCTTGGTGTACCCCATTGCATAGAACAGGGAACGGTTCGGGGCGCGTTCCGGCCCTTTTTTGACATTGTCTGAACGAAGTGACATGAATCATCCTCCGGAAATGGGATTTGGTTTGTATGGGTGTTTCACCCGTGATGACGGGCAACGATGAGTGCGATGATCAGAATCAGAATGACTTCCGCGGCCAGCAGACCGTATGCAAGATACGGATTGACAAGGTCAGACTCTTCCGAGTCCGTGGCATTCTGTCCCTCTGTGGATTGCGCCTCAGGGGAATGGTGCATTTTGGTGGTTAAAATGATAATCAGGCGGTTGAGAACCGGGGCAAGAACCAGGTTGAATCCGAATTCGGCGACAAAGTTCAGGCCGGCGCAGCCGATGGCCAGAAAGTAAATGAGCGTGTCGCCCTCGCCAACAAAATTGGCTTTGAGCGTGTCGGCGACGAGCGTCAGGCCGCCCAGGATGAACAGGCCCGTGTTGACGATCGGTACGATGGCCGCCGTGGCAAAGGAAGCGATAAGCGAATTGTAGTGCTTGAGCCATTTGAAGACGAAACCGCCGGCCACACCGGCAAGAGTCGCTTTCCCCAGGCAGATGGTGATGGTTCCGAGCGGATGGGCGTTGAACAGAATCGAGGTAAAGACATCGGTTCCGGTGACGCCGGCCATCAGGGTCATAAGACCGAAGATAAAGCCGAGAACCCCGCCTCCGACAGGGCCGAAGAGCATGGCGCCCAGGGCAATGGGAATCAAAACGAGACTGACCGAAGTCGGTCCGATGTGAATGAAGCTGCCGATGAGCTGCAGGACGATGACGAGCGCTGCCAATATGGCCATTTGTACCATTTGGACGAGTTTTGCGCGCGTGCTTTTTGAAGTCGCGTTCATATTCAGTTTTCTCCTTCCGGGACTTTGACCCGGGCTGTCACCTCCTAAAGGAGTGTGGCGCGTTTATAATTTTTTACTGTTTCTTTTTGTTCTGGGCGCAGGCCAGATAGTACAGCCCGCGAATCGTCAGATGCGGGTCGACCCGAAAGCGGTTCTTGCAAAGCGGCAGGACCTGTTCGCTCAGACCGCCGGTTGCGATGCAGGTGATTTTTCCGTTCCATTCCTTTCTGCATGCGTCGACGAACCCGTCGATGGTGAAAGCCTGTCCGCGGAGTACGCCGCAGCGGATGGAAGAGGGGGAGTCTTTCCCGAACAGGGGAAGGCGGTCGGTTCTCTCAATCTCCGGAACAGGGGATACGTCAGGCAGAAGAGCGGCTGCACTCTGAAGGGACAGCAGCTGGGTTTTAACCCCGGGAAGAATGACGGCGCCCTGCAGGCGGGCGTCCGCGTCCAGAAACGTCAGGGTGGTGGCGGTTCCGAAATCCGCGATGATCAGCGGAAGGGAATATTCCTTTTTCGCGCAGGCCGCGTTGGCAACCAGATCGGTTCCGAGTTCGGCCGGATTGGCGGTCTGGATGGAAAAACCGGTTTTGATGCCCGGCCCGACCATGAGGAATTCCTCCAGGGCGGGGCAGCACAGCCGGACCGCCGTCCGGATGGCATGCGTCAGTTGGGGAACGACCGAGGAGCAGATGGCTTTTGTCGTCTGGTTCAGGTCGGCGTGATAGAGGGCCATGCCCTGCTGCAGAAGTGCGGCGTATTCGTCGGCCGTCCGTCCCGGATCGGTTTTCAGTTTGCAGCAGCAAATGGGTTCGGGCGTATCGGAAAAGAGCGCGAACTTGATGCTGGTATTGCCTGCGTCAACGGCGAGCAGCATGGGAGCCTCCTTGTTGTATCATTCCCGGGGACGGATTGCGCCCCCGGGACGAACGGACTGTGGGTTGATAGTCCGGAACTTATTTCTTGAGCCAGCTCATCATCTGACGCAGTTCTGCGCCGGTTTTCTCCAGCTGATGCTCGGATTCCTTTCTGCGGGTGGCAAGGAATTTCACTTTGCGTCCCGCGGAGAACTCCTGAATGAATTCGGAAGCGAAAGTGCCGTCCTGGATTTCCCGAAGGACCTGCCGCATTTCTTTGCGGGTTTCCTCGGTGATCAGACGCTTGCCGGTGCGGTAGTCGCCGTATTCGGCCGTGTTGGAGATGGAGTAGCGCATCTTGGCAAAGCCGCCCTGGTTGATCAGGTCGACAATCAGCTTCATCTCATGGATGCATTCAAAGTAAGCCATTTCAGGCGCATAACCGGCTCCGACCAGAGTCTCGAATCCGGCCTTCATCAGTTCGGTTACGCCGCCGCAAAGGACGCACTGTTCGCCGAACAGGTCGGTTTCGGTCTCTTCACGGAAGGTGGTTTCCAGAATGCCCGCACGGCCGGCGCCGATGCCGGATGCATACGCCAGGGCGATGTCCTTGGCCTTGCCGGAGTAATCCTGCTGTACGGCAATCAGGGAAGGAACGCCTTTGCCTTCCACATACTGGGAACGGACGGTGTGACCCGGGCCCTTCGGAGCGACCATGATGACGTCGATGTCCTTCTGGGGCTGAATCAGATTGAAGTGAATGTTGAACCCGTGCGCGAACAGAAGAACGTTGCCTTCCTTCATGTGCTTGGCAACCTCGTTGTTGTAGACGTCGGCTGCGAGTTCATCCGGGACGAGCATCATAACCAGGTCGCCGGCCTCGGCTGCGTCTTCCACCGACATCACCTTGAAGTTCGGATGATCCTTTGCGAAGGCGGCTGCCTTTTCCCAGTGACCGGAACCCTGACGGAGACCGACAACGACGTTTACGCCGCTTTCAGCCAGATTCTCGGAATGAGCGTGTCCCTGGGAGCCGAAACCGATAACGGCCACGGTCTTGCCGTCGAGCAGACCGAGATTGCAATCCGAATCGTAGTACTTTTTAATCATGTTTATTCTCCTTTTTACGTGTCGAGCACGAGTTTTACTTGTTTTGGAAGGTGCGTTTTCCTTTGGCAATGGCCGTCGCACCGGTGCGGCACATTTCCACGATGTCGAAGGGCTCCAGCAATTGCAGGAACAGATCGATGTGAGCGGGGATGGCGGTCATCTCGATGATGAGATAATCGTCGGTCAGATCCAGAACCCGCGCGTGATTGCTCTTGGCAATGGAGGCAATCTGCTCGCGGTTTTCGTCGTTGACGCGGACCTTCAGGAGCAGCAGCTCGCGCAGAAGGGAATCTTCCTCGGAAACCGGATAGATTTCGAGCACTTCATACAGCTTCAGCGTCTGGCTGCGCAGCTGGTCCAGGATGGTCGCGTCACCCGTGGCGGCAACCGTAATCCGGGATATGCCGGGTACGTCGGTGGTGGAGACCGTCAGGGAGTCGATGTTGAATGCGCGCTGGTTGAATAGCGAGGAGATGCGGGCCAATACGCCGGCGTTGTTCCGGACGATGATGACCATGTATTGCTTGGATGGTGTATTCATGCCGTTGTCCTCCTCAGTGGAAGATGGTGTCGGCGGATGTTTTTCCGCCCGGAATCATCGGGAGTACGATTTCCTCGGGGCTGATTTCGCAATCAATCCAGACCGGCACCTTGGATTGCAGGGCCTTCGAGAAGGCCTCGCGGAACTCGGCAAGTGTCCGGCAGTGATATCCTTCCGCGCCGAATCCGCGGGCAACCGCCACATAGTCGGTCTTGCGGTCGGGTTCGCTGGCCGAGAATCGCCCGCCGTAGAAGGCGGCCTGCCATTGATGTACCATGCCGAGAACCCGGTTGTCGAAGATGACCGTGATAACCGGAAGTCCGAAACTGACCGCCGTGCATGCCTCGTTGAGATTCATATGGAACGAGCCGTCCGAGGTGATGTGCACCACTTTCCGGTCCGGGAAGGCAACTTGCGCTCCAATGGCGGCGCCGTAACCGTATCCCATGGTTCCCAGTCCTCCGGAGGTCAGGAAGTTGCGGGCTTTTACGTGATGGAGATATTGTGCGGCCCACATCTGATGCTGGCCTACGTCGGTCGAGACGATGACGTCGGGCCCTGAAAGCTCGCAGATGGCGTTGATGGCCTGATGGGGCTTGATGACCGAGTCGTCATCTTTCGGAACGTAATCCCGGGCCTTCCATTGTCCGACCTGCTCCTGCCATGCCGTGCGCTTCTGCTCCTTGATTTTGGGCAGCAGTTCGGTCAGGACTTCCTTGACGTCTCCGACCACACCCAGATGAGTCGGGATGTTCTTCGAAATTTCTGAAGGGTCGATGTCGATGTGAATGACTTTCGCGTTTTTGCCGAACAGGGACGTGTTCAGGGCGACCCGGTCGGAAAAGCGGGTTCCGACGGCGACAATCACGTCTGCGTGGTCCGCCGCACAGTTGGCGCTGTAGCGCCCGTGCATGCCGATCAGCCCCAGATTGTTTCTCTCTCCGTAGGAAAGGACTCCGGCGCCCATAAGCGTGTAGGCGGAGGGAATGTCGCTCTTTTCAATCAGGGCCCGGATTTCCTCTTCTGCACCCGAATTTCGGACGCCTCCTCCGTAGAAGAGAAAGGGGGATTTCGCGTGGTTGATGATGTCCGCCACGGCATCCAGGCTCATGCCGGAACGTTCCGCGTGACAGCCGGTCTGTACCGGTGGCTCAGGCTCGAATTCGGTCGTTGCGGCCGTGACGTCTTTGGGAATGTCCACCAGCACAGGGCCGAACCGTCCGGTATGGGCAATCCGGAATGCCTGGCGAAGTGTTTTAGCCAAATCTTCCACCCGGCGAACCTGGAAATTGTGCTTTGTAATCGGCATGGTGATGCCGACGATGTAAACCTCCTGGAAGGCGTCCCGCCCGATCAGGGAAGTTCCCACGTTGCCTGTGATGGCGACCATGGGCACGCTGTCCATGTAGGCTGTGGCAAGTCCTGTGACCAGATTGGTCGCACCGGGACCGCTGGTCGCGATGCAGACGCCGGTTTTTCCGGTGGCTCTCGCGTATCCGTCTGCCGCGTGAGCCGCACCCTGTTCGTGTGCCGTCAGAATATGACGGAGCCGGTCGCGGTTCTTGTAAAAGGAGTCGTAGATGTTCAGTATGGCACCTCCGGGATATCCGAAGATGGTATCCACTCCCTGCTCGATGAGCACTTCGGTGATAATGTCCGATCCGTTAAGCAGCATGGTCTGTAATCCTTTCGTAAATTGCCGTTTCGGTCCGGGTCCGGGACCGGGCGGCGCAATGGGGCGGTGCAGGAAAGAAAAAAGCGACTCTGCATCTGCCAAAGGCAGAAGACAAAGTCGAAAAAACTCTGCGGTACCACTTCTGTTGCCGTAATACGGCCTCTCGTATCCGGCTTTAATCCGGATTGCCTGTTAACGGAGGCGGCCGGCCGCATCTACTGACCAAAGGCGTTCGAACGGCAGCTCGGAGGGGACAGAACGGTTCACAGGTCGTCCGCTCACACCGGCCGCGGACTCTCTGAAGACCCTGGTTGAAGGGTTCATTCCTCGTCATTGCTTTTAATTGGCAGCATTTTACCATTTTTAGTACTTGTTGTCAATAAAAAAAGAAAAGAAAATCCGGGTAAAGAAGGCAAAGAACGATATTTTTTTTGAGTTCCGGCAGGGGCCGGTATAAAAGTTCATAAATCATTTTCTCTTTTCGATTGCATTTTGGTGCAAAATCCATTAAAATGAAAAATGAGGAAAAAGGTAGGATTGGCCGATGCAGTTACGGGAGAAAAACGGCGGACGAGTACCTTCATTTGGATTTTGCGGAAGCGGGTTGGTATGCTTTTGAAGATTCAACCTGTAGCAGAGTGGAAAAACAGATGTTTTTTTGCGTATCAACCAGAGGTTTGTTGTAAAAGGTTTGGTGCGGTGATAGAGTTGGTGCATGAAAGGAGGTGCCCGAAGATGGATCAAATCAAAATCGGCAAATTCATTGCATCCTGCAGAAAGGAACAAGGCATGACCCAGGCGGTCCTGGCGGAGAAGCTCGGCATCAGCGACAGGGCGGTTTCGAAGTGGGAAAACGGGAAATCCATGCCGGATTCCGGTCTTATGCTGGAACTGTGCGGACTTTTGAAAATCAACGTAAACGAACTCCTGTCGGGCGAGAAAATCATGTCTGAACTGTATGATCGCAAAGTGGAAGAGAACCTTCTTGCGATGGAGAAGGAGATTGAGGAGAAGAACCGGCAAATGCTCCGAATGGAGTATCTGATTTCATTTCCGGCTGTTATAGCGGGGCTTTTTATGTGCATTGTGTCTGCTTTTGTGGAGATGCCTGTATGGGTACGAATTGCACTGATCGCAATTGCGCTTGTGATGATTTTTGCTGTTGCGTTTATCGCTGTCGGAATTGAACAGAAGGCCGGTTATTACGAATGCCGGCATTGCAGGCACAGATATGTCCCGACCTACCGGTCGGTCAATTTTGCTATGCACATCGGCCGGACGAGATTTATGAAATGTCCCGCATGCGGCCGACGCAGCTGGCAGAAAAAAGTCCTGACAAAAGAGGCCACGGAGGAAAAGAACCCACCAACAACAAAAATTAACGCTTGATTCAAGTAGCGCTTGGGTTACATGGCAGTGATCGTTGTGGATCTGGTTTACCTCAAATACTTGAAGGCAAAAATTACCTATGAGCACGACCGGCGTGTAGAGACTTATCCTTTTGCGCGGAACGCCATCCGTGAAGCGATTTATAACGCCATCACTCATAACTGCTGTATATTTCCTGGCACTTAAGAGTGCCCTTATAGATCACAGCCCAAAGCACCAAAGCACGGATAAGCACAGAGCTTTGGACGATGCAATGGTGCTTAGGCCGAGATAAAGCAAGGGAAAACCGCGAAAAAATTATGAAAATGGTAAGCCCATCCAAATATACGTGTCTGAAAAACAGATAAACATCGTGAATTATAACAAGCCGTTGCCACCCATTCGAATAAGTGATTTGAATGAGAGAACATTCTTTAATGAGCGAGACACGGATAATCCTGAGATTAGGGATATGTTTAAAGCATTAGGTATTATAGAATCCTTTGGAACGAGCATTGGGGAAGCTAAAAGATCAATGCGAGAAAATGGATCTCCGGATCTTTTCTATAAGACTATTGATATAAATGACAACGTTACTTCTGTGGTTATACCTGTAAATGAAGAATACTATGAGATAAAAAATGGAACCAAACCAAAGAAAAAAGTTTGGATTGAGAATGAAACCAAAGATTTTAAACATAAAATCTTGGATTCAGGGTACACAAAGAAAATAAAACAAAACTTATTGAAGTTATATGAGGAAATAGGTACAGAGATTTTCGGAAATTCACGTGTTGTTGAAATCCTCGGATGTTCAGAAGTAACAGCAACTTCCTATTTGAAAAGAATGGAAGATGAATTGAAAATCATCGTTCCGGTAGAAGGGATGGGTAAAGGGAAGTACAAGTTTTTTGTATAAATTGAGATACTGCATTATAGTGGATTTTTGAAAAGTATACGGGCTTCTGCACTTTGAATGGGTAAAAAATGCGCTCGAAAGTTCTCAAAGCCCTTACGCTGCTTAGAGTTTAACGCATTTTGTAACACCATCTTTTTATTTTTAGATTCTGAGCCGAGGCTACATCAGGATATGCAATAGCCACCGCGAAGCGGCTTGTCCTTGATACTTGTGAGCGAGGTGCTACAATGAAATTCGTGCGACGCGATAAAATCAAATCTTATTTTTGAGTTCCTCGCGTCGGCACCGCCGGAAAGCACCTCGCGTGCAAGTGTCAAG
>JAFTBN010000064.1 GCA_017455185.1 Clostridia bacterium
ATTTCTTCCTGATTTAGGGTAAAATTAAGTTGAGCCATTTGTAATACCTCCGAGGCTTTTTTGTTTTTAGCTAACTACATTATACCTCAGGAGTGAGCATTTGGCTCATTTCAATTTTACACCATTATAAGGCCACTATCGTACGGTTCCGGTCCAAAATGTACGTCAGAATAAACAGTAAATTCCCAAAGTAAATTCCACTGTGGAATTTACTTTGGGAATTTACTAACGCTATTCTTTTCATGCGTTTAATCTGTTTTTGACTTTTGTCTCATTGACAGTCGTTTTTTTGTGTGTTAAAATTAAATAATACCGATAAGTCCGTGCAAAGGAGGGATTCGCCATGCCGTCGGAAGAAGAAAAGAGCAGAGTGCAGAAACAGGACGATTTCTGGGATCTGGACGCCTTGCTCGGTCCGAAAAAGAAAAGCGTGCAGAAGGAGCGGATTCCCGGCGCGGATGTTTCCTGCGTGGACGTGGAGGCGGATGCCCCGGCGTCCCCGAATGGGCAGGGAATAGTTCCTTCGGACAAGGCCCGGGATTCGGTCCTGTCTCCCTTTAAAAAGGAGCAGAAACCCGAACGTCCACTGTACGCCTACGAGCCGGATCTCTTGCTGGTCAGCCGGGTGGAAATCTACCCCTGGAAGGGAGTTGCGGATTATTACGACGCCTTTTTCGAGGATGCAATCCGGTATATGCGGGTCAAGGGAGAACCCTGTGAAAAGGTCTATTTCTTCTCCTTCTATCCCCAATATGTCCAGATGAACAAGGAACAGTTCCACTTCTATTTCTGGTGGAGGGAACAGACAAGACAGGAAAAATATCTGGCGACCGAATACAGCTATCTTTTGCTCTATCTGCACGAGTTGATCAGCCTCTCGGTCAAAATTCCGCCGGCCTACGTCTGTTCGCAGCTGCTGTTCGTCCTGAAGACCTACAGCGTGGAATATCCGAGACTGCTGTCTTTCCTCGGGGAATGGATTTGCGACCTTTGCCTGATTCATCAGCTGAAAATCCCCGATTTTTCTTCGGTTTCCCGTTCGGACGGGGCACGTCAGCCGCTCTTTCTGGCGCTGGAAGAGCTACGTTTCGGCGAAAAAATCGGGAAAGTCCAGAACGTCCGGTCGTTTGCGGAGCATCTGATCCGGCTGTCGGGTTACGCCTATAAAAAGAGCCGCATGTATGCTTCCCATGCCGAGCTGATGGACCGCTGGATTCCCGGCGCGGTGGAGGACAGCGCGAAATTGATTGAAACGATGCTGGCCGACGGAAAAGAGCAGGTGGTGTTCCAGAACGCGTACGAAGGAGCCATCTGCTGCTCGAAGGTGAAAAGGAAAATCAAAATCTTTTACCGGACCCCGGGGATTTATGAGGATCTGCATGCGTTTTTCGGAAAAATCATCCGGTATTGCGAATGCAGACTCCGCAAGGAGACCGGATACAGACCCGAACTGGTGGAGCCGGCCCTGCCGGATGCCCTGAAGGAAAGAATCACGGCCTATTTTCTCCCCCTGCGCCAGCAAATGCTGCGCAGGATGGAAAAGAAGGATTCCCGGAAGGCAGAGGAAGAAGCCTATCTGAAATATTACGACGTGCCGCATCAGGAACTTTCTCCGGAAAACGCGGCCCGGATCGAGGCGCAGTCCTGGGATACGACCGAGAAACTGCTGCAGGCGTTTGCCGACCATGAAGACCATGAAGAAGAAACACAGGTTCAAGGTGAACCCGAACCGCCGCAAAAGAATCCGGTGCCTGCGGCCCTGCCCGAACCCGAAGAGATGGAAACCTTCCCGGATGACCCGGAGCAGGCGCTTTTCGAGGCCTTGCGGGGGGGCGGATACCTTCCGTTTCTGCGCGCGGTTGCGCAGGGAAGAAAAGAGGGGATGCGTCAGTGCGGCGCCGCCTTCCATGCCATGCCCGGCGCATTGATGGAAAAAATCAACGAGTTGGCGCTGGATGCCCTGGACGATATCCTTTTGCAGGAAACGGACGGGACGATTCAGCTGCTTGGGGAATACAGCCCCATGGTGGAAAAATGGCTCAGGGATGAGCCGGGAGTTACGCTATGAGTGTCAATACAGAAAAAGAGAATGTGCAAAAAGTCCCGAAGAGGATCCTCTCGTCCCTTCTTTCGTCGGTGGCGGCAGGCGTGGTTCCCCGTGCCGGGGCACCGTATATTGCCATCGGCCGCAAGGATGAAATCGGGGCGTTTCTGTCCGATCTGGAGATGGTCAACGAGGGCGGCGGAGCTTTGCGTTTCCTGGTCGGACAGTACGGAAGCGGGAAAAGTTTTTTGATGCAGCTCATCCGGGGATATGCCCTGGAACGGGATTTCATAACGGCGGACGCCGATCTGTCTCCCGAACGCCGTCTGTATGGTTCGTCCGGAAGCGGCGTGGCCACCTACCGGGAACTGGTCCGCAACCTGGCCACCAAGACCTCGCCCGACGGGGGAGCCCTGTCCGGCCTTCTGGCGCGCTGGTTTTCGGATCTGATGGGCCGCCTGTATGAGCAGGGGCTGACGAACGAGAGCCCGGAGTTTGACGCCCGCATGAACGAAATGGTCAGCCGGGACGTAAGGCAGATGGAAAGCATGGTCGGCGGGTTCGACTTTTCCAAGATTCTTCTGACTTATTACCGCGCCTTCCGGGCGGGGGAAGAAGAACGCGTCTCGGCCTGCATGCGCTGGCTGCGCGGCGAGTACGCCAACAAGACCGAGGCTTCGCAATCCGTCGGCTTCCGGGTCTCTTCGGTCATCTGTGACGATAACTGGTATGAATACATCAAACTTTGGGCCGCTTTCGCACGGACCATCGGGTACCGCGGGCTGGTCGTTTTCATCGACGAGTGCGTGAATCTGTATAAGATTCCCAACCGGGTCAGCCGGGAGAACAATTACGAAAAGATTCTCTCGATGTTCAACGATACCTTGCAGGGGCGCGCAGCAGGCCTGGCCATCGTGCTGGGCGGAACGCCCCAGTTCCTCGAGGATTCCAGAAGGGGACTGTACAGTTACGAGGCGCTTCGCAGCCGGCTTTGTGACAGCCGGTTCTCCAACGCCGACTACATCAATCTCATCGGGCCGGTCATCCGGCTGCGCCGGCTGAGCGACGACGAATTGTTCGCCCTGGTCAAGCGGATCACCGCCTTGCACGGACAGATGTACAACTGGGAGGTCCGCATGACCGAGAAGGAAATGATGGATTTCCTTCAGATCTGTCTGAGCCGGGCGGGCGCCAATGTCCTGATTACGCCCCGTGAGATGCTGCGGGATTATATGACGATTCTCAATCTGCTCTATCAGAATCCCGGGCTTCATTTTGCCGACCTTGCCTCGTCCGTGACCCTGAAGCCGGATGCGCAGGCTGAAGAGGAAGAACCGCAGGAAAAAGCACCTGCTCCCGAGGCCCCGGAGAAGACCGGGAGGGCATCGTTCGACCCCAACGAGATTCAGTTCTAAGGAAGGAATGCTGCATGACAGAAGCGGATCGCGTATTTGACCGGTTTCCGGATTTTATAAAAAATTACATTTATTCCCACAACTGGGAAACCTTGCGCGCCGTGCAGATTGCCGCCGCACAGACCCTGTTTGAGACCGACCACAATCTACTCCTGACTTCCTCCACGGCAAGCGGGAAAACCGAAGCGGCCTTCTTTCCCATCCTGACCGATCTGATGGAGCGGCCTCCGCTTTCGGTGGGCGTATTGTACGTCGCGCCTCTTAAGTCGCTGATCAACGATCAGTTTGAACGGATGGACGACCTGTTGCGGGAAAGCGGGGTGAAAGTGACCCATTGGCATGGCGACGTCGCACAATCCCACAAGAAAAAGCTGATGGATCATCCGACAGGCATTTTGCAGATTACGCCCGAATCGCTCGAGGCGATGCTGATCCACCGGTCCAACGATCTGGTTCGTTTGTTCGGGGACCTGCGCTACATTGTGCTGGATGAGATTCACATTCTGACCGGAACCGATCGGGGCAACCAGATCATCTGCCAGCTGAACCGGCTGGACGCAAAACTGGGCTTTTCGCCCAGGCGGATCGGCCTTTCGGCGACCATCGGGGACCCGCAGACCGCCGCAAACTGGCTGGGCGCGGGAAGCCCCAGACCTGTGGACGTGCCGCAGTACGAGGCCCAGAAAATCCACTGGAGACTCGGACTTGAGCACTTCTACATTCAGAATACACACGCGGATCAGACCCAGCAGGCCAGGGAGGACCCCGGGAATCATCCGAGTCCGAACTATGCGATGGACGCCGGATACGAATACATGTATGAATGCGTGAAGGACCGCAAGGCGCTGGTGTTTTCCAATACAAGGGAGGAAACCGAATACCTGACGGCCACCTTCCGTCAGATTGCGGCCATGCGGAACGAACCGGACGTGTTCCTGATCCATCACGGCAATCTCTCGGCCGCTTTGCGGGAACATGCCGAAACCGTCATGAAGCAGGAAGACGTGCACGCGGTGACTTGCGCGACGGTGACCATGGAACTGGGAATCGACATCGGCCGGCTGGAACGGGTACTGCAAAGCGAGAGCCCGAACTCGGTCTCTTCCTTCTTGCAGCGGCTCGGCCGGTCCGGACGCCGGGGTCAGCCGCCCGAGATGATGATGGTCTTCCGCGAGGAGAATCCATTGCCTGACACGCCGCTGCCGCAGTTGATTCCGTGGAACCTGATCCGGGCGATTGCCGAAATCCAGCTGTATATCGAGGAACGGTTCATCGAGCCGCCTTCCTTCCGCAAGATGCCCTGGAGTCTGTGCTTCCAGCAGACCCTGTCCATTCTGGCTTCCTCCGGCGAGCTCAGTGCTCCGGTCCTGGCCAAAAAGGTTCTGGGACTTCCTCCGTTTGCTTCGATTGCGAAAGAGGACTACCGGCAGCTGATTCTGTCCATGCTGGAAAAGGAATATCTGGAGTGGACCGAGGAGAAGACCCTGATCATCGGGCTGAAGGGGGAGAAAATCCTGAACAGCTTCAAGTTTTACGCGGTCTTCAAGGACAGCGAGGACTTTACCGTCCGGTGCGGTTCGGACGAAATCGGAACGATTACGACTCCGCCTCCCGTCGGGGACCGGTTTGCCCTGGCAGGCAAGGTTTGGGAAGTGGAAGAACTGGATCTGCCCCGCAAACTGATTTACGTCAAGGCGGTCGAGGGCAAGATGCAGGTGAGCTGGCCCGGGGACTACGGGGAAATCCATACCCGGATTCTGGAGCGGATGCTTCAGGTCCTCCAGGAGGACACGGTATATCCGTATCTGAAAGAGAATGCCCGGCACCGTCTGGACGTGGCCCGGCATGTGGCAAGAAATACCGGGATGGATCAGCAGATGCTGGTGCATCTGGGCGGTTATTCCTGGTGCCTGTTCCCTTGGCTGGGAACCCGTTCCTTCCGGACTTTTCGGAAACTGATTGCCAGGGAAAGCGATTCGCTGGGTATTTCCAACCTGGAATTCGACGGGTGCAATTATATGATTTTCCGGATGGAGAAGGGAGACGCCGCATCGTTTGTGCTGCGGATGAAGGAAATCCTGACGCAGGGGGTGGATCTTCTGTCGCTGGTGGGAAAGAAGGAAATTCCGCTGTTTGACAAATACGACCCTTACATACCGGGAGATCTTTTGCGCCGGGCCTATGCGACCGACAGGCTGCGGATCGATGAAGTGGAAAAGCGGGTGGAGGAGATGTACCGCCACATGCCCGCAGAAGAATAAAGAAAGAACGAACACGGAGGAATAAGACATGAAGTGCCCGTTTTGTAATTATGCAGAGAGCAAGGTCGTGGACTCACGGCCGGTGGAAGAATCCAACAGCATCCGCCGCAGAAGGGAATGCCTGCAATGCGGCAAGCGGTTCACGACGTATGAGGTGATTGAGACCGTACAGATCGTCGTAATCAAGAAGGACGGAAGCAAGGAATTCTTTGACCCGCACAAGATCCTTTCAGGCGTACGGAAGGCGACCGAAAAAAGACCGGTCGACGCGCAGGAAATCACCAACGAGGTGGAGCAGGAACTGCAGAACAGTCTGCGGCAGGAAATCACTTCGACCGAAATCGGGGAAATCGTCATGCGCAAGCTGAAAGCCCGCGACGACGTTTCCTATGTTCGGTTCGCATCGGTGTATCGGGAATTCACAGACATCGATACATTTCTTGAGGAGCTGCGCAGCTTGAAGAAAAAGCATCGGAAAATCTGACGAAAGGCACGTAAAAGGGGCAAAGAGTGAATCCTTATAAGAAACTGCGGAACAATACGCTGATTCTCGGGGCAGGGACCTTTATTTCCAAGGTCATGGTCTTCTTCCTGATGCCCCTGTATACGGCGTATCTGTCGAAAAGTGAATACGGCACCGGGGAACTGATTATGCAGACCTGCAATCTGATCATTCCGTTTGCCTGCGTCGGCATTTCCACCGGCCTGTTCCGCTTCGCGGCGGACAAGGAAGAGGACCGGAGGGTCATTCTGGCTTCCGGATTTGTCGTGCAGCTGATCGGAAGCGCCGTTTTTGCCCTGATTATGACGGCTTTGCTTGTGACAGGCTGGGAAAGACAGTATGTGTGGCTTGTGCTTTTGTATGTGCTTGCGGCCAATTATCAGGCCCTGTTTGCCCAGTTTATCCGGGCCCAGGATAAGACACGGCTGTTCTCGGTTCAGGGCATTCTGAATACCGGCCTTGTCATTCTGTTCAACGTGCTGTTCCTGACCCGGTTTGAAATGGGCATGGTCGGATATGTTTTGTCGGTGATTGTGGCCAACGTCATCACAACGGTCTTTATTCTTTTTGCGGGGAAGGTCTGGAAGGAAATCCATTTTTCCCTTGCGGACAGAAAGGTCATGCGGCGGCTGGTCCGATACAGCCTTCCCATGGTCCTTTCTACCATTTTCTGGTGGGTGACCGATATCTCCGACCACTATTTCGTCCGGTTCATGATTGGCGAAGATGCCAACGGACTGTATGCCGCGGCCTACAAGATCCCGACAATCCTGGTTCTGATAGCAAGCATATTCAATGAAGCATGGCAGCTATCCGCCATTATGGGGCAGAATGACGAGAAGATGACCCGCGAGATGTACAGCAAAATCTACCGCGGGTATATGTCCCTGAGCGTTCTGGCCTGTTCCGGGCTGATTTTCCTTTGCCGGATCATTTCAAGAATCCTGCTCGACGAATCCTTCGGCGAAGCCTGGGTGTTCATGCCTGTTTTGCTGATTGCGACGGTCTTTACCAATCTGGATACGTTCCTGGGTTCGGTTTATCAGCTCAGGAAGAAGCCTTTGATGTCCTTTGTCACTTCTTTTTTTGGAGCGGCTTTGAATGTCGTGATGAATTTCATCCTGATTCCGGTCTGGGGAGCGATGGGAGCGGCCGTTGCCACCGCACTGAGCTATTTCATCGTGTGGGTGCTCAGGACCATAGACGTGCGGCGCCTGCTTCGCTTTGAGATGCAGGAAATTCGGATTGTGCTCAATCTGATTCTGCTCTCGGCGCAGGCGGCCTTGATGATTCTGGAAAAGCCGGCCGGCTGGTATGGAATCAACTGGGCGCAGGCTTTGCTGCTTGCGGCCGTTGTCGCGTTCAATCTGCCGTATTTGCTCAAGAATATCCGGATGATGTTCGAAAACCGGCGTCGCAAAAAGCCCGAAGAGACCTTGGCCGGGACGGTCCCTGAGCCGGCGGAAGAGTCGCAGGAATCCGGGCAGAGCGGGGAAAGAGACGATTCTTAACAAAATATTTACAATTACAGAAGAACTTATTCTATTGCAAGAATGAATTCTTTGTGATACAATACCAAAGTGCGTTTTTACGCTTATTACATGTGGTCCGCTACGAATCCCGGTATGAACACATGATTTCATAGGAGGCAATAATGGATAACAGCATTATCGCAACTTTTACTCAGGGGCAGTTGAAGCAGGAGAAGCCGGGCTTCAAGATCGGTGACACCGTCAAAGTGTATCAGTACATTTATGAGGGTGATTCCAAAGACAAAAAGCGTATTCAGACAATTGAAGGCACAGTCATTGCCATGCACAATCTGGATACGGAGAAGGGCGGAGATATCTCTTCCACCTTCACAATCCGCAGAATCTCTTACGGAGTCGGCGTGGAAAAAGTTTTCCCGTATCATTCTCCCATGATTCAGAAGATTGAAGTCGTTCGTCTTGGCAAAGTCAGACGTGCGAAATTGTACTATCTGCGCGGCAGAGTCGGTAAGGCTTCAAAGGTTAAGGAAGAAATCAAGAAATAATGATTTTTTCGGCTTGCGTTTTCGGACGCATAAGAACAGGGCGGTTCGTTTTTCGGCCGCCTTGTTTTTGCTTTGGAACCGGCGATTCCGGGTTCATTCCGGCCGTGGGCCCAGCCGGGTAGCCTCGCTGAAAATTTTGATTTTTACATCTTGACAAACATGGAAAATGGTGTATAATTAAAAAACGTGAGCAAGAGTGGCGGAACTGGCAGACGCGCACGTTTGAGGGGCGTGTGGTAAATTCCATACGGGTTCAAGTCCCGTCTCTTGCACCAAGTGAGACCTAAATCGAACACCAAATGTTTGGTTTAGGTCTTTATTTTTGCCTTTCCATAGTATCCTCTTCCCATCCGAAGCAATTTTATCACACAAAAGATTGACAATTGCGTTCAATAATCCAAACAACCATGAAGTATTGACGTTTCTAACCGAAACTTGGGATATTATCGTCAATAGTATTTCGAAGTTTCCGGAAGGATCTGCAAAGTGTTTTATCATTGAAGGCGAAAGCGATAAGTATTTCTTCAAGGTTTATCAAAACAAATTCGATTACGAAGCGTTACGTAACGAGACAACTGTATGCGATTATCTTGCCGGAAAGGGCTTTTGTGTTTCTGCTTTTTTGCTGTCAAAAAAGCATAGATGATACGCTGAAGGATGGACAATTCACTTCTTTCTTCGTAAGTCGGATCGATTTTTCTTCCATACATGCGGTCAAGGATTATACTGAAAATCAATCGGGTTTGCTTTTGAAATCCTTGAAAGGAGAGCAGTTCAAACAGCTTGAAAAGGATCTCCGCATGGCGAAGATCGTTAATATGCTGACACCCGTGGCGCTTTTCTGACTTTCCCGTAATCTCCGTTTTCAAGCAAACAAAAGGCAGCGTTCCGGGTCGCTATCGACCTTGGAGTGACTGCCTTCCTTTTTTGCCCTCAAAAAGTAATAGTTGGATTAGCCTATTTGAAACCGCGTTTTCTGCTCCGCGTCCATAGACCGCTCCTTATACTTTCACGACGATCTTTCCATCCACGCCGCCGTTATCCTGTGCGATGACGGCGTCTTTTACGTTCTCAAAGCCGAATACCTTGCCGTATTTCGCGGTGAGGCGGTGCTTATTAAAAAAGGTGAATATATCGTCAATTACTAGCTTTGTCGGATAATTCGAGAAAAATCCGGTCAAATATACGCCGTTCGGAATGTCCTTGATCGGATCGAAGCCGCTCAGTGCGTAAACGCCGCCGAGCAATCCCGTCTGACAGACTATCCCGCCCTTTTCGACCGCCGTCAGCGTGTCGCGCAGATTGCGCGGACCGATAAGATCGAGCGCCTTTGTTACCCCGCTTATCATTCCGGTCAGTTTGCCGTCGTCGATTACTGTTTCATTCGCTTCCGCAATCAGCGGCAGTTTTTCTTCGCGGTGCGTTGTGGCGATCACGCGGCATCCGATCGCCTTTGCGATCTGCATCGTAGCATATCCGAGCGCGCAGGTCGCGCCGCGAATAAGGAGCGTATCGGATGGCAGTAAATGCAGGCATTCAAAGAGCGAACCCCATGCCGTGAAATACGTCTCTGGTACCGCGCCGAGCGCTTCCCATTCAAGATCGCTTTCAATCGGGAAAACGATCCGGCGTGGAAGCAAAGCATATTCGGCGTAACTGCCGTTGAAGCTACGTCCCATACCGCCCATAAGCGAGGCGACCTTTTGACCAACCGCAAGACCGCTGTCGGACGGATCTGCGACCTCGCCGACGCACTCGATACCGGGTATGACCGGCTTTTGAATATAGTCCGCGCGAATCTCGTTCAGCCGCAGAAGTTTTTCGGAGTGGTTCAGCCCGAACGCTCTCACTTTCACAAGCACCCAACCGGGGCGTGGCTCCGGGATTGGCACTTCGGATAAAACGATATCCTTTGCCTCCGTTATTCTATCAAGCACTACGGCTTTCATTTGATTTTACCTCCGCTTTCGGTATCAGCAGTCCGTTTTCCTCGCTCGCCCAGCATTGCGGGTCGTCGCCGTAAAAGTCGCCGGTGTAGCCCTTGGCGACAGCCGGACAGCCTCTGCAGAACTGCTTTAACTTACACCGCGAGCATTTGGAAAACTCGTCGTAATTGCGGTACGCCTCCGCGCTCGTCACCCACACGTCGGCGAGGCGATCTTCGAATACGTTGCCGATTTTACTGTCAGCAAC
>JAFTBN010000065.1 GCA_017455185.1 Clostridia bacterium
CAGACGCGAGGAACTCAAAAATAAGATCTGATTTCATCGCGTCGCACGAATTCCATTGTAGCACCCCGCTTACAAGTGTCAAGGGCAAGCCGCTTCGCGGTGGCTCTTGCAAATCCCGGTGTGGCCTCTGCTCAAAATCTAAAAATAAGATGGTTGCTGCAAAATGCGTCAAACCCAAGCAGGACTTTTCTATACCATAAAAACTGGGATTATATTTTAAGTGATTCACGCTGTTAGATAGCAAAGTTCACGGCGGACCATTAGCCTGAGGTAACCAATCCACGTATAACAGAGTGGCCAATGCCGAGAACTGTTTGCACAAGATTCTTTCGATAGACTTGCACCCTGTGGAAGAAAAAAGTTAGCAAATTTCACGAAGGGGCTTGACAAAGGTCCTTACATAACAGGTATGCATTGCTTGCCAGGTGGTAAATATGGATGGTAATGCACTGCTTTCAGATAATGGTTTTTGAATTATCCCTTATCCGCTCCGTCTTTTGGCGGGTGTTCTTTTCCTTGCGTTTTTCCTTCAAGTATGGTAGGATATAGGCAACACAGACAAAAGGCAAAGCGGGAGGAATCTTATGGCACAGATAGAGGTCATTTATCTGGCAGGAGGCTGTTTCTGGGGTGTACAGCGGTACTTTGACGGGTTCGACGGAGTCTTGCGGACGCAGGTCGGATACGCCAACGGACCGGACTGCGCTCCGAGTTATGAGCAGGTCTGCCGGGACAGCGGACACGCCGAAACGGTGAAAATCGAGTACGACCCCGAAAGGATATCCACAGGGGAATTGCTCGACGCCTATTTCCTTGTCATCGATCCGCTCTCGGTCAACCGGCAGGGACACGACGAAGGCGTCCAATACAGGACGGGCATCTATTACACGTCGGAAGAGCAGATTCCCGTCATCCGGGAAAAGTGCGGAGCCCTGGAGCAAAAACTCGGGCAGAAGATTGCCGTGGAGAGGGAACCGATCCGGAATTTCTTCCCGGCCGAGGACTATCATCAGAAATATCTCGAGAAGAACCCGGACGGGTATTGCCATATCCCGGCCGCGATGTTCCGCAAAAAGAAGTAACGGGGGCAACTGCCCCCTGGCGGCGCCTGCCGCCGGAAAGGATACAGGAATGGATTTTACCTATTTGGAGAGCCGGTACGACGCGATGAAGACGCTGGTCCGCCGGCTGAACGAGACCTATCGCTACGCCTCTTTGCTCGGCGTCGAGGACGACAGCCGGAACTGGAGCGTTACGGGGGCCGGTGTGAACATCGGGTCCCGGGGCGTGGGCGTGGGAACCGGATTCGTCGCCCGGGTCTTTGACGATACGGGCTGTGCCGAATATTCGTTCAACGAGCTGTCGCAGGACCGGGTGGAGCCGATCCTGCAGGAGATTGCAAGCCGGCTGGAGCAGGCTAAGGCCGCCATTCCGTCTGGCATCGAGCCGTTGCCGACGCCTTTGCCGGCGGACGAGCCCTGCCGGCTGAAAAAGCAGACGCCCTGCCTGATTGACCCCAGGGTCCTGGGGGATCAGGCCATATTGGATCGCCTTGGCGGAGTGCGTCAGCGCGGGCTTGCGATCCCGGGGATTCTCGACGTATCGGTCCGGGCTGCCTACCGAAGCTGCCGGAAAATCTTTCTGTCCCGGGAAAGGGAACTGGACCAGACCCTGACCTGGATGACCGGTGCCGTCGTGGCCATGGCGGCCCGCGGGGAAGAAATCAAGGACGCCTATATTCCGTTTTCCAACCTGGGCGGAGCCGAGGTGCTGGAAAAGATGGACACGGGGGTAGAGGAGGCCTGCCGGGTGGCGCTCGAGCTGCTCGACAGCGAACCGATTCCGCCCGGCGTATACGACTGTGTGTGCACGCCCGACGTGACCGGGATGATCGTGCATGAGGCTTTCGGGCACGGCGTGGAGATGGATATGTTCGTCAAGGACAGGGCGCAGGCCCGGGAGTTTGTCGGACAGTATGTGGCCAGCCCTCTTGTGACCATGCACGACGGTTCGGCGGTCCGGGAGGCGGCGACCTTCTTCTTTGACGACGAGGGAACCCTGTCCTCGGACACGGTCGTCATCGACAAGGGCATCCTGAAGGGCGGATTCTGCGACGCCCTGTCCGCCGCGCGCCTGGGCGTGGTGCCTACGGGGAACGGCCGGCGCGAATCCTATGAGCGCAAGGTGTATACCCGGATGACCAACACCTATTTCGAAGGAGGCACCGCGACTCCCGAGGAACTGATTGCCCAGGTCAAGGACGGACTGCTTCTCGAGATGCCGACCTCCGGCATGGAGGACCCGAAGAACTGGGGCATCCAGATGATGGTGAGCCATGCCCGGCAGATCAAGGACGGGAAGCTGACCGGAAAGATCTATTCTCCCATTGTCATGACCGGATACGTTCCGGATTTGCTCAAATCCATCCGGGGAATGGGCCGCGACATTGCCCTGAGCGGCAGCGGCTATTGCGGAAAGGGCCACAAGGAATGGGTCAAGGTTTCGGACGGGGGCCCGTACATCCTGGCCAAAATCCGGTTGGGCTGAGGAGGATGAAGAGGATGAAAGACGACAGAACAGACAAAATATTTGAGATCCTGGACACGTGCGGGGCGGACGACTATCTTCTGACCGACGTGCAGACCGAGAGCGCCGAGCTGTTTTTCGTCCGGCACAGGCTGGACACCCGGCGGAGCAAGAAGACGAACAAGACCTTCGTCCGGCTCTACTGTGCCGGGACGAACGACCAAGGAGAGCGGATGCGCGGCATGACCGACGTAGAACTGCTCCCCGACACGGACGAGGAAACCCTGCGCCGGAAGATTGCCGAGGCGCTGCGCGCGTCGGAGTATGCGCTCAACCCGTTCTATCCGCTCCCGGACGCCAGCACGGGCCGGGAAGAGGAGCAAAAGGACTTCCGGGGCATGGATCTGTTTGCCGCCGCCGGAGGGATGGCCGGAGCGCTGTTTGAGGCGGATACGGGAACGGATTCGTTCCTCAACTCGGCCGAGGTGTTCGCCACCCGCAGGACCGTGCGCATCCGTTCCTCCAAGGGAACCGACGTGCGTTACGTCCGCACGGGAGTCAGCGGGGAATACGTCGTACAGTCCAAAGTCAAGGAGGATGTGGAAATGTTCCGCGAATTCTCCTTCGATTCCTACTGCCCCTCGGAGCTCCGCCGTCAGGCGCAGCAGGCGCTGGCCTATGCGGCCGACCGCTCGGTTGCGCAAAGAGCGCTGCCCACCGGCACCTACCGTCTGATCCTTTCGGGCGAGGAGCTGGCGACCGTGCTTTCGTATTACGTCAGACGGGCCGGAGCCTCCATGCGCTATGTGAAATATTCCACCTGGGAAATCGGGGACGACGTGCAGAGAGCCCGGGACGGGCAGGGACAGGCGCTCTGCCTGAACCTGGTTCCGTCCGTCCCGTATTCGGACGAAGGCATTTCCATGAAGGAACTGCCCCTGCTGCAGGACGGCCGGCTCCGGAACTATTGGGGTCCTCAGAATTATTCCTATTATCTGGGCGTTCCCGCCACCGGGTCCTATTCCAAGATCCGCTGTCTGAACGAAGGGGCATTGAGCGAGTCCGAACTGCGCCGGGAGCCCTGTCTTGAAGTGGTCTCTTTCTCGGATTTCCAGATGGACGAGTTTTCGGGTCATTTCGGCGGAGAAATCCGTCTGGGATATCTGTACCGGGACGGAAAGAAAATACCGGTCTGCGGCGGCTCGGTCAACGGAAATCTGTTGCAGATCCAGGACCGGATTCTCCTGTCCACATCGGGGTATGTCAGCTCAGACTATGAGGGACCCGAGTGCGGGTCTTTCCCGGACGTTGCGGTTGCCGGAACGATGTAAAGGAAAGTCAAGGGCCCGTGTCCACCACTCGGGCCCGTTTTTCGACCTGTGGGCCGGAAGGCCTTGACGGCGCCGGGCCGCTTTCCTATAATGAGGGCGTAAGGTACGGAAGGCGCGTAAGGCCCGCGGGAAAAGAAAGGATGGAACCGATGAAAATCAGTCTGGAACTGGATGAGGGAAAACCCTCGGAACTGATCCTGCGGGTTCCCCGCGTCGACGAGGAGGTGCTGACCCTGCAGAGGCAGCTGCTGCAGCTGCTGGGAAAAGCGCCGGAAATTGCGCTGAGCGAAGGAGAGAGGGAAATCTTTGTCCCGGTCAGCGATCTGCTGTTTTTCGAAACGATGGACGGAAACGTTTATGCCCATACGGCCACGGCCTGTTACAAGTGCCAGAGGCGATTGTATGAGCTCGAATCGTTGCTTCCTTCCACCTTTGTGCGGGCGTCCAAAGCCGCACTGGTCAACATCATGGAGATCCGGACGATGTCCAGGTCCCTGACCGGGGTCGGGGAAATCACGTTTCGGAATTCGGACAAGCGGATGAGCGTTTCCCGGATGTATTATCAGGGCGTAAGGGATCGAGTAGAGGAGGTCAGACTGAAACATGGAAAAGGGTAAAAGAGTTGTAAGCAGTTCTATTGCGTGGGGAATCGTGCTGATCATAGGGGCGGTTCTGTTGATTTTGAATGCACTGGACGTGCTTCCGTTTTCACAATACGGACTCGGTCCGTGGAAACTGTGCCTTGGCGCACTGCTCGTCGGAATCAGCATCCAGATTCTTCTGGGTCGTAAGCCGGCGCTGCTGTTCCTGCCTCTGGCCGGATTGTTTCTGGTGTTTGAAGAGGCTATTTCGAACGCCGTGGGAAAGGGAGGAGAGAATCTGATTCCGACCTGGGTTGTGATCGTTGCGGCCGTTCTGCTCTGGCTCGGAACCGAGATGGTCATTCCGAAACGTCTGAGCACGGCACACGGCATTTTCCACAACGGCGGGATCAGTCTGTATCTCGACGCAGAAAAAGACCTGCAGGATGCACATGTGCATGACATCGCGGGTTCTGCCAGCGTGTATATGACCAATCAGGATCTCTATCCCGGAAACGGGCGCCTGACCGTGGAGGATATCGCCGGGAAAGTTACCATTTATCTGCCGGCTCAATGGCGTCTGTTTGTCCATTGCTCGGATGTGGCAGGACGGGTTCATGTGCCCAAGCAGCCTGAAGGAGAGTATGAAAAATCCCTGCAGGTCGAGGTCCGGGATGTGGCGGGCTCGGTGGATTTTGTCTTGGAAAACCAAAATCCGGAGCAAGAGGCCGAATAAGCGGGCCGGGCAATCCTCATTGGAAGATTTGATAAAGAAGAACCGGGAAAAGACGTGGGTCTTTTCCCGGTTTTTCAGTGGGTTGCACCGCTTGATCTGCTTTTTGTCTGCTGCATTCCGGCAAGGGGGAATCACCCCGGCCGGGAAAGTTCCCTCTATGCCTCCGAGGAAAAGGGGTGTTGAATGGAGCAGGAGTTTAGTCCAAAAAGTGGTGTAAAAATGCCTGGGTGAATTTACAATCATAAATTTGACAGTAGTGATTGACACATACGCTTATATCTGTATAATAATGTTGTTAATCAGATATGAGAGGAAGGTTTTGTAAATGAGATATTTAAAACGTTTGTTGTTAGCTTTTGCTATCATTCTTGTGTTTGTATTGGCTCTTTCGGGATGCGATTTGATTGATAAGATCACAGGAAGTAAAACAGATTATAATCCGCCAAAGCAAAATGTAGAAACCGTGAAGGATAAAGATGAGACGGCTCGTCCTGCGTGGCAGACGGAGAGTGAAGAAAGCACCGAACATCAACATACTCTGGTGTTTGTCAACAGCAAGGAGGCAACTTGCCAAAGCGCAGGTAATACGGAAGGCATTTTGTGCTCGATATGTGGAGAATGGATCGAGGAGGCTGTGGAGATACCGCCGACGGGGCATATTGATCTTGAAGTGATAGAAGCCGTCCCTCCAACCTGCTCTGAAAACGGCTGGACGGAAGGAACCCGGTGTAAACTGTGCCATACCGTTGTGGATCAGCCGCAAGAAATAGCAAAACTTGATCATCCGGAATGGGTGGCAATTCCGGCTGTAGAAGCTACATGTGGCGAATATGGTTGGACGGAAGGCAAGAAATGCGCTCTGTGCGGGGTGGTTGTGGAGGAACCGGAACAGGTTTCCAAACTTCCCCATGGGGAGCCGGAGGTTATTCCTGCTGTTCCTGCGACCTGCACAAGTGCAGGCTTTACGCAGGGAACCCGCTGTTCTGTATGTAAGCAAACCATAGCAGAGCCGGAACAAACAGAGATGCTGCCGCACACTCCCAAGGTCACAAAGCAGGCAAAAGCAGCAACCTGTTCCTCAACGGGTTATACGGCCGAAGAACAATGTACCGTTTGCGGAAAGGTTTTGAAAGCGTCGCAAACCACATCCAAACTTGCCCACACTCCGGTGACAGACATCGCTTATCTGGCTCCGACCTGCCAGTCTGAAGGACATACGGCTGGAACAAAATGCTCCGTATGCGGAACTCGTATCAATACTTCAACGGTTCTTGCGAAGACGGATCATCAGATAGGAAAGGATCGAATCTGTGTTTATTGCAAAACCGGTTTTTATGAGAATGGGTCTCTCTTCTTTGGAGATTGCATAGACACAGGCAGTAATTGGACCTATAACGGGACAGCTACGGCATTGGATCTCCAACTGGACAATACGTACAATGGAAAGACCGTCCTGATTCCGAATACCGTTACAACCCTGACGGTTCACGGGAAATCATCAACCACCTATACGAATTTATCTTTCCAATTGAACGGAGCCAGTGTCAAATATGTGTTTTTTGAAAACGTTACCATTCAGTCAAGTAAAAGCGTCTTGAAAACCGGAGGAACCACCTATCTTTATATGATCGGCGCAGCGAATCGCTTTACGATTACCGGAAAAGGAGCAACCGGCGCAACAGGGCATACAGGTGATTTCAACGGAGGAAACGGCGGCACCGGCGGAATCGGTGTTCCGTGCTTTGACATCCCGGTCTGCTATCTCTATACATACAGTACCACGCTGAATGTGAAGGCAGGAACCGGAGGAACGGGCGGTCAAGGCGGAACCGGATGGGGACTCTTTTCAACCGATGGAAGCGGCGGAAACGGAGGTCGCGGCGGATATGCATTCAGCGGAAGTCTAATGGTCAATAAAACCGACAATTTGGATCTTTACTCCGCCGGTCTTGGCGCAAAAGGCAGTTATTCCATTTCCGGTGGAGATGGAGGAGCAGGAGGGGCCCGTGGAAACGGATTGGGGAAAAAGGGGTCTAACGGGTCTTCCGGATCGGTTGGCGCTGTAAGTATCAATTACCCGCAGTCCGCGTTGAATGGTTGAGTGGGAGTAAGGCACTTTTTGGCTCAAAATGTGCTGAGTTATCGTAAATCGCTTTATCCGGCAGGCGTTCTTCGGAATGCCTGCTGTTCTTTTGTTATCAGCGGTGATAACAGCTACTTCTTCACCAGAAACGCCTATGGTACAGATCTGAACCAGGCGTCAAGGCAGAAATCTACCCATTCCAAAGTACACAAGAGCCCGGAAAAACGTGAATCATAATGTCTTTCGAAATATTTTTGTGATTTGTTGCAATTTTTCGTAATCAAGTATTGACTTTTCCACTTTGATTGGGTATAATATACTTAATAAATCTGCAATTTGTTACATTTATTCGTAGTGGAGATAACAATGGAAAGCATAAAACGTGATATTTATTTGAAACGTCTGATCGACCGAGAGCAAAATGGACTTGTCAAAATCGTTACCGGCATCCGCAGGTGCGGAAAATCCTATCTTCTTAACAACCTTTTTTATGATTATTTGAAAGAAAAAGGTGTTGACGATAGCCATATCATAAAAATATCTC
>JAFTBN010000066.1 GCA_017455185.1 Clostridia bacterium
CATTTTGCATATTGGCAAAGAACTTGGCAAGAGTCCTTAGGGATTCTTTGCGCATTTTTTTGCAGTGGCTTTCAAAATGTGGATTTTTGTCCTTGTTGAAAGGCCGGGGTCCGAAAAACAAGGTTTTTCAGTAGACCCTATTTATTAGTATAGCACATCCGACTGAGGTTGTCAAATGAGCCTTTCCGTTTGGTTGGTGTCAAGATACTGTATGGAAAAGCTCCTATCTCCAAGAATCCCTTCATTTTGCGAAACGGTTCTTCTATTGCCCTTCCCTATCCTTTTTCTCATATCCGTTTTGCCTGCACATTTCTTCCAGTGCCTCATCAAACAAAACGGATGCATGAACGGAATCATCCGGATGGTTTCTTCTCTTTTCCTTATACAGTTCCTTGGTTTGCTGCCAAAGGCCTTTTTCTTTCAGCCATACCATTTTGGGGGGATTATCCGTCAGATCCAAAAAAATAGAAAATCTCTGATCTTCATCCTCCATGCTATCTTCCCCTTCCTTTTCATTCCGTTCGATTCACGCACAATCAGGGATTGCCTTTTCTGATTCGTCCGCGTTTTTGTTTCATCGCTTCTCCAACCGCCCCAAGCGGGCCTTGAAAAGTTTTGGGATGGCCGGTTCCGACATCATGATGCCACAAAAGGCTAAATCTGTCTATGGTCTTTCACCTTTTCTCGTTTTTTCGTATCATTCAGTCCATCGCGGCGCCTGCGGGCAAAGCATCCGCGCTTCTTCGAAAAAAGGCCGGGCAATCGGTTCCATGCAACTTGCGCGCTTTTTCCGGATATGATAAAATGGCACTACCACAACTGGGAGGCTTTTCCATGAAAACCATAAAAATGCATCTGGTCCCGACTTTTCACCACGACATTGCCTATTTACGGCCCGAGAAGGATTTTACCGCCGCGGCCGTACGCATTACAGACCGGGCGATGGAACTGCTGGAGCAGAATCCGGATTACACCTACACCATTGAGCAGGCCTACTTTTTTGAAGAATACTGGAATACCCACCCGGAAAAGCAGGACCTGATCCGCGACTTTGTCCGTCAGGGGCGGCTGTTCTTCTCCCCCGGCTTTTTTGCCGTTCCGGATATGTGCATGCCGGACGGTGAAAGCCTTTTCATGACGGCTTCCTTCGGCCGCAAAATCCTGCGGGCGCTCTGCGGCGCCGAACCCCGCTGCGCCTATGTGGCGGACAGCTGGGGGCATCACGCGCAGCTGCCGCAGATTCTCTCCCAATGCGGATACACTTCCTATGCGTTCTCCCGCTGTATGACCCGAAACCTCGACCGGGAGAATTTCCGCTGGCAGGGACTGGACGGAACGATTCTCAACACCCACTGGTTCTCCACCGGCTATGCCGGGCTCTCTTTCCCGGACCAGGCGCCCCAGGTCAACGCCGAGGAACTGCATTGGGAAGACGTATCGGGCATCGGAAAACTGTATGAACGCAACCGGGAACGGTGCGGCGACGCTGCGCAGTTCGTACCGGTCGGCGGCGATATGAAAATGCCGGCCCTATCGGCTCCCGGGATTGTCCGGGAACTCCAAAAGAACGACAAAATCCCCTACCCGGCCTTCTCCTCCTTCGAAAACGCATCCGACGCCGTGGACTTCGGAAAAGAGCCCGTCTTCCGGGGAGAATTCCTGAGCTGTTTCAAAGGAAGCTTTTCGACCAACATCCAGATCAAACTCAACAACAGGGCCCTGGAAAACGGTCTGTACGACACCGAAGTGCTCAGCGTACTCAAGGGAAAGCCCGCGGACCTGACCCCCGTCTGGCGCGCCACGCTGAAAAACCAATTTCACGACATCCTGTGCGGCACGGTCTGCGACGACGGATACACCCAGGCTCTGGACGAACAGGCGCAGGCCCTGGAACAGTTGGAACAGATCCGGACGCAGCTTTGCCCCGGGGAACGGAACGGATATCTCAACACCCTTCCCTTTGCGCGGGATGAATTGCAAAACGGCATCCGGATGGTGGCAAAAGGTTTCTCCCCGGCCCGCACCTCGAAGCTTTCGGAGAGCCCCGAGGCTCTGCCGGCAGTCTTTGAAAACGATTTCTACCGGGCCAAGATCAACGAGCGGGGCTCAGTCACCGAACTGATCGAAAAGAAGACCGAAAAAACGCTTGTGCAGACCGACCGGGTTCCGTTCGGCGCCCTGGTGCTGGAAGCCGACAGCGGCGACAACTGGGTGGAATTCGAATACCCGTGGGAATACGACCCCAGCCGGTACGACGCCAACCTTCCGGATCCCCTGGACCGCAGCCGCCTGCCCGTCCATCCGAAAGTCCGGCTGTCCCTGTACGGCGTACAGAGCGCCGAAGCGGTCCGCCTGGAAGACGGAAGCCTTGTCGTCACCCAGAAGGGTTCCCTCAACTACTGGCAGACCCGGATGCCCTTCACGACCCGCGTGACCCTGAACGCACACGGTCCCCGTATTGATTACCACACCGAGTTCACCTGCTCCAACCGACGGCTGCGGCTGCGCGCCGCCTTCCCCCTTGCCTTCCGGGAATACAAGGTTCGCCACCAGATTCCCTTCGGCATCGTAGAACGCGGTGAAGGCACTCAGCCCCTGTCCTACTTTATGGACACCGAAGGCGCCGACGCAGGACTTGCCCTGCTCAACAGGGGCCTTCCGGCCAACAACACCGAAGAGGGCGTCATGCTGCTCACCCTGTTCCGGAGCGTCGCGATGGAATACAAATGCCAAAGCGAACTTTCCTACAATCTGGGACGGAACTTTGCGGTGGACTATGCCGTCCTGCCCCATTCCGCCGGCGAGGACGTCCTGCTCTGGCAGCAGGCCCAGTCCTTCCAGCATCCCTTCCTGCGCACGGACGACGGCCCGCTGATGACGCCGGAGGTGGAAGGCGCCTTCCTTTCCGCGATGCGCTACGACGAAGGCGACCTGTTCTTGAGGGTGTTCAACGGAACGGACAAGGACACATGCGCCAGAATCAGGCTGCCCGAGGGCTTCCGCCTTCTGGCCAGAACCGACGGAAACATGGACCCGACCGAACCCTTCGCCCCCTGCGGCGGCGAGGCGGAAATTCCGCTCGGCCCGTTCAGAATACAGGGAATCAAATTCCGGTCCTGAACAAGACCGGACACCCCCAAAACAGGGACGGCCCCTGCGGTAACTCCGCGGGGCCGTCCCTGTCTGTACATCCGTTTACCGGATATCTACGTTTACTCTTTTTCCGCTTCCGGCAGCAGCTGCCTTAATCAACGTGCGGATGGCCTTTGCAATCCGGCCATGGCGGCCAATGACCATTCCCATGTCTTCCGGATCCACACTTAAGGTCAGTGTGATCAGATCGAAATCCTCCTCTTGCGTCACGACAACCGCTTCCGGATTGTCTACAATGGATTGAGCGATTCCAATCAATGTTTCCTTCAAGTCTGTCATGCCGCTTACTTCCTTTTTAGTCCAGAATGCCGGACTTCTTCAAAAGGGCTTTAGCGGTATCGGTCGGCTGCGCGCCATTCTGGAGCCACTGTTTTGCCTTGTCCGCGTCGATCTTCAGTTCAACCGGGTTGCTCATCGGATTGTAATAACCGATTTCCTCAATGAAACGTCCATCGCGGGGATAACGGCTGTCCGCCACAACCACACGGTAAATGGGGGCCTTCTTGGCGCCGCCTCTCTTCAGTCTGATCTTAACCATTTTTTCTCTCCTGTTTTAGATTTTCTTTGTTTTTTCTATTTCCTTTCGTTTGCCGTCAGGCAAACGGAAATTTCATGCGTCCGAACGGATTCTTTCTTCCCGAACGCTCGGCGTCCGAGAACTGCTTCATCATCCGTTTGATCTGATCGAACTGCTTGAGCAGTTTGTTTACGTCTTCCACGGTCGTCCCGCTTCCCTTCGCAATCCGGATTTTCCGGGACGCGTTGATGATGACGGGATTCAGTTTTTCCTTCGCGGTCATGGAACGGATGATGGCTTCCTGACGGGCCAGCTGCTTTTCGTCCACTTTCGCGTCCTTGAGCTGACTGGATTTCATACCGGGAATCATGCCGGCAAGGTGGGTCAGGTCGCCCATTTTCTTGAGTTGGGAGAACTGATCCAGATAGTCGTCCAGGGTGAACGTGGACTGCCGGATCTTCTTTTCCAGCTCCTCGGCCTTCTTCTCGTCAAAGGCCTGCTGTGCCTTTTCAATCAGGGAGAGCACGTCTCCCATGCCGAGAATCCGGCTGGCCATACGGTCGGGATAGAACGGCTCGATGGTATCCAGCTTTTCCCCCATACCGACGAACTTGATGGGCTTGCCGGTGATGTATTTGATCGACAGAGCCGCGCCTCCCCGGGTATCGCCGTCCAGTTTGGTCAGGATCACGCCCGTGATATCCAGCTGCTGGTTGAACGTATCCGCCACGTTGACCGATTCCTGTCCGATCATCGCGTCGACCGTCAGAAGGATCTCGGTCGGGCTCACCGCCGCCTTGATCTCCCGCAGTTCCTTCATCAGGGCCTCGTCGATCTGCAGCCGGCCGGCCGTATCGATGAAGACCATGTCGTATCCGTTTTTCTGCGCGTATTCCACGCCCTGTTTGGCAATCTTGACCGGGTTGACCTTGTCTCCCAGCTGGAAAACCGGGATGTTCAGCTGGCCGCCGACCACCTCAAGCTGTTTGATAGCCGCGGGACGGTAGACGTCGCACGCCACAAGCAGCGGGTTCTTTCCCTGCTTTTTATAGAGTCCGGCCAATTTGCCCGCGTGGGTGGTTTTACCGGCGCCCTGAAGACCGACCATCATGATGATGGTGGGCGGCTTGGACGCGATGGTCAGTTTGGACTGGGATCCTCCCATCAGGGCGGTCAGCTCTTCGTTGACGATCTTCACCACCTGCTGGGCGGGATTCAGGGATTCCATCACTTCCACCCCGACGGCTCTTTCGGACACCGTCTTGATGAAGTCCTTCACCACCTTGAAACTGACGTCGGCTTCGAGCAGCGCGAGTTTGATCTCCCGCATGCCGTCCTTGACGTCCGCCTCGGTCAATTTTCCTTTGTTCCGGAAACGTTTGAAGGCGTTTCCCAATTTTTCGGTTAAACTTTGAAACGGCATACGCCCAACGCTCCTTACAAGATTTCCTCAACTTCGTCCAAATACGCCCGTACGCCGGCCCGGGCCTTCTCCGAAAGCGGTTCGTCCTCGAGCAGGTCATGGAGTTTGCGCGCGTCCTCCCGGAGCCGTTCGAACCGACCCGCAAGTCCGAGTTTCTCCTCGTACGTCAGGAGTTCCTCCTCGGCCTTCTTGATCTGTTCCCAGATGCCCTGACGGGCAATGCCCAGTTCCTGCGCAATCTCGCCCAGCGACAGGTCCTCGTTGTAATACAGGAGCATCACCTTTCTTCTCTTGGGAGAAAGAATCTCCCCATAGAAATCCAGAAGATAGGAAATGTGCAAATCTTTTACAAACATAGGCCCCTCCGGGGTGTAAAGGAAATTACTTTACGGATTATAGCAGAAAGGGGCC
>JAFTBN010000067.1 GCA_017455185.1 Clostridia bacterium
CAATATTTCCGGGGAAAATCAAGGGGGAAAACTCAAATTTTAATAATATTCTTTAGAATATTATTAATTGGCCAAAAAAATACCGCAAAAATTTCCGATCAAATTAAATTTGTTTACCGGTAAACACAAAATTCACGTTTATAATAATTAAGAGAAATTTGGTCAAGTTAAAATTTCTCATCGCGTTTTCTCTGAGAGATAAAGTGCCACTTTCCTTTGCCTTCCGGATAAAGGTATTCGCTAAACTGTTGCGGACCAATTGTAAGCAATTGCTCCATTTCAGATTTATTCAACAAAGTAACCTGTAAACAAATAGCCGTTTTTAGTAATCCCAACTTACACCTCAGTATTCCAGAATCTTCAATTACTTGTGGGAATTCCAAAAATGCTCCAACCATTTCTTCATCGGCTTCTGGCGTCCATTCAACGCTATGTCCGTAACTGAGAAAACCATTATGAGCGAACGGATAAAGTGCCACCTCAAGCAACTGGTCTCGATACCAATCTAAAATATTCTGATTATCAAGATTTTCATCAGCATCGATAAACATCATATATTCATTACGATTACCGAGGCTATTTCTGCCATTCATCTTGTAATCACTTGCACCCATCGTTACTAATTTCCAAAAATTATATTTCCTTGTTGGTTCGAATATCAAAATGTCTATATGCGGCTCCATAACTATCGGATGAAGGATCATAGGATCCCCCTGTTCGAAGTATTTACTGAAATGATCCATCAGTTTGTCCATTTCTTTTGTATTCATTTTATTCTCCTGTTTTACGTCAACTGTCTTATGAGGGATGCCCTTGAACCCGCTGTTTTTTATGCCCGATAGATTTTTTTGTGATATGCCGCCGACCCCAGCATGACAAAAGGAAAAATCCAGAAAAAGATATCCGGAATGTAATAAAAGAAGTAATGCTTGATCCGGTATTCGAGCGTCAGGCTTTTCCGGTTAAACAAGACCCAGGTTCCGTCCAGAATATCCCAGATTCCCAACAGAATGCACAGGGAGAACAGAACAAAACATGTGATCCGCATCCATCTGTATCGGAATCCGGTGAGAAAATAGACTACGGCAAACGTATAGGCAACCGCCAACAGAAGGACTTCCAGAGTATACCAAACGTCGTATTTGGTTTTCAGCCCTGCCTTCAGAAACAAGAACACACGCCAGAAATCGTAAAGAATCATGGGCACACCGGGCAGCGCGAAAAGAATGGGGCTTTCCCAGGGCCGCAAAAAACCGCAATAGATAAGCAAAAACAGCAAGGCCTCAATCAGGGAAAACACAGCCATCCACTTGTCAAAGAAAAACAAAAGGACTGCTCCTCCAAGAAGAAGAAAAGAAAAGATTCTGAAACACTTGATTTTTGTGTCTGTACTTGGCAATCTCATCGTCCAATCCGCTCCTGCGGCCCCCTTCGGTTGTCTTCCTCCATTATAGCTTTCCGGCCCCGGATGTCAAGCAAGATCAAAGAACTTCCGGCCAAAAAAGGCGGAAAGCCGGCAAAAAGCCCTAGGCAAAAGCAAAAGTAGGGATTGCTTTTTTCTTCGGAGTATGCTATAATCGGTTTCGTTCCAGTTGCTGGTGTAGCACAGTCGGTAGTGCAGCTGATTCGTAATCAGCAGGTCGAAGGTTCAAGTCCTTTCACCAGCTCTCAAACTCAATCAAGAAAATGCTTTTCCCTATGCTGACAGCAGTTCCGGAAAAGCATTTTTCTTTGTTTTGTGCTCATGATTTTGAAAAATGGTTTGAATGTGAATGCGCATATTATGACGCAATACAACTCAAATGAAGATGGCTCGTTGCGAAAACTTTCACCGCTGTACTTTACAAAATTCAAAACATATTGTACTATTTACTCGGAAATTACCGAGTCGGAGGAAACCGAGCATGGAATTTGTAGGGAGAGACTTTGAGTTGAAGACGCTTGCAGACGCTTTCGATAACGACAGATATGAAGGCATCCTTGTTTACGGACGTCGAAGAGTCGGAAAAACAGAGTTGCTCAAAGAGGCGATCAGAAAAAGCGGGATCACCGCTTTATATTACGAATGCAAAAAAGTATCTGAGCTGTCCAACGTAATGGGTTTGTCAGAAGTGTTTGCCCGCGCTTACAACATTCCTGTACCCTATTTCGATTCTTTTGAGAAGGCCCTGGATTTTATTTTCACCCGATCCGAAAAAGAAAAAACCATACTGATTCTGGACGAGTACCCGTATCTGAAAGAAAAACTAACAGGGTGCGACAGTATTGTTCAGAGTGTCATAGACAGACACATTCACAAAGCAAATATCAAGTTCATACTGTGCGGATCTTACATGGATACGATGAAAGATCTCATGAGCGAAAGCAACCCCATGTATGGGAGACTTCCGTTGAAGCTGAACGTCAAACCCCTGGACTACTATGATTCTGCCAGATTTTACCCTTCTTTTTCAAACGAAGACAAAGTCAAACTCTACTCGGTTTTCGGTGGCATTCCGTTTTTTCTTCAGTTTATCGATGCTGAGAAAAACGTTAAAGAAAACATTATCGACCTGATCGCTTCACCCAACGCGCGTCTATTGAACGAAGTCGAGCAGGCTATCAGCATTGAAATCGGGAAAATGACGAATGCCAATGAAACATTCATGGCCATCGCGTCCGGGAATCACTCATTCTCGGATATCCTCAACAAGTCTCATGTCAGTTCTTCACCTACCCTTGCTGATGTGATCAATAAGCTTGTGGATATGGAGATCGTTGAAAGGACCGTTCCGATCAATGAGAAAAATTCAAATCACGCTTTGTACTACATCTCAGACAGACTCTCGCTGTTCTATTATACCTATATTTTCAGACGAGGGTCTTTCTTCAACACCATGCCCCCTGAAATGTTCTTCGACGAATTCATTAGCCGGGATTTTGAAACGCAATATGTGCCCAAGGCGTTCGAACAGATTGCAAAGCAGTTTCTGTTACGGCAAAATCTCCGGGGGAAGATCAATCCCGTACTGTATGCGATAGGCAAGTATTACTATAATGATCCGGTCAGAAAGAGAAACGGCGAGTTCAATGTGGTCACACTCAACAAGAACGGATACGATTTTTACGAGGTCAAATTTACTTCTGCCCCGGTCGATGATGGCGTTGTGGAAGAAGAAAAGCAACAGCTGGAAATGGCACCGATCGAATACCGCAAGATCGGATTCTTTTCAAAATCCGGATTTGAGATCAACAACAGAGACGATCTGATATTGTATACTCTGGAGGATTTGTATTCTTGAAAAACTTGCTGTACTTACAATAATCAATCATTGCCCAAATCGCCTCAACAAACCATTATATGCACCGTTTCATAATCAGCAGGTCGAAGGTTCAAGCCCTTTTACCAGCTCTCAAAGAACACAAAAAATGCTTTTCCTCATCCTGTTTTCAGTTGCGGAAAAGCATTTTCTTTTTTTGGCTGCACCTAGTTTGAAGCTACGCGACTCGCTAACAATTCATAGACCAAGGCGCCTATAGATTTGAGGATGCCCTTGGGAAACTGAAATCAAGAGCAACCAGGTTGCCCCAACGCATATATGTCAGAAAGTGCCCGCAGAGTTGCAGCAGCGGGCTTTTCCGTGTTACATGGACTGTTCTGTCAATCCTCTCCCCATTGTGTGTGATCGGTTATTACGCAGTAATCTTTCTTGGCGAAGAAGAAGTCGTAAAGACCGATCAAGTATTTTTTCCTTGCGCTCTGCCAACATCATTTTGTAAAAAGATTTCTGCAAATCCGAAATACATGGAGTTTCGTCGATCAGACCATTGATCTTTTGCATATCAATTTTGGGGACAATCCGCTTGAGTGCGGCATTGCAATCTGAGTTCTGTAAAGAAGTCATAAAATCATAATAGTTGATTCTCTTGTCCTCGATCTTGATTCCGGAAGAAGGCATTTGGAAAATTCGGATGTTTCTTTCAGCAGGATCATTCAAAACTGCTTGCATGATCTTTTCATCTGCCTGTGGATACAGGCAGCTCCCACAGTCGTAAATCGGTGCCAACGTGAGTTCGTCGGTGCGACGGTTGTAAAGAAACCCCCAGTTGCCGTTATGGCGATCCCAGTTTCCAATCAGCGCATCAACAATGAACACATTCCAGAAATGATTCTTAAGGAGGATCGGATCCATGCTCTGCTGTTCTTCGATGGCAGTCAAAATATCAGAAAGTTCCGTACCGTAACCATTATGTTCGGAATCGATGATGGTGTTCTTGAGAGACGCAAAATCCTGAAGCACCGTATCATCGGTTGTAAAGTCCTTACAAGCGACAACCACTTTTTCTTTTCCATGCGACAAAAACGTCCCGAGCAACGTTTCCTGAACTGGAATCCCGATAATCTCAAAAATATGGGAGCCAAGATATTCCGAGATACATCCATTGGTATAGCTCATTTCTTTATTTCTATACGGAGGAGGCGGAAACTTGATCATGTACAACGAATCGTTGTACATGACGGCAATCTTGCTGCCGTTTGCACCTGCATAAGTCTTCTTCTTTTTCGGAAGGTCTGTAAAGTCAATCATTAAAATGTATCATCCTTTCCCATGCGCAAATACACCCGTCTAAGGTAATTTGCTTGTTCTGTCGATATAACTCTGTCAATTTCAGCCGAGTTAATATCTGAGTACAATTCGCACCAGTATAAATCCCAATGCAGATCCCGGTTGCCGCTATCCTCAATCTCCCATGATTTTTTCATATGATCCAGTGAAATCTGTAGGTATTTAGGAAGACCTTTTTCCAGATATGTCTTATCTTTCGGCAAACCTGTGTCCCGTTCATAATCCGCGCTATCTACTGCCATGAGTTCCTCCATGGTGCAGCCAAGAGCCTGTGATAATAAGAAAACAGTTTTTGCATTGCATCCTTCGATAGAACTTTTGCCACTGCAAATGTCTATCACAGTTGTTTTAGGAACGCCGCTGATTTTTGAGAGCCGATACATGGTCATCTTCTTTTGTGTCAGAATTGTTTGTAGGTTCATATCCATCCTCCCTGGTGCATCGCCATTATTATATCGGTTAACCGACCGTTTGTCAAGAGCAGATTTGATTTGCGCTCTTGACGCTTGTTTATAATTACCTAAAACAGCAATTTATGCGACTTTGAAATAGGCAAAAAGGGGCTGTTTTGCTCCCGAGAAAACCCCGGGGTTTTAAGCAGCCCTTTTTGTTAGTTGGTCAGTTTTTTGTTTTTCCTTCCGAAGGAGGGGCAACGGTTCGATCCAAGATCAAGCCGTTGCCATTTCGGATCATCATTTTTTCTTTATGATGCCCTTCTTCTTGAGCAGGAAGAACACACCGACACCTGCTCCTGCCAGAACCAACAGGACACCGAAGATAATGGCGACGACGGCTCCTGCCGGAAGGCCTTTCTTTTCCCTCTGGTCATCGTTTCCGGGATTCAGAGAACCGGTTTCCCTTTCCGTGCCATCGGTTTCATTTTCAACGTCTTTTTCCTGTTCGAAAACTACAGCGAATTTGGAAAAATGATTCGTACGGAATGAAACATATCCGTCTTCGAAAACGGCATTCATATCTGTCTTTCCGCCCTGCGGATCCAGATAATAGACCTTGGCGACCTGTCCCTTCGGGACCTCCGTAGTAAACGGAAGCCGGATCGTGACTGAGCCGGAAGAAAATGCCGTTCCGCCGAGAGACACCTCGATGACGAGCTGTACGCCGTCCAGATCCTCAACACCGAAATCAGACGACAGCACATTGAGCGTCAGTTCAGCCGTCTGTCCTCCGATGTCCGTCACCGCCTTGGGATCGAACACAAGAACTGTTTCGCCAACCGTGACGATAACTTTTCCTTTACCCTGTTCCGCGGTTTCGAACAGTTTCGAAAGATCCTGTTTCTGCCCCGGTTCGATTTCCAGGTCATAGACCTTTACTCCGTTTTGATCCACGGAATAATGGTAGCCCGTCGCCTTGATTACACGCTGCTCCTTATGGGAAGCGTCATGCGCGCAGACGCGTTCTTCCAATCCGTCTTCGGTCTCGGTCGCAGGTTTCACGACCTGCCACTCGGCGTAAGCATGACCGATCGGTTCCAGCACGCCGTAAGCGGCCAGATCCGTGATTGGTTTATGCCCCGCCTGATCCTCGAAATACTTGTTGCAGGTCGGGCAATAGAAGTAGGCCTGCTTTCCCGGCGTCTCGCAGGTCGGATCCGTTTTCGCGACTGAGCGCATCTCGAAATGCGAACAGGAAAGGATCGGGATGACGGTATTCTCGTTCCGCTTGGTGTGGCAAAGCGAGCACTCCTCGTGCCGGATTCCGGCAGACAGTTCGGTGGCGGGCTGATCCACGACCCAGACGAACTGATGTCCTGTGGCCGGGATGATCCCGTATGCCTGCAGGTCATCGATCACCAGCTGGCATTCCGCATCACTGAAATAGTTCTGGCAGTTTGTACAATAGTAGTAGGCTTCCTTACCGGTGGTCTCGCATCCCGGTTCCAAGCGTTCGGTCTTGACCGTGTGGGCATGTTCGCACTCCTGTATCGGAATGACGGTATTCTCATTCCGCTTGGTGTGGCAGATTGAGCATTCCTCGTGCTTGAGTCCGGTTGAAACGGCTGTGGCGGCCTTATCCACGATCCAGACGAACTGGTGTCCGGTCTTCGCAATCTTACCTGCACCCGTTTTCCAGGAATCGATGTTTGCAATCCGGATCTTGCCGGCTTCGTCTTCATAGTAAAGACCGCAGCCTGTGCACCGGTAATAGGTTTTCACGCCGTCCTGGGTACAAGTGGCGGCCGTTCCGGGCGTCTGCAGCATCGTATGCTCATGCGGGATATCTTCGTAGAGCGCAGTAGCTACGGTATCGGATGTGACGTTGATCAGTTCTCCGGCCTGCTTTTCGACACCGCCTATCTGCCAGCCTTTGAACCGTTTCCCAGCAGGCGGAGTAAATCCGCTGGACGGAAGAACGAACCCGCCGCTCACATTGGATACGGACGCCATCGTTCCCGTTCCCGCGCCGGGCTGGAACGAAACGGTGAAAGTACCGGTCGTCAGGGTCACGACGTATGTGGAAAAATGCGTCGTCAGGAAACTGATGACACCATCCTCATAAGTGGCCTGCATATTTTCGACAGTGCCGTTGGGACTGACATAGAAGACTTTGAGCACATCCTTGGAGCCAACCTCGAACGTAGCGGGCAGGCTGACGTGGATGGCACCGACGAAGGTCCCGCCCGTGAGCTTGATCTCATAGATCTCCTTGATGTTGGAAAGATCGGCTTTGTTCAGGTCTCCCGTAGCATATTGCTGTCCGATCCGAACGGACAGGAACAACTCGCCTGATCCGTCGAGAGAACCGACGGTTTTCGGATTCATTTCAAACGTCACGTCGCCGATGCCGATCCGGACCCCGAGTTCGTTTCCGGCGGCCGCGCTGATCAGATCGGACAGATCGGTCTGCGCCGGGTCCTCGGATTCCATGACCAGATCATCCCCGTCACGTTCGAACGGAATGTCTTTGAAGCGGGCCTCGATGACGACGCCGTTCCGGTCCACGGTATAAGTGGTCTGCTTGACGGATGCGACTTTCGTGTTTCCGACATACCAGCCGTCAAACATCTTTCCGTCAGGAACGGAGGATCCGACGGACAGACTGACCGAACCGTTTGCATCGGCTTCCAGTTCGGTTTCCTCCGACCCGATCTTCTGGATCACGGTATAGCCGAACCGGTACCCGAATTCGACCTCGATCTCGCTGCCCTTTGTCCGTACGGTATAGGGGACGGTGTCGTCTCCCAGACGGACGGTGAGTGAATCCGCAAAGCGGTAGCCGGTATTGGCCTTCAGGATAAGAGTCAGTCGGTAATCAGTCATGTATTCAAACGTGCTGTCGTTCGTATTCCACTCCGCGCTGACCACTTCGAAGGTGCTCTCACGGTACGTGTCCACTTTCCGGACCGACAGTTCGGGGCCAGCTGCGGGCAGTTCGTGCAGGGTGATGGAATCCACGCTTTCGGATTCCGTGCTCCTAAACACCTTGGTCAGGCGCACCTGGTTTCCTCCGATCTTGGTCACGCTTCCTTCATAGGTATTGTCCGCATCCAGGAACGCGCCGGATACCGATCCGGCAAAGCTGCTGTTCTCCAGCAGTTCAGCGACTACGGTCAATTCGTAATCGGTATCGTATCCGTAGGCCTGGGGCGCAGGATTCCAGAAGGCCGAAATCACCCGGTATCCGTAATAGGTATCGTCTTCCAGTATCGGGGAGACGAACAGTCCATCGGTAGTCGGGACGTTCCCCTGAACCGGGCGGTTCACGCCGCCGACTTCGATGCGGTCCACGATCCGGTTGCCCACCGTATAGTGGCGAACAGAGGAAGAAGTCTTCCCGCTGTAGTATTCCGTAAACGTGCCGTCATAGTTTTCCACGGTCTTGGCGGTATACACATCGACCGTCCAGTCGAACGTGCCCAGTGTCCCGGTCTGGACCTCCAGGCCGTTCTCTTCGGTCCAGTATTCCCGGACGCCGTCCTCTTCCTCCACCGTGAAGTGGTAGAGCAACACGGCGTCCTCTTCTCCGGTCTCGGCCTCAGCCGAGATCCGGGCGTGCGGTTCCCGGTACCCGAACGTCGGATCCGAAATTTCTGTGATCTCCGGGGCCGCAAGGTTCGGTTCGACCGTGACCGTAAAGCGGATTTGGACGGTTTCGCCCGCACTCTTGTCCGGATCCTCGGTCTTCCTCACAGTGAGGTTGAGTCCATATTCATATATGCCGGGCATCTCGGTGTCGACCGGAAGATAGGGATCTCCGTTCGTGTCGATGAATCTCGGTTCCCCGCCCGCATAGCCGTACCATTCATAAACAGCGTAATCCATACCGGCATACTGTCCGTTGAGGTAGGCCTCGCTGCCCTGCTTGAACGTGAATTCTCGGACCGGATAGCTACCCTCCTCATAGGTGCCCTGGAAATAGGGTCTGAACAGTTCCATCGGATAATAGACGGATTCCATCTCATAGACCGAGGCGACCGCGTTATAGTTCAGTCGGTACTCGATTCTGACGGAAAGCAGATAGTAATCAAACCAGATACCCGCGAGTTCTGCAAGTTCCTCTTCGGTGAAATCGAACACGCCGCCGTTCCGCAGAACCGAGCAGTACTCGTTGGAAAGACCGCTTCTCGTGGTCTGGAGCGTTCCTTCGGCATACCTCTCGAAAAACTCATACGGGACCGTCACGTTGAACGTGAAGTTTCCCTTGTTGTCAAAGGTCGCCTGTTCCGCGTCCTGCGAATCGGTATAGTGGAACAGATCGAGAACATATTCGTTCCCGTTTTGGGATACGTAATTCTCGATATACCCGGGTCCGTACAGGTAGACCCGACCGGAAAACGTCGGCTGCACCTGGACGCTGTCCAGAGGGTGAGCCGGGTCTACCGCCAGGATCTGCCTGGTTTCGTAGGCATAGGAGTCGCTGACATAGACAGGTGTGGTATACGGGATTGTGCTTCCGCTCACGCGGAAACGGAGATCCCCTGTGACCGGGTCGACTTCGAACCCGGTGATGGTGACATTGCCTTCCGGATTCTCGTCCGTTCTCTCGGTCAGTTGCGGAAGCGTCCGCATATCCACGTAGGAAACCTGATATCGCTCGGACTCATAAGAGGTCCCCGTGATCCGGTCATAAATCTCACCGTAGATCACCAGGTTGCGGAACCGGAGGTCCTCCGGATCCTTGAAGGAGATGCAGAGTATGTCATCGTGTATCGAGAAATCGAAATACCTTCCTCCGGCCACTTCTGACCAGAAGGGATACAGATCATAGGTCTGCCGGATACCGTCCTCATACCAGTCCGCCTTCCAGTGAATATCCAGATAGGACGGATAATAGCCTTCCGCCAGATGGATGTAGCGGTTGTCCAGAGAGAGTTTGAAAGCCGCATAGTTCCGGTCCGAAAGAAGGATGATGTCACGGATGGGCGTCATGCCGTCCTTCGATATGAATTTGTCATACGAACCCGGGAACTCCAGTTCCTGCCCGGAACCGGCGTCGAACCAGTCGTACAGCGTCACGCTCTGGATGGAGACGCCGTCGATATCGGTCTTGACCTCGGTCTGCATTCTGGCACTGTCAGTCAGGGACGCATCCTCCGGACTGTACGCGGTCACCTCCACAAGTAGGGCTCCGCAGAACAGCTGGCAGGCCAGCTGCAAATTGACCAGTTCCACCGTGCATGTGCCTTCCCCGCTCACGGGGTCGACCACGGCGCTGTACCGGAGTCCGTATTGCGACTGAAGGTCGTCCGCAGAGATCGGGATCGGATCCGCTTTCATGTCATTTTCGTTGTACCGGTAGAAATTCCACTGATAGGCGACCGCGAGCTCATGGTCCACAAAAGGCTGCGCCACCCGGGCGTGGAACCGGACCTTGTCCCCGATCTCCATGAAATTCGTATACAGGCTCTGCCATACGGATTCGATCACAGGCTGCACCGGATTGTTCCCGACATTCAGCCGGACTGGACGGGAATATACATATTTGGTGTTGTCGAACTGGTTGAAGACCTTGCAGTAGACATACCGGCCGTCGTCGGCGGCGCTGACCGTGTAGGACAGCGGGTTGCCTGTCCTGTTCAGTTCGAATACGCCCCGGTAATTGGCCGGTTCGCCGTCCCCGGTCCGAGCGAAGAAGAACGGGTTCAGGTCCGCTTCCGTCGTCCAGACGTCGGTCTCCTCGTTCAGACTCTCCAGATACAGATTCTCGATGATATATGTAGCGGACAGCGGGGATCCTGAGAAATCCAGGTGCATCGTATAAGTGTCCGCATCATAATACTGCCCGCCCTTGAGCAGCTTCATGGTCCGGAAGGCTCCGGAATACTCGTAATGGCCCATGATTGCGTCAAAGGAATCTTCAAGGAGGGTCACAGGGGCAATCCCCTGGGCCCGGTTGGCCGCCGTGACGAGGATCCGGACCTTTCCCTGCCCCAGGTCCTGGGCACAGTCGAACACGATCCGGTTGAATCCGCCTTTGACCTCATCTGTCAGGTCCCAGGTCACCGAATCGTGGGCTTTGGTCCCGCTTACGTTGGAGTAAATCTGTTTGTTGTCATCCGTACTCAGAACACGGAAGGACACACCGTCGAACACCATATTGGAAAGGTCGTTGCCCTGGATCCCGGTCATGTATTCTTCACTGGGATAGTAGTACCATCTGTACCCGACGTTGGAAATATTGTCGTCCACGGCAAGGGCAGCCTCGATCGTATCCCCGTCCTTGGCATGCAGGGATGCGGGAGGTTGGGTCAGGATGACCGGCACGCTGTTTTCCACCGTGAACGTCGCGGTACGGGAGACCGTCTCCACGACCGTTCCGGGGATATCCCTCGATTCGGTATAGACGTGGAGAGCGTATTGATATTTCCCGGTCTCGCTGACCGAGGGCATGAAGGAGAACTCCGTCTCAAAAAGCCCGTCCTCCGTTTTCTTTGTCATAATGACCCGGCTCCTGTCGCTGACCGGCTTCGGACTGCTCGGGTCCGTAACATCGAACCACTGGACCGAAACGGTATCGGAATAGGCGCTGGACACCTGAGCCCGGATCATGTTTTCCTTCCTGGGCAGTCCCATTTCGAGGATTGCGCCGGTTTCACTCTGCGGATTGAAGGCGTCCTTCGGCCCTGTGAGCAAAATGATGGCGTCGGTGACCTGGTCGACCACATGAACGGTCATTTCGGACGTGGTCACCTTCTCGCCGGAATAATTGTTGGTGATGACGCCGTAGACACGAATCCCGTCGAAAGCCTTGGCTAACGAGGCCAGAATGACCAGCACAAAGCGGCCGTCCACTTCCTCAAATCCGATCTGGTTGTACGGAGCAGCGTTCAAGCCGGGCGTCAGTTGGAACTTCATCCCGTTCTTGAGAGTCACGTACAGGCTGGCGGAATAACCCTTGCCCATCGTGCATCCGGTAGAGGCCGGATTGAACAGTTCCACAACCTTGGTCACATTCTCGGTCCCGTCCACAAACACCTCTTCCGGAAGATCCGCTTTAAGATACGGGCGATAGAACGGGTCCGCAGGAAACAGCGCTTCACCGCTGTCCACCCGGTTTTCTTGCAGGACAGAGGCACGGTACAATCCGTCGTAAACGATCGGCTGCCCGTTTTGGCCCAGCGGCCGGGTACTGGAGTATCCGTTCACGATCCAGACCAGCGGGTCGCTGTCCGGGAAGAAGGATCGGTTCATATGCCGGAACAGGTAGAGTTCTTCCCGTTCGTCATTGAGAAGCGTGCCTCCGTAGAACCGCGCATTGTATTTGTACCAGGCTCCGACCGTGTCTTTGGTACTGATGAGAGGGCCCGCATAGGACCGGATGCATCCGGAGACCACTTTCAGCCCGACATGGGTCTGATTGACCTCGCTTTCGAGCATGATGACCCCTGCCACATTCGGATTGGAAGCGTCCCCGGAACCGTACACAATCCCGTTGAACACGGTCACGGAGCAACCGTCCATAATCCGGAACGCATTCCCGGCCGGATCCCTATCCACGCCGGGGCGATCATCAAACGCGTACATCGCGGCTTCGGTATTGATATCCATATTTCCGCAAACGTCCATGCCTCGAATGTAATGCGGATAGCCGGTCGTGTCTTTCATCCGGAAATCGATAGCCGACTCCTTCGTCTCGTATTCGGTCATACTGCCGAACACTTCCAGATTGTCGGCCTGGGAACACAGGACATGGAAATTCCAGCTCATGTACTCATCCAGCAACATAGGTTCCCGGTTGATCTGGACCGAGAATCTGTGGCCATTCAGGAACAGCCGCTTGTAGCCTCTGATCATCAACCGGTCATACTGTGCGGTGTCGTCATCATACGTCCATTCATACAGGACGGAATCCGTAAGAACGAGGTTGTCAAATGCGCCTGTCTCCACCTGGTTGATTATTTTCAGGCTGAGCTGATACCTGAGTTCCATTCCCGAGGACACGTATATGAACTTTCCAAAATAGAACTTGCTGCTGACGGACTTATGTCCTTCCGGATCCGTATAGACGGACTGCTTCTGTGCCTCGTCGTATGCGGTCGTGCAGTCTTGTCCGCCTTTGGTCTTGCTTTCATCCAGCA
>JAFTBN010000068.1 GCA_017455185.1 Clostridia bacterium
AGAATGGTGTGTACTGATGATTGTTGGCAGATTCAAAATAAAAGGACGAAGGATATGCTTATATTTGAACAGATGGGCTTTAAGCCGGAGCTGACGCTCCCTTTGAAAAGCTCATATGTACAGAAAACTCAATGATTGTGTCTATTCAGAAAACTATTTTGCATGTATGATTTATTAAGCTAACCACGAAAAATGAGGCCCATCAAGGGCCTCATCTATTAGGTTAAAAACATCATTATTCAGCAGCTTTGATTGTGAGAGAATTGACGGCATTTGTTGTAGTATCCAACTCAAATGCCAGATTCAAACTCCAATTGCCGGTAAGCGCTAAGAATGTGTCGTTTTTGCAAGTTGTATCTTCGCCTTCAATGTACAGTCTGACAACCACTTTGAAGTATTCAGTGGAATTTGCTGCAACTTCAACCACCTCAGTTGCGCCATTATAATTTACTGATCCCAATGACGTAGTAGAAGCTACTGCCTGATTCGTGGTAAAGTTGGTAGCGCCATCTGGAGCATAAATGCCAATCAATGTTCCTTCCCCTGCTGTTGGATTCGCATCAAACTTGTTTGCAAAAACAGCTACACGGAATGCGTTTTCAGAATCGGTTTCATCGGTTTCCTTGGCATATTCAAGATCAAGCTGAGTTAATTTAATGGATTTTGCATTGGCTGCCGTATTAACTGCTTTAAGCTGAAAAACATAATCAACATAGGCTTTTGCAGCTTCTTGTCCTGCATACAATGCAGCTGCGTCAGTTTTGGTTAAACCATAATTTTGGGAAAAGAGATCTGCATACTGTTCAGCGTCGCTTCCGGTTGCAGAAGAAGCAGCATCATATTGAACATATGCTTCTGAACCGACAGGTAAGAGTTTGCTACCATCAGCTTTAGCTCCGGTGGTGTAAAAGAAATTCTTTCCGTTAACCGTTGAAACAGGTTCAAGGATTCCTTTTTGAGCCTGAGACAAACTGCTTGTAAAAGCATTTTCTGCAGCTTTCTGTGTGTTTTCAAGACTGGTGCCATCTGCAATCAGCAAGTTGCTGGACACTTTGGTTTTTACTTCCATGCCAGTCACAGTAACTCTGTTGTTCATTGAGAACAATCTGCGGCTGCTATTTCTTCCTTTGGCGTATTGGCTGTTTTTGACCATTCTTCTTCGGCAGGCGGAAGAGAAGTGGCTGTTTGCGGCGTTCGGAGAGGGATACGAGGCTTATTGCTGCCGGGTGAACCGTTGTATTCCCTGGCTCCTGAAAAGGAACTGGGAGCGCAAGTAAAAGGTGTATCGATCCCCTCATTTGGAAGGTGGCAGAAAGCAAAAAAAGCAGGGAAGACTTCCGAAAAGGTCGGGGCAGGGCGCCCCGGAACGAATCCGGAAGTCTTCTTTTCCTGTTTCCCGAGGTCGGTTCAGGAACGGATCTTTGTTCCGTCCTTGAAGGTAACAAAGATCTCTTCATGGCTGACGACGGTCATATAATCCACAAAGGTGCAAAAGGTTTCTTCGTCAAATTCAAGAGGGACGGAATCCCGCAGGGAGATTTCCCGCATGTAGCACTCCATCTCGTTCTTCTGCAGACGGATGCGCTCGATTTCCCGCTCGACTTCTGCCAGTCTTTGCTCGGCTACGTCGAGCCTTGCGTTGATCCGGTCGAGGTCGGTGCTGTCCGCCGTTTCGAACGCTTCTTCCATGAGCCGGATTTCTCCCAGCAGTTCCTCCTTTTCCGCCCGGAAGCCCAGGTCGGTGTAGAGTTCGTCCTTTACGGCCTCAAAGGCTTTCAGGACGCCTTCCTTGTCTTCCAGATACCGGGTCAGGGCCTTTATATAGGCGGCTTTCAGTTCATCCGCTGTCACGGCCGGAGGGGCACAGTTTTGCTTTCCCTTGTCGTATTTGCTGCTGCATCTCCACACGGGCTTTTCGTACGGGGTGGAGGGCGCCCAGATCACCTCGGAAAACCATTTGCCGCAATCCGCGCACCGGACCCGCCTTGAAAACAGATTGCGTCCGCCCCGGCTGGTTTCGGCCAGTCCCCGTTTCCGGATTTCCCATTGCACCCGGTCGAACAACTCGGGACTGACAATGGCCTCATGATGCCCCGAAATGTAATATTGCTGGAGTTCTCCGTTGTTCGGGACCCGCTCCTTGGTCAGGAAGTCCTTGGAATAGGTCTTCTGCCGCAGGGCGTCCCCCTTGTATTTCTCGTTCCGCAGAATGCTGGAAATGGTGGAGGCATACCACTTTTTCCGGCCTTCGGAAAATTCCACCCCTTCCTTTTCCAGAATCTGTCCGATGTGATAAGGGGAATGTCCCTGCAGATACATTCCGTAAATTCGGCGTACGATCGCGGCCTGTTCGGGCTGGATGACCATCCCCCCGTCCGGCCCTTTCTCGTATCCGAGAAACACCTTGTAAGGCACCCAGGCCTTGCCCTGACGCATGCCTTCCCGCATGCCCCAGGTGACGTTTTCCGAGATGCTTCTGGATTCCTCCTGCGCCAGGGAGGACATGATGGTGATCAGGAGCTCGCCCTTGCCGTCGAAGGTCCAGATGTTTTCCTTTTCGAAATAGACCTCCGTTCCGTTTTCCTTGAGTTTGCGGATGGCGGTCAGGCTGTCCACGGTGTTGCGGGCGAACCGGCTGACCGACTTGGTGACGATCAGGTCGATCTTGCCGCCAAGGGCGTCCCGGACCATCTTCCTGAATCCGGTCCGGCGTTTGGTGCTGGTTCCGGTGATGCCTTCGTCGGTATAGATGCCGGCCAGCTCCCAGTCTCCGTGGGCCTCGATGAAACGGGTGTAGTATTCCACCTGGGCTTCGTACGAGGAGAACTGCTCGTCCTTGTCGGTGGAGACCCGGGCATACCCGGCCACCCTTCTTTTCCTGGCTTCGGACTTTTCCGCCTTGCCGTTTGGCACATGCGCTTCGATGACGGTTATATCGGGCATACGAGCATCCTCCCGTCAGACGTGCGGATTTCCAGGCTGTGCCTGTATACGTTCAGGTCCCGGATGTGTTTTGCAAAGTCCTCCTCGGTCGCAATGGGCGTCCCGGTCGCACGGGTCAGGGCGGCGAACAGAAAAGGGAGAGACAGGGAGGGGGAGGGGCAGGCGCCGTTCCTCCTGTTCCGGCTTTTGCAATAGACGACCGGAGATTTGCAGGACCGGTAATTGGCCCGGAACCCTTTTCCGCATTCCCCGCAATGCAGCCGGTCCGTGTACCAACTCCGCTGCGTGTCCCATCCGGCCCGGCCTTTTGCTTTCCTTGCGGCCAGCTCTTCCTGCGCCCGGTCGAAGGTGTCCCGGTCGACGATGACGGGATGGGTGTTTTGCACCCGGTACATGTTGAGCTCTCCCCGGTTCTTTTCCCGTTTGTGCGTGAGATGGTCCAGGATGTATTCCCGCTGGAGCAGGGTGTTCCCGGTATAGGCCGGGTTGGTCAGAATCCGTTCGACCGTGGCAGGGGAGAACGTACGGCCACGGGGCGAGGAAAGTCCGGCCTCGTTCAGGATCCGGACGGTTTTCCAGACCGAAAAGCCGGACAGAAAGAGTCCGAAGATGAACCGCACGGTGTCGGCCTGCTCGGGGATGACGGTATAGATTCCGGACTCGCAGCTGTATCCGTACAGGCGGTAATGGGGACTTTTGCCTTGCCCGAACCGCTTGCGGATGCTCCATTTGATGTTTTCCGAAATGGACCGGCTTTCCTCCTGGGCAATGGAGGAGATCAGGCTGAGCATCAGCTCGCCTTCGGCCGACAGGGTGGAGATGTTTTCCTTTTCAAACCGGATTTCCACGCCGATTCGTTTCAAGCTGCGCACGAGGCTCAGGAAATCTACCGTATTCCGGCAGAGCCGGGAGACGGATTTGACAAAAATGCAGTCGACTCTGCCGGCGTAACAGTCCCTGAGCAGCCTCTGCAGACCGGGCCGGTCGGCATTGGTGCCGCTTTTTGCCTCATCGGCGTACACGTCCACAAGGATATGATCCTTAAGCGAAGGAATCAGGTCCTCGTAATGCTGTCTTTGCGCCTCCAGGGAATGCAAAAGCCGGTCCTTGTCATCCGAGACCCGGCAATAGGCGGCACAGCGGACAAGCCTTCTTCGTACGGCTCTTTCTCTTTGCGTGACTTCAATTTTCATGGTTTTACCTCCAGGGTGTGAAATAATCCGTCCCGAGTGCGGACGGAGGGTCTTCTCATTATAGCAGGAGGGCCTCCCGTCAGCGAAAAAACGGGGTGCTGCGGAGCAGGAAAACGGTGATCCGGAGGGCAAACCCGGTTTGAAAAAAGGTTTGCATTTTGCATAAGAATGTACTATAATATTTTTGAAAAGAGAGCAGTGGCTGTAAGGAGCAACCGATGAAAAAAATATCCTTGTTTTTAATGGCGGTGATGCTGGGAACGGCGCTTCTGGCGGCCATGTCCCCGGTCGGAGCCGCTTCTTATATGGGGGACAAAACCGAAGTGCCGGTCGATCTGGAGGTCTCGGGTGCCGAAGCTTTGTGTCAGACCGAAGACGGATACGTCTGGATTGCCCAGTATTCGGGCCTGACACGGTACGATTCCAAAGAGTTTACCGTGTTCAAAAGCTTCGAATACGAAGGTCAGGAGTATTCCATCATCAACGTTCGGGCTTTGCAAACCAAGGACAACGTCCTGTATATCGCCACCAACGAACGGGTGTTCGTCTACAAGGATTCCAAGTTTGAGCCTTTGGACGTGGAAACGGGAATCATCCGGGACATCATCCTCGATCCCGTAATGGACCGGCTGTACATTTCCACCGAGACAAGGGGAGGCGTTGTGTACGACCTGAACAACAGGACCTCCAGCGTCATTCCGGGAAGCGAAGGGAAGATGGTTTCGGATATCGCCCTGGACCTGGAACGCAGCACCTACTTTTTCCAGCTGGATTCGGGCGTCTATGACCGGCGGGGAAATCCGGTTCTGGAGTATCCCGGCATTCTGGATATCTATTCCTACGGGGACACGCTGTTCATCGGCGAGGATTCGGGCATCATCCATCAATACAACATGAAGACCCGGTCCATGATGGAGGACATCGTCGTTCCGGATCAGGTGAACAAAATGCTTTATTCCGAGGAAGAGCAGATCCTGTTCGTCGCATGCGAAAAGAACGGGATTTACTGCGTCGACTTTTCCTCCGGCGAGCCGGTCATCACGTCGGCCGGAACCATGGACAACCAGAGCCAGCTGGTGGACCTGATGATCGACTACCAGGGCAATCTGTGGGTCGCATCCCATTACATCGGCGCATCGGGCGTTTCCATCATCACGCAAAACGCTCTGTTCGAACTGCTGTACGACGACCCGGTCTGGAAATCCCTGCAGGAGCCTCCTGCCTTTGACCGGAACGTGTACGCCGTGGAAAAATACGGCGATACGATGTACATCGTTGCGGCGACGGCCATTCATATGTACGATATGAAAACCGGCGCCATCGCCCAGAGTAATCCCGTTATGCAGGCGATTCGGGCGTATGCCGACGAGAAGACGGCCGAGAAACGGGCGCAGGAAGGCAATGAGAATTACACCTTCACCTATGCGCCCAAAGACGTGGAAGTGTTCCGGGAAAAGTTGTATTTCGGCGTGTCCGGCGTCGGTCTTGTCGAATACGATCCCGAGACGCAGGAAGTCGTCATCTATGATTCGGACTACATCAAGGACCACGTCAGCAAGACGGTCGGGGAGCCTGACCTTTCCATTACCGGCACGATTCGCTCCATGCGGAGCTTTGATGATTTTCTGGCCCTTGGAACCAGCCGGGCCCTGATGAAATTCGACGGAACCTCCTTTTCCGTGATGCAGATCGGGTCCAACGTGCTCTACATCAACAAGACCAAGGACGGCAAGATCCTGTTCGACCGGACACAGGGTCTGTATACCGTCGACGACGATTTCACCGAGGCGACCGAGATTCCCACAAGGAAGGATATCACGGGCAACCGGCTGAAGTTCCTGGTGGACGGGGACTGGCTTTACTATACGCTGAACAGCCGTCTGTTCCGGCTGAATACGGCAGAGGAGGATCCCGTATCCGAGGAAATCACGATCCCCTATATCAAGGGATCCATTGTGGAACTGGCCAAGATCCAGACCAAAGACAAGGACGGAAACCCAAATTACAAGTATGTGGTGGGAAGCCAGACGCAGGTCTACATCACAGACTCCCTGGACGGGGACAGGCTGGGAAAATACGAATTTTACGATTCCACCAACGGCCTGCAGACCATCATCGCCAACACCTCGGGCTTTTACGACGAGGCGGAACAGAAGTACTACCTGCAGTCCACCAACGGAATCTTTGTATACGATTTCAATGAGAAACGGGAAACGGACATTCCGGTCAAGATCCTGATCTCTTCGGTGGATCTGGACGGTCATTCCGTCTATGGAAACCAGATTCAGATCGGCAAGAGAATCAACCGTGTTTCGTTCAACCTGTCCATCCTGGGGTTCAAGCCGAACAAGGGATACACCATCTACTATAAGCTGGACGGCGTAGACGAAGATTACATCTCCTATTCGGATGACAACAGAAGCATTTTCTATACCAATTTAAGCGGCGGCAGTTATGTGTTCCACGTTTATGTGGAGGACGAGTACGGGCAGCTTTCCAATGAGATCCGGATTCAGCTGGTCAAGGAGAAGACCTTCTATGAGCAATGGTGGTTCTGGGGGATTGTCATCCTGCTGGCCCTCCTTGTCTTCGCTCTGCTCAACATCCTGATCATCCGCACACGGACCAGACGGGCCCTGAAGCGGCAGCTGGAATACAAGAACATCACGCTCGAGGCGATTCAGGCCATTGCGAGAACCATCGACGCCAAGGACGAGTACACCAACGGTCATTCCATCCGGGTCGGGTATTATTCCAAGGTGGTGGCCGAGAATCTGGGTATGTCCCAGGATGAGGTGGACAACATCTACTACATCGCCTTGCTGCACGACATCGGCAAGATCGCCATTCCGGACAGCATCCTGAACAAGCCCGGGCGGCTGACCGATGAGGAATTCGCCGTTATGAAGAGCCATACCACAAGAGGCGCTCAGATCCTCAAGGGTATTTCCACCATTCCGCAGATCATGGAAGGGGCGAAATCCCACCACGAGAAATACGACGGAACCGGATATCCCGAAGGGCTCAAGGGAGAGGATATCCCCTATGTGGCCCGGATCATCTGCTGCGCCGACTGCTTTGACGCCATGGCTTCCAAGCGTGTCTATAAAGAGCCTTTCTCCCTGGAGAAGATCATAGGCGAGTTTGAACGCTGTTCGGGCACCCAGTTCGATCCGAAAATCTCGAAAGTGGTCGTGGACCTGATCGTGACCGGGAAGCTGAAGCCGTATACAGCCGAGAATACCTATCTCGGCAGTGACGGAAAGACGCACCGGATCAAGCAGGACGAGGAGTAAAGGCAACACTCTTCGAAAAAGGATTACCGGCGGGTCAGTTTTTGCCCAAAAGAGAATTCAAAATGGATCTTTAAAGGACGCAACTTGCTGTACAGATTATTCACAATTTATTCATTTATGATTCACTTGTAAAATGTATAATAACTTAATTGTGCTGATAGATTTGTTCTCAAATTTCTTGCTTTAAGTGATTATTTGCGCATATTTTCGGCACAATATATACCATTTTCTTTAAATCGATATAGTTTTACTGTGGCTTTTTGCTATTGTTTCATAATACTTGGAATGTAAGAAATATGGAGAAAGGGGGCTGTCATGAAAGAAACAGAACTGAAAAATCTGAAAAAACGGCAAATCAGCCAGTTGGTCATCGTTGTGATCGTCGGGCTGGCTGTTTTGGGCGCTCTGGTGATTTTTTTCAACCGCTCCCTGGGCTGGATTGTTGAGAACCGGAATGTGAACGGCCTTGACAATACGTCCATGCAGGTAGACGGGGATTTCATGCCCCAGATGCATGCGTGGCGTTTCGATATGGACGCGACGATTGAATCCGGCGCGCTGGAGGACGAAGACGGGGATACCTTTAGCAAGACGGGCGTGTGGGTGGATGCGCTGGACAGCAGTTCCGTGACTGACTCTAATGCGATTTTGCCCATTGTGATCAGAAGTGGAGGCGGTGAGAAGTATACGTTCCGATCTTTACATTTGGGGACCGTGGATAACCTTCTGACTTTGTCCAACGACAATTGCTTTTATATCCGTTTTGATGTGACAGAACGGCCTCTCCGATCTGCCATCCGATATGAACTGTCGTCTTCCGCCGTTCGGATTTATTCCCAGGATGGCGTGGACAGAACGCAGGAAATTCAGCAGACAGACAGCGATGCAATTGCTTTGTTTGCCGACCTGCTTGTCGTGGAGGCTGGCGTAAGCACTGAGGAATACGAGCCTTCTGAAAAGTTGAATGAGATGGATGCTTTGGTTTCTTCTGATGGATTGCTTGTCAATGGCGGTGATTGGAAAGAATTGAAAGGCTTGGAGCAGGGGTATTATGTTTATATTCGGTTTTATCCGGATCTGTCTAAATGCTTTGATGCAACGACCCATATTGTGAAGTATATGCCCTGCGAGATAGTTTTTGATTTGGAATTGTTGGTTTCATTTGAAACTACGGAAGGATCTGGTTCATGAAAAAGATGAAAATAGGAATCATTACTTTTTTAACCGCGCTGCTGGTCCTTGTCGTGGCTTTGTCCGGCACGCTTGTGTATGCATGGCTGTCCAGTGTGCCCCGTGTGTATACATCGGACCAGGATTCCGGCCGGATTGCCCGTGTCGGAATGAGAATCAATTTGCTGTTTGAACGGCTCGATTCGGAGTCATTTATAAGCGGGTCGGCGATCACATTTGCGGACGGAACGGAGACGACATTTGACCCAAGTGCTGACTGGGGATCAGCGCAAAACCCTTATATCATCTCTATGCCGCGTCATATGATCAACCTTTATGCGCTTCAGCAGTCGGGGTATTTTTATGACAGGTATATTAAAAAGAATTATACCGGCGAGGATCCTGATACCGGATCTTATATTGCCGATTCAGCTATCAAACCTTATTTTCTGGTTTGCAACACTGCTGGTCAAGCAACATGCATCAACGGAAACGTAAACAATAAAAACATTGAGATCAATCCTGTTGGAAACGAGGAGTATCCGTTTATCGGCTGTGTGGGTGGAGCTCAAGCAGGTGGTACTGCCACGGCTCCGAATGGGAAAACCAGCATCTCATCGATTATTGCTAACTTTGACGTTGTTGTCGATAAAGACACGCCCGATGTTGGACTTTTTGGCAAAATCGGATATCTTGGCGATGTTAACAGCACGTCCAATGTAAATGGCCTTGTTGTGTTCAATGGGTCTGTATCTGGCATTAATGATCTGCTTTTATATGACATTCAGATCACCTCAAAGCCAGAATCGTTGCTAGATAAGGTGGCAGATCATCTTTGGGCTCGGATTATTGCAGAAAAGTCGGAGAGCGAACCGTATTACGATGAGGATCACCATATTGGAATACTTGCCGGACATATTGAATACGCTTCTATTTCCAATATCAGTGTTTATTATAGCAGTGATGAAAAGACCGCCATCGACGTTGCGAATATCGGTGCCAATTTTCTTTCAGACTCCGGTTTTATTGGACTCGTTTACCACCTCAATCCTGTGATAAAAGGTAACTCAATAGGCTCCGAAACCGGCGAGACCATTGCGGGCAACGCCGCGGGGATTGGTGAAGAATGGGGCGGTAGTATTGACATGAAGACGATGTTCACTAGATTACGTGCCATCGGTGAAACATCGCAGTATACAAGTGTAACAGAAAATTACCCAAGAACTGTTACTATTACGATAGATGAAACCAAACCCGAAGAAGAGAGGCGTGTTGTCACAGAATCGGACTACACGAATTATACAACCGTTGCACAGTCTGGCAATACTACTTATGATGTGGATTATTTTCATGATTCATCCCATCCGGAAAATGGTAGTTATGTTATCTCGGATTACAATACATCAGATTATGCTTTGTATCATGGAAAAAGCACGACTTTTTTTGGAACTAAAAAAGTTATTACCATAACAAAGAAAGGCATCGAAGAAGGATTTACTATAAAGAACGGAGATTATTATCTTAACGCTTCTTATGCCACTTCTGCAAGTGTTACCAGAGATACAGACGATGAGAGTGCTACTGTCTGGCAACTGGACGATCAGGGGCATTTGTTTGCATATCTTGATACAAACCCGAACAGTACAGTTGGAGACGGTTCAGACGACGTAAAAAAGCACTATCTGAATTCCACTAATAACGGCGTACTTGCGTTATCTACAAATGCTTCAACTGAATGGACTAAGACGGAAAACGGCGAAACGCACGAAGGAACTCTGTCTTACACATACAGTGATTCCTATGGCGGAAGGACTTGGTATCTGCACTATAACAATGGGTGGGGTGTATATCCGTTCGCAGATACTTTTACTATTTATAATGGCACGAATTATTTAGGACGGGAAGACAGTACAACAAATCTTGTTGGATCGACCGGAAACCACGCTGAATGGCGTCTTGAAAGTGGCAGACTTGTTACGTTTATCAATAGCGCTCTCTGGTATTTGAACGTTTCAAACACTGGAGCCCTTTCGATCGGGACAAATGCAGAAACCGGTGATTGGGAAGAAAACGATGGGGTGCTTTCATGTTCCACGTCAAATGGATTCACGTGGTATCTGCGCTGGACAGGTAGTGCGTGGGAGGCCGTTTCTTCGACAACGTCTTATCTAATTCACAGCGGAAATGATTTTTTGGGAGTAATCAATAACGATTTGTCTTTGGTGACACAAGGTGATGCGGTTCGCTGGATTGTAGACGGAAACAAACTGTATACAGTTGTTAACGGAGTCAAGCGGTATCTCAAAGGTACGGTTGACGGTTCAGGTGATTTGTCTTTGGATAATCAGGAAAACGGCAACGTGTGGAGTTACACAATCAATGGCGGAACAATGTCTTATACCGGTGGCGGCAAAACCTGGTATCTATATGCCGTTGGCGGAGAGTGGAGAGTTTACCCTGCCGCAAGTGTAACCACGATTTCTCAAAATGGTGCGTATCTTGGAGTATCTGATGCTACGACTGTCGGCACGTCAACTGCCGCGTGGACGGTTGGCGGTGGAAACATCACTACTTTCTATAATGGCGCTACACTTTATCTTGTTTCAAACGGGACTAATGTCACGTTGGCAAACAGCGCATCCACTGTTTGGACGGTCAATGGTGATAGCACTATAACAAATGATGCCGGCTGGTATCTTGTTTACGATAACGGTTGGAAATGTTACCCGTCACTTAGTTATATTACCATTACCGATGGAACTAATTATATGGTTCGCGATGGGAGTTCCATCGGCAATACCACCACGTCAGCAGACGCTACCCGGTGGTTTGACGACGGCAGCAAGTTGTTTACTGTTGACGGCACTAATACGTACTATTTGCGCGGTAATGGAACGGTTCTTTCCGTTGATACTCAAGCTAACGCGACTGATTTCACTTATGATTCGGAGAATAAGCGCTTTACTTATGGTAGTACGTACTATGTGATCTATAATGGCAACTGGGTGGGAAGCACGAATTATGCAACAGCATCAACGATAAAAGCTAACACGGGCAATTATTTCTTGAATGCGACAACCACAGGCATTTCAACAGGAACAAACGCTGGATCGGCAACGCAGTGGTATTACAACTCTACAAGCGGGAAGATCTATACTATTATCAGTGGTGATACGTATTATCTGCGTGCTATTCTTGATACAAATAATACTTACAGTTCGACAAACCTTACTGTCACTGATAATTTTAATAACGCAACATCATTCTCGTTTGCATCGAACAACTTGACATGCACGCTGAACAGCACTACTTATACGCTTTCCTTGGGTAGCAACAACTTGTTTAAACTTGTTGCCTTTGGATCGGATAGTAGTAAAACATATTATACTATTCAATCTCAAAATTCCGCAGGAAATTACTTGGGATTGAATGGGTCCTCATTCCAGAATGCAACATCAATTAATAACGCGGTTTTGTGGGAGTTTTCGAGCAGTAATACTAATACACGCATGAATGTTTCAACTTTAATTAGTGGTAATGCGCGTTACTTGAGTGTTGCAAACAATAATCTTTCAATAAGTAACAGTGGTGTAAATTTATATTACTATAGCTATAATTCTTACTATTATATCTCCTCAAACACAGGATGGGGATATTATCTTCAGTATAATAATAATGGTTGGGGTGCCTCTACATACACAAGAAGACCTAATAATGGACGCATAACACGTGAAACAGTAACGTATTCAAAGACTTCCTTGACTTTTTCTTCAAAAGTGTATCAAACTGAAGAGCAATTAGAAAGTGTTTCTGCGGTCAACACCATCACCAACCATAATGCTTTGACAAACGTCACGTTTACTACACTTAACACCGGTTTTACCCAAACCATATCTGATCCGATTGCTTCAAACAACACACATTTGTTTTCTGTTGCAGATTATCGGGTGTATACTAAAACAGTTACAAGTGAAGCCGCGGGGCGTGATACATATATTCCTCTTGCCACATCCACAGATTCTCCATATAATGTGGATCAGAAAAATACTGGTTATATCATAGGCGGCTCTCATGCTACCTATCAAACAACTGATGGCGATGTGCGATTCAGCAGCCACTATGCTTTCAACGGGCAACCTCAATATAGGTATAATAATAGAGGTTACACCATTAATGATGTTTACTTCATGCAAAATGCGGTAAACGGAAACGCTTATTCCGGTAATAATCTGGAAGTACTAACTATAACATACAAGAACCCTGGGCAGATAAGGAGGATAAGCGATAGTTATAACTTGTCAAACCCAGATACAAATGTTTATAATGGTACTACTTATAATGAAACAGGTACTGGAACTGTAACCATTTCCGGCATTCGTACTATTACAAAGGAAAGCGTGAATGCCCTTGGCCTTACCAAATACGATAATGCCAGACAACAACTTGACGAAATGTTTTTGGGAACAAATCATGCGGACAATGCGACATATTCGAGCTCAATATATGGCATGCATTTTATGGACGCGGCGATAAGCATAGACAACACAATTGTTGCGCCTAAAGTAATTGTCAATGGAGTTACGTATTACAATTATGAAATGCCCGAGGACTCCATAGACTTCCGTTTGAAAACCAAGGGATACATCAACTTCTTTGCGGGAACATTTTACTATAATGGCTCCACTCTGAAAAATAATAGTTTCTTCTCGCTGAATCAAATAATTCGTGATGGAAATGACATTAAAGAAATAAGACATATTAAGAATATTTATGGCGATCCCGATGACCCCAACATTGTCTATTCATATCTGTTCTATAATGACAAATCTACAGGTGACAGTGACAAGTATTGCTGGTATGATGAAGAAGATGAAAAGCACATCGTTTCTGCAAGCAATGAGGCATCATATATGCCCTATGGTTGTAATACATTAATGTTCGACACTGATTGGATTGAAAGACCAGACGATTTTAGGGACTTTGCAATGTACTATTTCGAAATCCCCGTAAATGCCGGCGAATATGCACTTGGTTCTGTCGATGAAGAAGGACGTTATGGCGCATATCTGTGCTATCTAGACATTGGAGCAAGCGCTGCGGAACATAGTTCGGTACTTGGAACAATCGATTTCGTATATGACAATAATCGGGAAAACAATGGCAAGATTGTTGTTGTTCCTGACACATCCGAATCAGCAACAACTCCTGATTATTACACTCCTTCGATGGCAATTATTTATACCAAGAATGCCGATAAAGAAAGTGAGTCGTCTGAGGATTATACAGTATTAATTGATAACTTTACGATAAAGGTGCGCCGTTATTTGGCCTCCACGAATGAAGGAAGTCCCGGAACGATTAAAACTGCGTTCGGAGGCTCAGATGCCGAGCATATTACAATCAGCATCCAGGGCGGAGGGGATAATACACCGGATGGATGAGGATAAAAATGGGCTTGGAGGCTCCGCAAAAGTGAATTAACTGTAAATTTACTATGTCTAATTTTTACACTACCATTAGATTATCTTGACTTTTCGGTCATTTTGTAGTATGATTCACCCTAAAGCAGAAGGCCCATTTTAAAATCGCATGTATATTGCGATTTTTTGCTTGTTTTTGAAACATTGCAGAGTCGGGCGGTCTGCCGGACGTTAGTTGAATGGGTTTTTAGAGGTTTTTGGATAGATGGAAAAACGAATCGGAAAAGGGAATACAATTTCTGCGTCAAAGAAAATGCTTCTTCCGGCTCTTCTCATGCTGCTTGTTGCGGTTTTGATGCTGGCGATTGCATCCTGGGCATGGTTTGCCATGAACAAGGAAGTCAGCAATGACGGAATGACGCTTTCTGCGGAAACACCTCCGAACTTAATCATTGACTTCACATCGGAAGCTGTTGCAGCCGCTACGCCTTCCACCGCTAAATTTTCGGTTACTTCCAGCGGAACGTATACGGATATGAAGGCTTGCACGCACGATGATGCTGTTGCCAATACGAAGTTGATGTATGTGACCAATCCGCAGGACGTCAGCATGACCACCGGCGTGGCAAAAGACGGAAAAACCCTGACTTCTTCGGCAGTTGATGAGGCAGCGGATAGTCCTTATTATGTGGATTTCGTGGTTTATATCGCTTCCATGACCAAGGAAATGACGAATTCGAGGCTGAAAGTGACGCTTTCAGATACGACTCCTTCGGAATCCAGCGCAGTTGATATTGCCAAGGCTGCGACGGTTGATTTTTATGTAAATGATACTGTAAATGATACATATGTGGGCAAACTCGCAGTGGCGGGTGGGGATTCTTTTTTGACTCTGACGTTGGCGGATAATAAGATTCCTTTGAACACCGAAGGCCAGATTAAAGTGACCATGCGCTGCTATTTTGACGGGGCATTGGAAGTGGCAGGCTCCTCCGGTATTACATACGTTCGGACGGAGACATGCAACGCCAATTCGGTCAATCTGAAGGTTGTTTTTGAAGCAGAAGAATTAAATCCATAAAAGAATAGGATACAGTTGTAAAATGAGATTGGGGTAAGCAGATGCGGGGGCAATCTGCATGGGACAGCCGGTCCCGGTTGTAAGGATTGAAAGGTTAAAAGTTATGGCTGCTGATAAAGCAAAAGTTTTGAAAATCGTAAAGACGGTAGTCAATGTTTTGGTTTGGATCTTTGTCATTTTTGCAGTTTTGGTTACCATTGTTGTATTGAGTGCTTCTGCGAACAAGGACGGTTCCGGAATGGCTTCCATCGGTGGATATTGTCCTATTAATATCCTGACAGAATCAATGGAGCCTACAATCAAAAAAGGTGATTTAATTATTAGCCGCAGTGTTAATAAGGGAGATGAAAACTCGCTTCAGGTGGGGGATATTATTACCTTTACGCAAAACATTAACGGGCAAGCAGAATTAAATACCCACCGTATTATCGAAGTTGAAACTCTTTCGGATAACACAGTTCGCTATATTACGCATGGTGATAACAATCCGGATTATTCAAAAGAAACTGTCATGCCTAAGGACGTGAAGGCTTTATGGAACGGCACCAGAATCGGTGGAATAGGGAATTTTATCGAATTCCTCCGCTCCAAAACCGGTTTTTTGGTGTGCATTGTTCTGCCTTTGGTCGCGTTCTTCGGCTATGAGGTGTTCAACTTTGTCAGGACGCTTCTTCAGGTCCGCGGATACGGAAAAAAAGCCACGGCTTTGGATGAGGAAGCGATTAAGCGCCGCGCCATCGCCGAGTATTTAGCGTCGCAGCAGGCCGGACAGATGCAGTCCCAACAGGATAAAGCAGAGCAGACGGAAACGGAGGCAAAGCCTGCGGAAGCCGGGGAGAAGACGCCGGAGCCGGGAGCGGATGCACCGGCGGAAGACTCGGAGCCGGCCGTGGATGCTTTGCAAGAAGAAGCAGATAACAAGAGCGAGATTTAAGCATATAAGGGCTCGTCAGGCGAGCCCTTGTTTGCGTTAATAGAGTGTGAGAGATAGTTTAGTCAGACGGGAGAGTTTTTGCGAATGGAAGAGTATTTGGAGTGGTTTTTCAATTTCCTGACCCGCATGCTGGGAGGAATATGGACCATTATTAAAAATATAGGGATTGGTCTGTTTACCATCTTTAACGTCGGTGATTACATCAACCAGGCGAGGTCGATGTCCTCGCAGTTCCATTGGTATCATTGGGTGCTGGTTGTGTTGTCGATGCTTTTGGTGTATGCAATCTGGGTCGCCCTGATCTTCCTGATTGTTTTGGGCATCCGAAAATATTTGCGGTTCCGCAAGACCCTGGTCGGGAGCGAGGATATTCTGGAAGAGATGGCGGATCTGCACCGTGACGTGCTGCGCCTGACCGAAGAAAAAGAAAAGATACTGGCCATGAGCGTCGGGGAGAGTGGTATTTCTGCCGAGGATATCCGCCGCATTTTCGGCGAAAGCGGCAGTGCGGATGCGCTTCCGGCTGTCGGGACCGGCGGCGCTATCGGAACAACCGGGGATGGCTCGGGGCAGAAGCAGGGTGTTGCGGCATCGGGCTTGCGTTTCTTCCGCCTGAATGCGGTGGATGAAAAGTATGAGAACTACGTTCCGCCCGAATACGACAATTCCATTTCGCTGGAAGAGCTGTGCAACGATTTCCGGAACTTCTGCTGCTCAAGACTGCACCTGTACTATGAAATCAAGACCATCCGGCTGATGTTTGCCGGATTGTCCTCCACCAAACTGATCATCCTTCAGGGTATTTCCGGTACAGGTAAAACCTCCTTGCCTTATGCCATGGGTAAGTATTTCCTGAACGACGCCACCATCGCGTCGGTTCAGCCTTCCTGGCGTGACCGCACCGAACTGTTCGGGTATTTCAACGAATTTACGAAAAAGTTCAACGAAACCGAGGTCCTCAAGCGTTGCTATGAGGCAACTTACAACGACGACATCAACGTTATCATCCTGGACGAAATGAACATTTCCCGTGTCGAGTATTACTTTGCGGAAATGCTGTCCATTTTGGAAATGCCAGATCCGAACGAGTGGAAACTGGAGATGGTTTCCTCCACCTGGCCGGATGACCCGAAGCATTTGCAGGATGGTAAATTGCAGATTTCCCAGAATATCTGGTTCGTCGGTACGGCAAACAACGACGACTCGACTTTCGCCGTTTCGGATAAGGTGTACGACCGTGCCCTGGTCATCAACCTGGACAGCAAGGGCGTCGCATTCGATGCGCCTGACACGCCTCCGAAGCATGTGGCATATTCTCATGTGGACGAACTGTACCGCGAGGCGATGGAGAAATACCCGGTAAAAGAAGAATACATGGACAAGATTGCCAAACTGGACAACTACGTCATTCAGAAGTTCCGTGTTGCCTTCGGTAACCGTATTATCAAGCAGCTCCATATGTTCGTGCCGGTCTATGAGGCCGCCGGTGGCAATCCGGTCGAGGCACTGGACTATTTGCTGGCGACCAAGGTGTTCCGTAAGTTTGAAGCGCTGAACCTGTCCCTGATCCGGGACGAGATCCGGGGACTGATCAACTATCTGGATACTTTGTTCGGGCAGGGAGCCATGGCGGAATGCATTGCGTATCTGGAACGCCTGCGTAAGATGTATTAAGTTTTTAAGTTCGAATGAGAAATGGGAAGGCCCAGCATGGAAGAGAATCCGAACCTGAATGCAGCAAATGAATACGATCGCACGGATTCCGACCCGGGGACCGGTAAAACGGCAGAACCGGAGATTATCAACCTGGACGATCTGGAAAGCTCGCCTGATTATCGGGACGACGTCTTCCTGCCGGAAGGCAAGCATGCCGACGAGGTCTTTCATGATGAACGGGGAGCCCAGGGCAGCAACGCTCTGGGAGCGGCGGCCTGGTACAATGTGGTGCCGGTCGAGGAAGAGGAACCGTTTGAGAGGGTTTCCAGCGACTTGACCGAACCGGACCGGAAACTGCAGTCCGACCTCTACGAGGAAACCGAGCATTTCACGCAGAACATCGAGGAAACCTACAGCTTTTTCAAGCCTACGCTGGATATGTTCCAGAAGGGTAAGACAGAAGTTGCCGTTACCCGCCGTTTTGCCCTGAAGGCCATTGATGAGGTCTGGGTCAAAATCATTGAGGATTCGCTGGAAGACGTGGATGCGGTTCTGCGCAAGCCGGGCCGTTACATCGAGGAAATCGAAGAGATCAAACCGATTGAACTTTCCCGCAACATAGGGCCCCGCTCCATTCGTCATCTGGCCCAGCATACGGACTATATCAACAAAGTGGAAGGGGATATCATCACCCCGTCCAAAATCCTGAACGTATACCGGGACGAGACGCTCATGACCTATGAGAACCGTTTCGTCAACACATTGCTCAACCGGCTGTATCTGTTTGTGGACCGCCGTTACCGCCAGGCCAAGGAAGGCGCGAAGGATGAAATCCGCACGACGTTGCGGATGAAATCCGAATTTGGAAACGACGATATCTCGGGAAAGTATTCTCTTGTGATGGAACTTTCGCAAAAGCCGGATGATTCCAACCAGGAGGAACTGGAATCGTCAGGGGTAGGCCACAGCTTTTCGGCCGATCTCTGGCGCCGCGTGGAACGTCTGGACGGCGTCGTGACGGGATATGCCTTCTCCGATTTTGCCAAACAGATGGGGAACAGTTTTGTCCGTCCCCCTATTGTACACACCAATGCCATCAACAAGAACAAGCATCTGAAGGCCTGCCTTGCCCTTTGGGAATTCATTGAGAGTTATGAAGGCGTCGGGTATGAGATGCTGGTCGAGGAGAACGCATTGAGTGCGGATCCGGATTACATCGAGAACATGTACCGAACCATCGGGGTACAGTACTATATGCTCCGGGAGAAACTTCTCAAGGAGCCCGCTCCCGAGGATATTCTGGCAAAGGACGAAACCCCTTTGCCGTTCCGACCGAAATTTGTCGACAAGCTCAAGCCTCTGACATCGGATGAGTTCGACGTCATGCAATCTTATTATCAAAAAGCCATCCGGCTCAGTGCCCGCGGAAACCGTCACGGAAAAATGAGCGAGGATGAGCGGAAGATTGCCATGAGTCTGCGCGCTGCGCTGCGTGCGGATGAGATTCTGGAACAGAGGCGGCTTGAAGCCATCCGACGTCAGGAAGAGGAAGCGCGGCTGGCCGAGGAGGCTCGGCTGGCCGAGGAGGCTCGGCTTGCGGAAGAAGCGCGTCTGGCAGAAGAAGCACGTCTTGCGGAAGAGGCACGGCTGGCAGAGGAAGCCCGTTTGGCGGAAGAAGCCCGTCTGGCCGAAGAGGCCCGTTTGGCAGAAGAAGCCCGCCTGGCAGAAGAAGCGCGTCTTGCGGAAGAGGCACGGCTGGCAGAGGAAGCCCGTCTTGCGGAAGAAGCCCGTTTGGCCGAGGATGCCCGTTTGGCGGAAGAAGCCCGCCTGGCAGAAGAAGCACGTCTTGCCGAGGAAGCCCGTCTTGCGGCTCTTGCCGCGGCCGAGGTAGAAGCCGAAGACGAAAGCGAGGAGGAGTCGGACGAGGAGGAATCCGAAGAGGAGGACCTTCCCTGCAAAACCCGCGGCAAGCGGAAGCGGCGTAAAAATCCGGGTCGTAAGAGAAAGAAGAAATATAAGAAAGAGGATGAGGCCGAACTGCGACAGGCTCAATTGCAGGCCGAAACCCGGCCGTCGGAGCCCGACGCGGATCATCCGAGTGAATAGCCGAGACCTTGCGGGATAAGGGCAGGGCAGGAAACAATAAGGCTTTTCAGGTTGTGAGAATTAGGAAAAGGGAACATGGAGAACGAGGTACTGGAGGCTGAAGAGCCGAAGAAACGGAAAAGAATAAAAGTCGGCACGGTGATCACCTGGATTGTGGCGGTTCTGCTGGTTGCGCTGATCGTTTATTTTGTGGTGTGTACGTTTTCTCACAAGGTACCGATGCTGTTCAATCATGCGCTTTTGCGGATCGTATCTTCCAGTATGGACGATCTGGACGACAACACCGATGACGACATTCATGCGGGAGATTTTATTCTGATCCGGAAAATAGCCCCCGGGGATGTCCGGGTCGGGAATGTCATCACCTTCTATTCGGACGACCCGAATCTTAACGGTGCGCCAAACACTCACAGAGTCAAGGAAATCATCGTCAACGGAGAAGGAAGTCTGGAATTTGTCACGCAGGGGGACAATCCGAAAACCAATATGGTACCGGACAAGGAAACCGCCAAGGGGGACAAAGTCGTCGGACTTTACATCGGGAAGGTGAAACCGCTTCAGTTCATCGGGAATCTGATGAAGTCGGGGAAGGGATTCATTCTTTTGCTGATTCCTGCCCTGATTCTGTTTGCAATTGCCGCAAGGGAGATTGCCAAGTCCATGAAAAAAGAGGCTGCCAAGGAAGAGAACATTTCCATGCCCGAGGAGGACAGCGAAGAGATGCGCCGGCTGGTACAGGCCGAGATTGAACGCATGAAGGCGGCAGGAGAACTCCCCGAAACCCCGGGTCAGGAAAAAGCCCCGGAAAAGAATACCGACCCGACACAGAAGGACGGTGACCGGGAGCCAGGCGACCGCCGTGTATCCGAATCGGAGAATTCCGACAAGGACACGACCGGTTTTGACGAGACATAAGAAGACGCAACAAAGTAGGATTGCGGAGGGTTTATGAAAAAAGAGGTCCGTTCCATCGACGAACTCGATGAAAGAGAAGCCGAAAATGATAAGGGCGAACAGAAGCAGGGTGAGAGGCAGAAGTTCGTTTCCAAAAAGAAAAAAAGCGGAACCATTCGCTGGCTGCTGATTGTGACAGCCGCGACCATCATCGTCGCACTTGTCCTTTCAGGCATCAGCGCACTTTTGACGTTCCGCGGATCCATCAAGCGGCAGGCGCAAACCTATTCGTCCGCTCTCGTGTCCGAAGTAGCGCAGCAGTTTTCGGATGAACTGCAGGAAGCCCGGACGCAGGCGGAAAACTACATCTTCACTCTTTCCCGTGACAACGTTACGGATGCTTCGGAATTCCGGGCCGCACTTGAGGCATTTACCAAGGAAAACGGCAAAATTGCGCGGATTCGTTATATGAAAAACGGGGAACTGTACGACCAGGTCGGCGTACGGGTCAACAGCGACATCAATGAGTCCATTGTGGAACTTGCCAAAAGCAATGACTACGGTGTGACCGGCGTGGTCAACGATCCCGAACTTTCGCAGGACGTCATCATCATCGGGTTCCCGGTCATTCGGTATTCGATGATGGATTATTGCCTGCTTATGTATCCGATGACCCTCTTTTACGAGCAGCTTGACGGGTATTACAAAAACGAAACAGAAGTTGGCCAGTACGCCTATTTCACGGGACTCTTGAGCGGCAAGTACATGTATGGGATGAGGGGAAGCGATCAATCGTCTTCAGAACTGGAAGATTATTTAGAGGAATTGACCGGCGATACCACAGATTATATGCACCTCTTGTACATGGCCCGCAGCGGCGGAGGCGCATATGACTTGGATGCCCATATGGGGGATATGGTCGTTGCGATGGATACGACCGCATTCCTTGGGACGGAACTGAATATCATCGGATTCTTTGAAGTCAATACGATATGCTCGGATGCGAATCTGTTTTTGAGCGGCATGCTGGTCATCATCCTGATTTTGGGCATTCTTCTGATGACCCTGGCTACCCACAGCGTTTATTCGATTGCACACCGCAACAAATTCGAGGACCTGGTGGTCACGGTCGACCCTGTCATCGGATGCGCGACTTACGATTACTATGCGTACGAGACCACCGAACTTGTGGGGAACGATCCGTACAGCAACTACTCGATCGTCTTTTTGAAGTATTACTATTACGAAATCAACAAGGACCAGTTCGGCGAAAAATTCCAGCAGGATATGCTGCGGTTTACCGCCAAATCCATTGACCAGTTGGTCACCTCGAGGGAAACGTACGGATACTATCCCGAGGGCATGTTCGTCCTGACCATGCGTTACAACAAGACCGAGGATCTGATCAACCGACTGAAGGTCCTGTATGCCGTCTTGTACAACTATCCCGAGATGCGGGCAAAGGGCATGCACCTCAATCCCCAGTTCGGTATTTACAACCTGACCAAGATGTCCATCACCGACATCGGTACGATGGTGGAACGGGCGGCCACGGCAGTCCGGGCCAAGAACAACGGTCCCGACATGATTTACAAGTTCTATACGGACGAAGCGAGCGAAGCCGTTCAGCGCGAGAAGGAAATCGAGCGCAAGATGGAGAACGCTTTGCGTGTGGGCGATTTCAAGGTCTTCTATCAGCCGATTTACAGCGTGGAAAACAAGACGCTGGACAGCGCGGAAGCGCTGGTGCGCTGGTATGACAGCGAAACCGGCCGGTATTATATGCCGGTTGAATTCATTCAGCTGTTCGAAGTCAACCAGTTCGTCGTGAAGATGGATAAGTTCGTAATCAACGAAGTCTTCCGCTTCCAAAAGGAGAACCAGGAGCGCGGTCAGAAACTGACTCCGATTTCGGTCAACATTTCCCGCGTTACGGCCATCCAGGAGGATTTCGCGGATTATTGTATGGAAATGCGGCAGCGGTACGGCCTGCCCAATGACAGCGTCATCTTTGAATTCCCGGAGAGTTTTGCTCTGTACAGCTTCGACGTGATGAAGAAACTTCTGGCCGACCTGACCAAGAAGGGCTTCCGGTGCGCCATCGACAACTTCGGCCGTTCCCCCATGCAGATTCTCAAGGAAATCGATTTCTATCAGGTAAAGTTGGATCGCTATTTCCTGCGTCGGGGCAAGAGCCATGAAACCGACAAGCTGCTCATTGAGAGCAACATCCGGATTGCCAAGCAGATGGGCCTGCGCGTCGTGCAGGAAGGGGTGGAAACCCGCGACGATTTTGAAGAACTGACCAAGATGGGCTGCGACGCCATTCAGGGGTATTTCTATTCCAAGCCGCTGTCCATGGCGGATTATCTGGACTTTGTCAACCAGGCAACGCCTTTCGGTATTTGATTGTTTTATGGATAAGGCATGGCTGTTTCATCAATTTGGAATCGGCCATGCCTTTTTTGAACTTATTTCTTTGGAGGTATTGGTATGAAATGGATTCGTTTTTTGTCTTTGTTCCTGGCTCTCTGGATGTTCGCCGCGGCTTTGGCGGGATGCGGACAAACGGAGCAGAAGGAGACCGAACCGGGATCCGGTTCCGGAGAAACCGAATCCAATCCGAACGGGGAAACTGTGCCGGGCCCGGGCGGCCAGGCGGGGGTGGATACCTATGCCGAGGTGGATTTGTCCAAGTATACGCTTCTGCGGTCCGACTTTGCGTCCCAGAGCCTTATTTCGTCCTTCAGCCTGATCCGTTCGGCCGTGCGGAAGATGTGCGATTTCAATCTTCCGGTCGCGACCGATTACGTGGACGCAAAAACCAACAACCGCACCGAATACGAACTGATGGTCGGCCGCACGAACGCAACCGAAGCCAAGGCGTATCAGGACGCCCTGACGCCCGGGCGGTATGTCATTGACACCGCGGGCACCAAGATTTTTGTCATCGGATACGGGGACGCCGAAACCGCCTATGCGGCCAACCGCTTTCTGTATTTGCTGTTCGGATACAGTTCGGACAAATACGAAAATGAAAAATACGGCAGCACCATCGTTCGGATTTGCCGGGAAGAGGGAGAAATGCCATCCAAGATTTTAGATCCAGAAAGACCCAGAACCGCTTATGAACCCTGTCTGGCGGAGCCTTTGGACGTCCGGACGGCTTTCCCGACCACGGGATACAAACTGACGGATACCGGCATCATCTTTGAGGCAACCGCCGGTCTTACTTATAAGGGAAGAACCGATCCCGGCAGCTATCGGATTGAGATGACCGTCGTGGACCACGGCGGAGAGACGCCCATTGTGCAGCTCATGGCTAATTCGGGAGTCTCGGGTTCCGAGCACATCTGCCTTTCCATTGAGAAAGGAAACTTTGCCCGCATGGCGCGCGCTACGTATGAGCGAGGCGGAATGAATTTCAAAGCGAAGAATCCGGGCCGGTATACGGTCCGCCTGGAAGTGCATCCGGCTGCGGGACGGGCTTTCTACTATGTGGATGAGGTGTTCCTGGGCGAGATGAACGTCGGGGATTCGGATACGCCCCTGGTGGAGGAATGCACGTTCAGCGTATGCGGCGTCGGCGTTGGAATCAACGTCGAGATCCGGGACATCAAGCTGGAGTCCATCGATCCGGTTGAGGCAAGACGGTATGACGTCAAGCAGAAGACTCCGGACGACGCGAACATTTACCCGAAATCCGAACATGCGCCCGCGCAGACGATCTACGTGCTCAAAGGCGAGGGAATGACCACGGCTGAGCTGATGACCGCCATGACGCTGCAGGGCCTTGTGAACCGGACGACTCCTGAAATCTTTGTGGATTACCGGTCTTACAACCAGGATACGCGGTATATGAACATCCCTCAGGAGGAGAACTATCTCGAACTGCTCAGGGACAAGGGCCGGACGACGGTCGTCTCAACGCTGGATGAACTTCTGGTCCGGTTTGCGGACCGGTATGAGGGTGTCATCCTGGGGGACTGCACACAGACCAAGTTCAGCGAGAATCTCGTTACTTCCCTTGCCGGTGTACTGGACGCCGTTTATCTGCCCGAGGAACATTACGCACGGATCAAGGACAGCATCCGCAAAGACGTGCTTTTCCGCTCCGACGGACGGTTTTCTTCTTCGGTCGACGCTTACAGATGGCTCTGGAATACGTATGGGGACAAATTCTCCAAAACCGTGCTTTTCCATGCGCCCTCTTCCAACGAGTCTTCGGGCCATCCGGCCAAGGTCTGCCGGGATTATGCCGTCATGTCCCGTGCTTTGATGTTCTGCACGAGCGACGTGGAGACGCTGGCGGATTATGATTTTTATATGGAACTGTTTGCCTCGACGGCCCCCAATACGCCGGTCATCGGGCGGGGCGGCGGATGCTTCCCGGAATTTGAGATGTTCCAGATCTGCGGCCAGTTCGGCAAATATTTTACCTACGGATTCTCCACCCCGAATATGTCCCTGTTCAACAGCCTGGAGGCCGGGCCTCTCAAGCAAAAGGTTTCGGCGACCCCCGAACTTACAAAGGACACGGTTTATGTGACATTCGACCTGTCCGAAGGGGACAATCTGTCCTGGGATTACCATCTGTGGATGTACAATTTCAGGGACAAAGAGGCACGGGCCGCTGTGGCCAAGGGATATTCGCTTTGCGGCGCCCTCTATTACGTCGCTCCGGCTATTCTGGAGTGGTATTACCAAAACGCGACCGAGAACGATTATTTCTACCTGGACGGCGGTGGCATTTCCAACCTGGCCTCGCCCGATGACTTCGGCGTGCTGTACAACGAGGACGACAGGGAAGAGATTCTTTCCCGGATGCTGGAGCTGACGAATTATGTGGCAAAGCAGACCGATACGGTCGTGCTGCGGGCCCTTCACAACATCAGCGACGAGATGGGGAAACGCTATGCCCAGGAGTGCCCGCAGATTGAAGGACTGTTCTCCTCATACGGCAACCAGACGGCTGCTATCGGCGGAACGACTTCTTACCGCAGTTCCGTGTATGACATAGACGGAATCACCCGGTGCAGAAGCTACCTGACGACTTTCCGACCCAACCTCGATTCCCAGCTCAAGGCGCTGCTGGCTCAGAAAGACGCGAAGAATGCCAAGGACGGAATCGTCTTTGCCAAGGTCTTTGTGTATTGCAACCAGGTCCTGGATGACATCGGCGGCATGCAGGATTTTGTGGATCAGCTGGAGAAAGCAACCGACAAGAACGTGGTTGTGGTCCGTCCGGATGTGTTTGTCCGGTTGTATCAGGATTACGTCGGTGGATAAGCATATGGCGGACAAATCTGTACGTTAACATCATTTCTCTTGCAATTCCAAGAGAAAAAATGGTATAAAAAAATAATAATCACAAGGAAAGGAGGAATTCTCATGCTGTATACCCTTATGCACCGCGACATCCCGGTTATGGACTTGGAGCTTGACGAATACTCCAACATCGTCTCTCTCGGCAAAATTCATCACGCAGAGCATCTGCCGCTCGGTCCTTATAATAAAATCGGCGTGGAAAGGAAAGCTCTCAACCGCTGGTGGACAAAGCGTTCCATTCCCGCAAGCCGGAAAGGTATCCGCGATGTGCTGGAGGAGTTGGAGTTGTCCTCCCCGCAGGAGCTGATCGAAAAGTGCTTCGGACTTAGCCTGTCCGATCAATACTGGATTTCTCCGACCGATAAACCGCTGGATTGGCACCGGGTAAACTTCTTTGAAAATGCCTTCTCGGAGGACATCGGAAATATCCTGTTCGGCAAAGGCACAGGCTCCGACAGCACAAGCCTTGTATCCCCCGACAACACGGCAAACGGCAACCTCAAAAAGAAATGGAAGATCATCGACGGCAAGCGGGTGCTTCTTAAGGACTCCAGTGCGCCCTATCGCCAGGAAGCCTACAACGAGGTGCTTGCGTCCGAGATTGCCAATCGGCTCGGTATCCCGCATGTGCCGTATACACTGATAGCGGAACACGGCGAGCTCTGCTCCGGGTGCGAGGATTTTATCACTCCCGAAACCGACCTTGTTGCGGCGGCACAGGTGATGAGTGCGTTCAAAAAGCGGAACGAGCAATCGGAATATGAATTCTATATCGAATGCTGCGAAAAGCTCGGCATTGCCGATGCCCGCGAAAAGCTGGAACAAATGCTTGTGCTGGATTATCTGATTGGCAACGAAGACCGGCACCTGAACAACTTCGGACTGATCCGCAATGCGGTCACACTGGAATGGGTCGGCGTTGCACCGCTTTACGACAACGGCAATTCCATGTGGTTCAACCGTGTCGTGGGTGAGATACACGCAGATGATGACAGCAATATTAAAACCCCGTTGTGGAAGAAGAATCCCACAGAGAATCTGGAACTTGTGACCGACTTCTCATGGCTGGACTTGTCCGCTCTCGACGGCATTGAAGACTACGCAAGAGAGCTGTATGAAAAGTCCGAGTATATGGAACCGATACGGGTTGATACACTGGCAAATGCACTCAGGACGCGCATTGAACTGCTGGACGATATTGTACAGACACAATCCGGCGGGCAGACCATGCTCTGATTAATTAAATAACTACGATAACCGCACTTCAGCAGAGGTGCGGTTTTTCTTTATGAAAGGAACTCTTATGGCAAAGAAAAAACAACTTCCCGAAGAAGTCGCGCACAGCGAAGCCTATGTAAAAGACTTCTTCGACATGGCGGTCCCCTCTGCCATCCGCTTCAATGTGGATCACTTCATCTGCGGGGACAGCTATCGCTCTGTCTGGGCGATACGAGAGTATCCGCCGCAGACAAGCGATCAGGCGCTCCTCGCCCGTTTCGGTGACAAGGAAGCAGTGACCGTTCACCTGTACACCCGATTGGTAGACGGTGTGGAGCAACGAAAGATTCTGAGACAGTGATTCACTTCAGGAACTCCGGATCTGCCATGCCCGAAAAACGAATAACCGAGTAACGAAAACGGCCCGCATTTGCGGGCCGTCTCTTTTTTTACATATGCGGGATTCTTTATCGCTTACTGCCTGATATCAAAGAAACCGACATTTTTATTTCGGAAAAAACCAACCACATGCTATAGGCAAAAACATCTTTTGGCTTTTCGTGTTCAATCGCCGATCAGGGAGGAAAGATTGCTGACCCTGGCAGAGGCCGAGGTGGCGATGAGATTGTTTAAAAAGATGACATTTTCAATGTTCTTTTCCTTTACAAACTCATCCAGCGTCTGGTCGTTGAACATAGGGAAGAAGCGGTAATCCAGCACCCATACGTCCTCGAAAGCATCGACCAGGAAGGGCGCGAAAGCGTTGCCGAAGGATTCCTTGACCAGCACCACGCTCGAACCGTCCGTAAGCGTCGGGTTGTGGATGTGGCTCAGGGCGAAGTCTCCGCCCAGGAAGGTCAGATACTTGTTCCAGGTTGCCCCGACGCCCGAGATGATTCCGTAATTGGTATAGACGTTTCCGTCGTGGTAATGGGTGATGTCGTTGGTGGCGTTCGGCACGTAGGCATAGACGGTGTCCGGATGGCGGGACATGGACTCGGGTTTTCCGGCGTCGTTGTAGAGCGAACCGAGAAATCCCTCAATCTGCCGGGAATCCCGGTAAGACGAAAGAGGAATGGCCGCTTTGCCCATGGCTTCGAGCACGGCCGAACAGGCCAGATGCGCCCCGGGACCGTTCCAGTGGTGGTCGGTCCTGAAGAACAACGGTTCGTCCTTGTGGTCTTTGAAGAGGGAATACAGGGGAACGGTTACGGCGTTGTCCCCGATCATCTGGTAAATGTAGGAAATGGCGGCTTCTGCGTCGGAAACGCCCAGGGATTTTTGCAATTCCGGGCTCAGATACAGGGAATACCGAAGGGGAATGACGACGTCGTATACCTTCGCCGTTCCTTTGAGTTTGGAGGCTGCTTTTCGGATCTGCAGCGCATATTGCGTCGAGACTTCCTGGTTGAAGTAGAAGAGTTCGAAACTGCCGTCCTCGACGATGTACCGGTTCTCGATGACCTGGCCGGTCGGGTCAGGCTCGGTTTCCTTTTCCGGAGTCTTTCCGGTCTCGGAATCGGTCTCCCGGTTTTCCAGTGCCTGCATGTAGCTTTCCAGTTCCTCGGGCGTCATGTCGGTCGGGATTTCGCTGCTCGGCCGGATGGGAGAGGCTTTGGCCCCGAACCCGCGCATCGAGTCCAGTTTGTGCGACGTGGCAATCATGGGGTCGCGCAAAGGATAGGTGTCGGCGTACCAGGTGGTGATTTGCGCGGTGTAGTCTCCTTTGAGGAAGGCGGACAGGCTGAACTCGGGAAACTTGGTCAGTTTCCGGTTCTCGGCTTCCGAAACGGCAGGCCGGAGCGCCATAAGAACCCCAACAAGAAATCCGACAAAGAGCAGGTAGAAGAAGAGCAGGGTCTTAGCGGTTTGCACCGTGCGCCGTTCCTTTTCGGTCTGCTCCTTCTCAAAGGAAGGCGGCATATCCGGATAATCCGGGTCGGTTTTGTTGGACGGGCGCCCGCCTCCGGAGTCCTGCATAAGGGACCGGATCGGGTCGAAGTCCAGATTGGAATCCGGTTTGGAAGATGGATTTGACATAGGCTACCTCAGAATTGGGTGTAAAGGAAGGGATTGTAGGTCAGTCCCGCCAGATTGCAGACCGAAAGAACGATGAGCAGGATGGGAAGCACGGCCTCGCAGACCCGGAGCGTGCGGCGCCAGCCGGTGTATGGCAGGAGCTTTTTGTCCAGATACGCGTGCAGTTTGGGCACCACCGGGAAGCAGGCCAGGATGCAAAGCGGCAGGAAGAAGAAATTGTTCTGCAGGGTCAGTTTGGCGGTCAGGTCGAAGAACGGATTGCCGTTGCCGCAGAAGATGCCCCGCAGCACGGTGCCCAGAACCGCCATGTCGGAATAGCGGAACAGAATCCAGCCGAAGAAGACCGCAACAAGGGTCAGGACCCGGCGAATCACCGCAAGGGGAACCGGAGCCTTTTTCTTCAGGTCGACGAAGCGTTTCTCTATTACTAGGAGAACAAAGTAGAATAAACCCCAGAGCAGGTAGTTCCATCCGGCTCCGTGCCAGATGCCGGTCAGAGACCAGACGATGAACATGTTGAGCACCTGACGGCCGAACCCGCGCCGGTTCCCGCCCAGGGGGATATATACGTAATCGCGGAAGAAGGACGAAAGGGAAATGTGCCATCTGCGCCAGAAGTCCGTGACCGAGGTGGCGGCATACGGATACTGAAAGTTTTCCCGGTAATGGAATCCGGCCATGAGTCCCATGCCGATGGCCATATCGGAGTAGGCCGAGAAGTCCAGATAGATCTGGAGCATATAGGCAAGACTGCCCAGCAGCAGTGTGGCCGCCGACTGCAGCTCAAGGTTCTCGCCTCCGGTGGGCACCAGGGTGTCGGCGATCGTGGCCAGCGTGTTGGCCAGAAGGGCCTTTTTCGCCAGACCCGTGGCAAAACGGGTGATGCCCGCGCTGAACTGCTCAACCGTAAGCGTCCGGTTGTGCAATTGGTCGTTGATGTCCGAATAGCGGACGATCGGGCCGGCGACGCATTGATGGAACAGTCCGGCGTACAGAAGAAGCAAATGGTATTTGTGCTGGACTTCCACCTCGCCCCGGTAAACGTCGACCAGGTAGGAAATCAGCTGGAAGGTGTAAAAACTGATGCCGATCGGCAGCACGATGTCGGGCAGGGAGAAGGTCGCGTGGAAGAGCGCCTTGATCTCACCCAGGGCAAAGCGGGTGTACTTGAAGAAAGCCAGGATGCCAATGGAGAGGACAATGGAAAAGATCAGCGTGGTCTTTTCCATCTTTTTGAGTTTTTGCGGTTCGTTGTCGAACCCGGGCAGATAGTCCGGGGAAGCGGCGCATTCGGCCTGACGCTTTCGCAGGCTTTCCATGCGAAGCGCGCCCAGATACGCAATCAGGGTCATGCCGCAGAGCAGCAAAACCAGAAGGGGACCGCTCCAACCGTAGAAAATCAGGGAGAAAACCAAAAGCACCCAGTTGCGGGAGCGGTTGGTCCGGGCCAGGAAGCACGCAAAGGTGCACAGGGTCAGGAACAGAAAGATGAAAAGCAAATCCGCAAAAACCATGTGCGCCTCCTTTTGTGTGAGTGAGAAAATGGCAGCAAGGCGAAACCCGGCTGCCGTTTCTGTTTTTATTATATCCCCGACGTGACGCAAAGTCAATTGCATTTCGGGGATTGTTGGGGTGCTCTTTGTGCGTTTATGCGTCAATCAGGTCACGCATGGCAAGCCCCAGCCGGTCGGCGACGTCCGAAGCCAGAACCCCGTCCGTCCCGTATTGCGCCTCGGCAAGACGTCCGGCTTTCCCGTGCAGGAGGACCGCCAGGGCGGCCGTGCGGACGCCGAATCCGCAGCGGGCCATCATGGCGCCGCAAACGCCGGCGAGCACGTCTCCGCTTCCGCCTTTTGCCAGGGCGGGCGTTCCGTCGCAGAAGAGATAGCGCGCGGGGTCATCCTGGGAGCCGATCAGCGTCACCGAATTCTTCAGCACGCAAACCGCCCGGGTGCGCTCCGTCAGGGCTTCGAGCGCCCGGGGCATGTCGGACGTGACATCCCGGACTCCGGTTCCCAGCAGGCGCGCGGCCTCGCCCGGATGAGGGGTCAGCAGGGTGTGCGGGGGCAGGGGAAAGGCGTCCTTGCCCATGGCAGACAGCAAATTCAGCGCGTCGGCGTCGAGCACCAGGGGCTTGTCCCCGACCCGCTGCAGCAAAAAGGACAGAATCCGTCCGGCGTCCGGAGATTGCGAAAGGCCGCATCCGCAGACGACGCAGTCGGCAAAATCCAGGGCGGACTGCAGTTTTTCCCCGATTTCCTGGGAGGCCCCGTAACTGGTCAGAAGGGCTTCGGGCAGGGCCGATTGCAGGATGGCGCGGTTGCATTCCGGCGTGAAGATCCGGACCAGACCCGCTCCCGCCCGCAGGGCAGCGCGCGCGCACAGAACGGCGGCTCCCGCCATATCGTACGAACCCGCGACGCAAAGGATTTTTCCGTAGGTGCTCTTGTTCGAGTCCGGATCGCGGGACGGCAGGAACGAAGCCAGGGCCTCACTCAGGGCCGGGTAGTACAGCGGCTCCTTTTCCAGGGGTGAGGCGTCAATGCCGATGGGGGCGCAATGAATCTGCCCCGCGTACCGGTTTCCGGGCGGGAGCAGAACCCCGGTTTTGAGATGGGAGATGCACAGCGTCGCGCAGGCGCGGATGGCGTGCCCCCGGACGGCTCCGGTGGTGGCGTCGATGCCGGAGGGGACGTCGAGCGCCAGGACCGGTTTGCCCGAGTCGTTGACCCGATCGATCAGGTCTCCCAGCGCCCCTGCGATGTCGCGTGAGATTCCGATGCCGAGCAGGGCGTCCAGGATCAGCGTCACGCCGCCAAGGTGGAGCGAGGAGTGCAGATCCACACCCGCCTTTCGGCACAGGTCGTATTGCGTTTGCCATTCGGGACCGGGTTTATCGGTGGTATACAGGCATACGCTGACCGGGAAGCCCTTCTGCGTCAGAAAGCGGGCGCAGGCCAGTCCGTCGGCGCCGTTGTTTCCGTGTCCGCACAGAACCAGGATCCGGGAGGCGACGGGGGCCGTCTTTTCCCGGGTGCACTCGGTTTCGACAAAGTCCGCCATGGCGGCGGCAGCCCGCTCGATGAGGACCCGGGAAGGGGTTCCCGCGCCAATGGTATACAGGTCCGCCCGTTTCATCTGACCGGCCGTTAAAATGGGAAGTGGGGACATGGCAGCCTCCTTTTGCCTGAATGGTTTGCAAGATGTTTCGTGGGAAGTTTCTACCTTCATTATAATCAAAGGCGGGAGAATTGCAAGCGTCGCCCGGGTGCAAAAAAGCCGGGCGTCCGCCCGGCTTGTGTTCAATCCAGCAATTTCCGTTTGTCGATGACGCGCACCGCCTTGCCTTCGCTCCGGGTGATGGAGTGGGGCTCGAGCAGATGCACCTTCGGGCTGATGCCCAGCATGGTCTTGATGGCCCCGGCGAGGGACCCTTCCATTTTCGCCACCTCTTCGGGTGTGTTCCGGGCCTGTTCGGGCGTCAGTTCCACGTTGATGTCCAAGGTGTCGGTGTTGTGCACCCGGTCGATGAGAATCTGGTAATTGGGGGTATAGCCCTTGTTGAGCAGGACCGTCTCGATCTGGGAAGGGAAGACGTTGACGCCCCGGATGATGAGCATGTCGTCGCTCCGTCCCATGGGCTTGGACATCCGGATGAAGGTCCGCCCGCAGCTGCACTTTTCTCTTGTCAGCACGCAGATGTCGCGGGTGCGGTAGCGCAGAAGCGGGAAGGCTTCCTTGTCCAGACTCGTGAAGACGAGCTCGCCCTTGCTTCCTTCGGGCAGCACTTCGCCGGTTTCGGGGTCGATGATTTCGGCCAGAAAATGGTCCTCGTTGATGTGCATGCCGTGCTGTTCCCGGCACTCGAAGGCCACACCGGGGCCGCTGGACTCGGTCAGGCCGTAGATGTCATAGGCCTTGATGCCCAGGCTCTTCTCGATGTCCCGGCGCATTTCCTCGGTCCAGGGTTCGGCGCCGAAGATGCCGGCTTTGAGACGGTTGTCTTCGGGCCGGTAGCCGTTTTCCTTCAGATATTCTCCGAGATAGGCCGCGTAGGAAGGAGTGCAGCACAGGATGGTGGAGTTGAGGTCCAGCATGAACTGAATCTGCCGCTCGGTGTTGCCCGAGGACATCGGCAGGGTCAGGCATCCCACTTTGTGCGAGCCTCCGTTCAGACCGAATCCGCCCGTGAACAGACCGTATCCGTATGCGACCTGGCAAACGTCTTCCTTGGTGGCTCCGGCCGCGGTCAGGGCGCGGGCGCAGCAGTCCTCCCAGAGATCCACGTCGTATTGGGTGTAGAACGCGACGACGCGGCGGCCGGTCGTGCCCGAGGTCGAATGGATCCGGACGCATTCGGACAGGGGAGTCGCCAGAAGTCCGTAGGGGTATTGGTCGCGCAGATCCGCCTTGGAAAGGAAGGGAAGTTTGTGCAGATCCTCAATCCCGTGAATGTCCTCGGGACGGACGCCCTTGCGGTTCATCAGTTCGCGGTAGTACGAGACGTTTTCGTATACGCGCCGGACCTGCCGGACCAGTTTCTCGGACTGAAGGGCCCGGATCTTTTCGGGCGGCATGGTCTCGATTTCTTTTTGGTAATATCGTTCAGGGAGGTTCATACGGTTCTCTTTCCCATTAAGATTTGCTTATTTTGCCCGGCGCCCCAGCGCGAAGGCGGTTTTGTTCATTTCCACAAAACGGGGGGCGACCACGGCCTCGAGGGATTTTAGCCATTTTTCCTCGGGGATTTCGGGGAAATAGGTGGACAGGCGCCCGATGAGCACCAGGTTGACCGCCTTGGTCGAGCCGGCCTGCTCGGCCAGCGTCAGGGCGTCCAGCTGATCCACGCGGACTCCCAGGGCTTCCAGGCGGTCCAGCACGTCGTGCGGATAGGCCGCGGCGCCTGTGATGACGGGCATCGGGTCGGTTTCGCGGTTGTTCGTGATGACAAGCCCGCCCCGGCGCAGATTCTGTACATAGCGGGCGGCTTCCAGTTTTTCAAACGAGAGGATGTAATCGGCTTCGCCTTTGGCGACCAGGGGCGAGTAGACCTTGTCCCCGAAACGGACGTAGGTGACGACGCTGCCGCCGCGCTGGCTCATGCCGTGGACTTCGGACACCTTGACGTCATAGCCAAGGCCGACGAGCAGATTGCCCAGCAGTTTGCTGGCCAGCAGCGTTCCCTGTCCGCCGACGCCGACGATCATAATGTTCTTGGTTTCCATGCTGTCATTCCCCCTTGGCAAGATCCTGTTTTTGAATCGCTCCGAACGGGCAGAGCTGCTCGCAGACGCCGCATCCCACGCAGAGCGTCGCGTCGATGCAGGCCTTGCCGTCCTCCATATGGATGGCGGGGCAGCCGAGCTTCATGCAGCGCTTGCATGAACGGCACTTGTCGCGGTCGATGACAAGGGCTGGCTTGGCCTTGACGTATTTGAGCAGGGCGCAGGGCCGCCGGGAAATGATGACCGACGGGGCGTCCGCGGCCAGTTCCTCGGTGATGACCTCTTCGCACTGCGCCAGATTGTACGGGTCGACGACGCGGACGCGGTCGATGCCGATGGCCCGGCAGAGTGCCTCAAGGTCCACTTTGGCGGCCGGATCCCCCTTGATGTTGTATCCCGTGGTGGGGTTCTGCTGATGGCCGGTCATGCCGGTGATGCTGTTGTCCAGAATGATGACCGTGGACTTGGTGTCGTTGTAGGATACGTTGACCAGACCCGTCATGCCCGAATGCATGAAGGTGGAGTCCCCGATGACGCAGACCGTGCGGTTCTGCATTTTGCCGTCCGTGGCCTTGTTGAAGCCGTGGAGTCCCGAGACCGAGGCACCCATGCAAAGGGTGGAGTCTAGGGCGTTGAGCGGCATCGCGGAACCCAGCGTATAGCAGCCGATGTCCCCGAGCACGGTGAGCTTCAGTTTGGACAGCACATAGAACAGACCGCGGTGCGGGCAGCCCGGACACATGACGGGCGGGCGGACCGGGATCGGTTCCTCCAGCGTATATCCTTCGGGCACTTCCAGACCGAAGGCTTTGGCAATCGTGGCCTGGTTGAACTCGCCGATGGGAGGGAAGAGGTTCTTGCCCTCGACCTCCAGGCCCAGGGAACGGCAGAACGTTTCGATGACGCCGTCCAGTTCCTCCACGACCACCAGGCGTCTGACCGAGGCGGCAAAGGAGGCGATTTTCTTCGGAGGCAGCGGGTTGACCATGCCGAGCTTGAGGATCCGGACCTTGTCCCCGAACACTTCCTTGACGTATTGGTAGCAGGTGCCCGAGGTGATGATGCCCAGCTCGGAACTCTCGCCCTCCGTCCGGTTGAGCGGGGAGGTCTCGGCGTATTCGGCCAGCTTTTTCATCCGCTCTTCCACAAACGGATGGCGGCGGATGGCGTTGGCCGGGGTCATGATGAATTTTTGAGGCTGCTTGACGTAAGGGAAGGGCTCGGGCTCGACCCGGTCGGCCGTTTCCACGACGCACTGGGCGTGCGCGATGCGGGTGCACATGCGCAGAAGGACCGGGGTGTCGAATTCCTCGGAGAGAGGGAAGGCCGCTTTGGCGAATTCCCTGGCCTCGACCGAGTCGGCCGGTTCAAGCATCGGGACCTTGGCCGCGATGGCGTAATGGCGGGAATCCTGCTCGTTTTGCGAAGAGTGCATGCCGGGGTCGTCCGCCACGCACAAAAGAAGCCCTCCGGTCACGCCGGTATAGGAGAGCGTGAAGAGCGGGTCGGCCGCTACGTTCAGGCCGACGTGTTTCATGCAGCAGGCCGAACGCACGCCGCCGAGCGACGCGCCGAACGCGACTTCGAGCGCGACCTTTTCGTTGGGAGCCCATTCGCTTCGGATCTCGTCGTAAGTGGCGCAGAATTCGGTGATTTCGGTGGAGGGCGTTCCGGGATAGGAGGAGATGACTTTGCATCCCGCTTCGTAGATGCCCCGTGCCACCGCTTCGTTTCCAATCATCAGTTTTTTCATAAAAACCTCGCAGTTGAAATTGAAACAAAAAGATTTGCCAAAAAGCATAACTATCTATATACAGATTATAATCCAATCCCGGGGGGTGTCAAGAAACGCAGACGGAGAAATCGGACGGAAGGGGCGGAAAGGGAAGAAAAAGGTTACAGAGTGAGGATGCATGCTGAAAAAAACTGCCCGGACGAAGCCGGGCAGTCGGAAGGAATCTTTGTAATCGAAGGAATTTTATGTCAAGAACTTTAAAAACATAAGATAAATTGTTTAAAAACTGTCAAGAATCGGTGAACGAACCCCGAAACCGGGAATCAATCCTTTGGCTGCGCGGATTCGGGCGCATTTCCGGTTTCCTGAGTCGGAGCGTGCTCCTCCAGCGAGCCCTTCAGGGAGACGGTGACGGTGCGGTTGTAGCACGAGAACATCTCTTCGACGCCCTGCGGTTCGGTTTTGCGGGTGAACAGGCTGACGACCGGGACCAGCACAAGGCCGAAGAGCATGGCAAGCATGCCGGCGTTGATGGCGCTGTTGAAGAAGTAGCGGAGCACGGGGTTGGCGAACTGGTATTTGCCGACCGCGGTGATGAAGAACTCGGACAGGGTGATGACAAGACCCGAAACAAAGCAGGCCCAGACCGAGGCGCGCGTCGTGCGCTTCCAGAACAGACCGTAGAGGAAGGGAGCCAGGAAGCATCCCGCAAGGGCGCCCCAGGAGATGCCCATCAGGTCTGAGATGTACAGCCGTCCGGCGAGTTCCTTGTTGACCACGAGAAGGATGGCGATGGCCGATGCGAGGACGACCGAAAGGACGATGAGCAGCCGGATGAGCAGCATCTTTTTCTTTTCGTCCAGATTCTTTCTGAACTGCCCGATGAGGTCCAGCGTGATGGTCGTGGCCGAGGTCAGGACCAGGGAGGACAGGGTGGACATCGAGGCCGCCAGTACGAGCACGAGCACCAGGGCGATCAAAAAGTCTCCGCCCGAGCCCAGATCGGTGTTCAGGGCCGAAAGAATGGTCGGGATGATGGTGTCGAACGAAGCGGGACTTGTGCCGTTCATGGCGATCTTGTCGGCGTACAGACGTCCGAATCCGCCCAGGAAATAGCAACCGCCTGCCACGACGACCGCGAAGAAGGTGGAAATCAGGGTTCCCTTGTGGATGGCGTTTTCATCCTTGATGGCATAGAACTTTCCGACCATCTGGGGCAGGCCCCAGGTTCCGAGCGAGGTCAGGATGACCACGCCGAGCAACTGGACGGGCTGCGGCCCGAAGAAGGAGGCGAAGGCGCCCCGGAATTCGGTCCCTGCCGCGGTCTGCGCGCTTTCCTGCGAAAGTTTGGCCACCGCTTCGGTCAGTCCTCCGTTGGTCGAGAGAACCGCTCCGACCACGGCGATGATCCCCACGAGCATGATGATGCCCTGGATGAAATTGTTGATGGCGCTTCCCATATAGCCGCCGACCACTACGTAGATGCAGGTCAGCACCGCCATGATCACCACCCACCAGGCGTAGGAGATCGAGGGGAAGGAAGCCGAGAAAAGCTGGGACAGTCCGTTGAACAGCGAAGCGGTGTAGGGAATCAGGAAGATGAAGACAATCAGCGCGGCCACGACCTTGAGCGGTTTGGACAGGTAGCGCAGGCCGAAGAAGTCCGGCATGGTTTTCGAGCCCAGATGCTGGGTCATGATGCGGGTGCGCCGCCCGAGCACCACCCAGGCAAGCAGCGAGCCGATCAGGGCGTTCCCCAGACCGATCCAGGTGGAGGCCAGACCGAAATTCCAGCCGAAGCGTCCGGCGTATCCGATGAAGACGACGGCCGAGAAATAGGAAGTGCCGAACGAGAAGGCCGTAAGCCAGGGCCCGACGGCCCGGCCGGCCAGGACGAACCCGTCCACATTCAGCGCCCGTCTGCGGCTCATGAAGCCGACCAGAACCATGGCGGCAAAGAACAGGACAATGAAAATCAGTTTTACTACCATACTATCCCCCTTATAACAAAAAATCGCCCCCGTAAAGAGGACGAACAAATGTCGTGGTACCACCTCAATTTTACCGCGCGAGGCGCGGCCTTCGCAGCAGCTGTCACTGCCTGCAAGATAACGGTTAGCTTCCGGCGACCCCTACTGAGCAAGCGTTCAGGGCGCGACTCCCGAGTGTATTCTCTGCTTGTGTCTGGCCGCTTTCCACCAACCGCGGCTCTCTGGCAGACAGGACGGCAGATACTTCTCTCGTTCCTCGTCAAGCGCATTATACGAAAGGCGGGGCCGGCTTGTCAATCCGGAGCCGGTCCCGGGGCGGGGCCCGTTTGGAAAAAAACGGGCCGCTTTGACCGGAAAAGGCGGAAAATCGGCTTCTGTTCATCTTTTGTTCATTAAATGACGAATCGTTATAGCAAATTGAAACAAATTATTAAGATTTTTGCCCGGCGGATGGACGGCGGCCGGGCGCAGTTTGCACAAAAAACGAGGCAGGGAGGGCGACCCCGGCGCAAAAAGTGCCGGGTCTTTCGACCGTCTCCCGCGCCCGGTCCCCGGACGGGCGGGGGAGTATTTGACACATACATAGGCGAGTGCTATAATTTGAGACAATCGAGGGCGCCCAGCCGCAGGCCCGGCGCCGTCCTTTTCGGGACAGTTTCAATCGGATGTGAGGTGCGATATGGAAAGAATCAAAGTCGGCGTCGTGGGCGCCACCGGGATGGTCGGGCAGAGATTTCTGACTCTGCTGGAGAATCATCCTTATTTTGAAGTTGCCGCCCTGGCCGCGAGCGCCAAAAGCGCCGGGCAAAGGTATGAGGACGCGGTTCGGGGCCGCTGGAAGATGAAGACCCCCCTTCCGCGGTGTTTTGCCGACATGGTCATCGTTGACGCCGAGGACGTCGGGAAGATGGGTCAGCTCTGCTCCTTTGTCTTCTGCGCCGTCAATATGAAAAAAGAGGAAATCAAGTCACTGGAGGAGAAGTACGCCCGCGCGGAGATTCCGGTCGTATCCAACAACAGCGCCAACCGCTGGACGCCCGACGTACCGATGGTCGTGCCTGAGATCAATCCCGAACATCTGGAAGTGATCAAGACGCAGAGAGCGCGCCTGGGAACCCGGCGCGGATTTATCGCGGTCAAGCCGAACTGCTCCATTCAGTCCTACGTACCCGCCCTGACTCCTCTGCGCAAATACGGCATCACCGAAGTGGTCGCGACGACTTATCAGGCGATTTCGGGCGCGGGGAAGACCTTCAACGAATGGCCCGAGATGATTGACAACGTCATTCCGTACATCGGGGGCGAAGAGGAAAAGTCCGAGCAGGAACCGCTGCGCGTCTGGGGCAAAGTGGAAAACGGCGTCATCGTCAAGGCCGAAAAGCCCCTGATCACCACCCAGTGCATCCGTGTGCCCGTGACCGACGGACATACGGCAGCCGTTTTTGTCCGCTTTGAGCACAAGCCGACCAAGGAGCAGATCCTGGAAGACTGGCGCACATTCCGCGGCCTGCCGCAGGAACTGAAACTTCCGCATGCGCCCGAGCAGTTCATCACGTATTTCGAAGAGGAGAACCGGCCTCAGGCCGCTTTGGACCGGGAAATCTACGGCGGCATGGGCGTAAGCGTCGGACGGCTGCGCGAGGATACGCTCTTCGACTACAAGTTCGTTGGCCTGTCTCACAACACGCTCCGCGGTGCCGCGGGGGGTGCGGTTCTCATTGCCGAACTGCTGTTCAGACAGGGTTATTTTGACTGATTTCCCCAATCTGGTACAGGCTTTGGCCTGCCGGGAGTGAAAAAGAGGAAAGCCCCACGGAATTGCGGTTGGGCTTTTCTGATTGCAAATAGGATCGCTTAATTCCACCGCGGACCAAACGTATTTTGCACGCTGTAAAAGCTTTTTACAACTTTGACATTGCTTATAACTTAAATTGTGTTATAATGCAAATCAAAGTTATGAAAGGGGGCGGAACAGTGGAATATTTAAAGTATGTTCTCGGAATCAAAACCGTATATCAAGAGAACAAAAATATGCAGTCTTTGCCAAACTATATTCTGGCGCGGTACGACGTAAAAACGGTTACGCTTGACGGTGTAAGAGCGGCCTTCGTTTATCCGAAAAACGAACTTGATTCGGTAAACACGGTCAAAAAACATTTGGACAGGATCCGAACTATTCTTGACGCGAAGCCTGTGTTGGTTTTTGACCGGCTGACGTTTCGTCAAAAAGAATATCTGCTTCGTGACCATGTTCCGTTTATTGTGGAGGGCAAGCAGATTTATCTTCCCTTTATGGCCGCTTATCTGCAAGAAAGATGCGACGGTGAAAAAAGAAATGACAAATCGTTGCTGCCGTCAGCACAACTGCTTCTTCTGTACTTTATCTATCAGGGCTGCGGCGAGATTCTGACAAGCGATGCGGCGCGGGCGCTCGGGTTTACGGCAACGTCCATTTCCAGAGCGTCAAAACAACTTGATGAAACGGGATTGCTCAAAACGCAAAAGCGAGGGATTCAGAAAGTTCTGTATTCCGATAAAATGCCCGAGAAACTGTTTGAGGAAGCAAGGCGTTATTTGATGAACCCGGTCAAGCGGACAGTTTACGTACCAAAAAAAGATGTGAAAGGCAGAGCGCTGTTTGGGGGTTATTCTGCTCTGTCGGAGTATTCCATGCTTAATCCGCCGGCGGTCGAATGCTATGCTACCGACAGTATTTCAAGATGGGATAAATCCATGTCGGGCACACTGCAAAACGAAAACGATCAATGTGCCGTAGAGTTGTGGCGGTACGACCCGAAGAAACTGGCGGACGGAAAGTGCGTGGATCGGTTGTCGCTTGCCCTTGCACTGCAAGATGACAAAGACGAACGCACGGAAGAAGCTGTAGAAGAAATGCTTGCGCAAGTATGGAGGAACGCGAACGGTAAGAGGAATTGACAGTTTCAGAGACTGGTTTCGCAGATACGAAGAACAGTATGCAATCATCGGAGGTACTGCCTGCGATTTGCTGGTAAAACAGGGTGAAAAACCGGCACGATACCGTGCCGGCTTTTTTGGTTTTACAGCAGTTCCTCCGAATCCGGGGTCCGCGTCAGAAGCCGGAACGAATAGGAAAAGGCAGGTTCGCTCAGACGATAGGCCTCGGCAAGCGCCGGTCCGCAGGAATTGGATCCGACTCCGCTTTGCCGGTAATCGACATACAGATAGGCGTCTTGCGTGCGGGGCAGCTCGTCGTTGTGACGGCAGGCCGTCAGCTCCTCGGCACTGTAGCGGGATGCGTTGAACGAAAAAGGTTTCTCCAGGCATATAGCTGCTAAGCCAGTCCCGCTCCGGTTTTCCAGGCAGGCAAAGAAGGTATGGTTGTGGGCCATGTTCTCCTGAGGGCGGACGTACGGTTCGAAATGGCTGTCGAGCGTGGTCTTGTAAAGTCCCATGCGGGAGGCATGGCACTTGTCCTCATAGGATTCGCAGGGGCCTTTTCCAAAATAGGTCAGCGCACCGGGATTTCCCGACAGTTTGAAGCGGATGCCGAAGCGGGGCAGGAAGGGAGCGTCGTCGTTGCCGGGCAGGCGCTCGGCTTTCACCTTAAAGGCCAGTCCCTGTCCGGACCGGATTTCGTATTCAACGGTCAGGGCCAGCAGGGGAATGCGGGCCGGCGCAGCCATGCGCAGCCGGGCGGTGGCCCGGAACAGCCCCGGTTCTTTATGCTCCCAGGTAAAATTCGCGCACCGGGTCGTCATATGGTCGTATCCCGACGCCGTCCATTTGCTCTTTATGTAGCGGTCGTTGTCGGTCGGGGCGCGCCAGATGACCGGAACGGCCGGGCCGTCCAAAAGCGGGATGCCGTTTTCGCTCAGGCCCGAAAGAAGACCGCGGGAGGCGGAGAAGGTGTAGACCGTCTGCCCGTCGCGCACTTCCAGGGCGTCGGAAAAGGCGGCGGTCTGCAGAACCGCGCCGGCGGGAGACTCCGGCAGGCGCAGCGCCCGGCTGTCTTCGCTCAGCGGCCACTGGACCGAGCCGACAAAGACGGGTCGTCCCTGACGGGCCGCGGTCGCGTAGAGATTGAGATAGGTCAGGCCGTCGTTTTCCGCGCTGCCGGAAAAGGCAATCCGGATTTCCTCCTTGCCCTGCGGGGCGAGCAGGCTGATAAAGGTCCCTCTTTCCAGACTTTTGCCGTTCCGGATCCGTTCCCAACTGAAGGTCAGGTCCTCCAGTGTGGTGAAAGATTTCCGGCTGCAAAGTTCAAGCAGGGCACCCTGCCGGTCGAAGCGGACCAGACGGGCGTCGAAGGGCTTGATGACCTCGCGGTATTCCAGAAATCCCGTATGGGGCCGGCGGTCCGGCCAGACCAGTCCGTCCACGCAGAAGTTTCCGTCGTGCGGATATTCGCCGAAGTCGCCACCGTAAATGTAATGCGGGGTGTCCGGGCGGGATGAGGGAAGGGCGACCGAGTGGTCCGTGAATTCCCAGACGCATCCGCCGAAGAAGGTGGGCGTCGCGTAAATCAGGTCCCAGTAGGCCTGCAGATCTCCCGGGCCGTTGCCCATGGCGTGCGAGTATTCGCACAAAAACAGGGGATGGTCGTAGTCGTCCGGCTCCAGATAGGTCTTGCGTATGGCGTCGGGCGAGGGGTACATGCGGCTCTCTACGTCGACGTAGTCGCAGTTGACCTCGGCGCGCGTGTAGCCTTCCTTTTTGCGGTTCTCGCACACCCGCCGTGACGCGTCTTCACTGTGCACCAGGCATCCGGGCATCCGGGCATGGAAATAATCCGCCATCGCCCTGAAATTGCGTCCGATGCCGCTTTCGTTGCCCAGCGACCAGAGCAGGACGCAGGGATGGTTCTTGTTCATTTCCATGTTGCGTCTGGCCCGGTCCAGATAGGCCTCGGTCCATTCGGGACTGTCGGTCAGAAGATCCCAGTTTCCGGCAGGGGAGAGACCGTGGCACTCGATGTCGCATTCCGAGCACAGGTACAGGCCCAGCATGTCGCAAAGGCCGGGCAGGCGGGGATCGTTGGGATAATGGCTGGTGCGGATCATGTTGCAGTTAAAATCCCGGATCAGGTGCAGGTCCTTCAGCATATGGGACAGGGGCGTGGCCGCCCCGAGGAGGGGATGGCTGTCGTGCCGGTTGACGCCCTTTACTTTCTCGGGCTTCCCGTTGATGTACACGACGCGGTCCAGGATTTCCAGCCTCCGGAATCCGAAGGGCAAAAGGAAACATTCCTCCCCGCACAAAAGGCGCAGGGTGTAGCAGTCCGGCGTCTCGTCGGACCACAGTTCTGGACTTCGGATCTGTCCGAAATCCAGTTCGGTCTTTCCTTCAAAGGAAAAGGGCAGGCTCCGGATCTCCTCCCCCTTCGGGGAGAACAGAGCGGCTGTGCCGCTCACCGGTCCCATGGATTCCAGTTCGGCCGAAAGGGAGGCGGTTTCAAGATCCGCGTCCACCGTGGGATGAAGATAGACGTCGGACAGATGCGCGCAGTCCCGGAAGAGCAGATACACTTCGCGGAACAGGCCCGAGAAACGGAATTTGTCCTGGTCCTCGAGATACGAGCCGTCGCAGTATTTGAGAACGAGCACGTCCAGCCGGTTTTCCCCTTCGGTCAGGTAGGGGGTGATGTCCACTTCGCTTGTCGCGTGGCTGACCTGGCTGTAGGCCGCGAAGCGGTGATTGACATACAGGTAAAAGCAGGAATCCACTCCTTCAAACACCAGCCGGACAGACTGCCCGGGGCGGGCTGACTTTTCATATAGAAACGTTCTGGTGTAGAGGCCGCATGGATTTTCGTCGGGCACAAAGGGCGGATCGACCGGGAAGGGATAGAGCACGTTGACGTAGTGGGGCTTGTCCCAGGGTTTGTCGGTGCAGGTCTGCCAGCTGCGCGGAACGTCGATGACGTCGGCGTCCGGCAGGACCGGGTTGGGATCGGACAGGTCGGGGACCTGTGCCACGCTTGGGTAAAAGCGGAAATCCCATTTGCCGCAGAGCGAGACGAAGCGGGCGGATTTCTCCCGTTCCAAATAGGCGGAAAAGGGGGAAAGGTCCTTTTCCTGTTCCCGGCCGAAGGGGAGCAGGTAGGCATGGGGTTCCAGACACCCTTTGTGCAGGATGTGCGGGTCTTCGTGATAGAGGTAGGGAGACAAAAGCATCGTTCGGTCCTCGTGTTTCGGAGTCTTTATTCCAGCGGGAGAACGTCCAGCACCGGGCGCGTTTTCCATGCGCCGCCCGTGAAGTCCGGGAAGGCCTGGACGGCTCCGCCTTCGCGGATGGATTTTTCGGACAGGGGGGAGACCGCCATCATCATGGCGGCGTCGTACACGTCCAGCGGGGACGGGTTTCCTTTGAGCAGGCAGTCCGCCAGGACCTCCATCTCAAACCAGTCCATGCCTCCGTGGCCGACTTCGGTGACGCCCCGCGCGACGTCCTTCCAGTGGGGAACCAGATAGTCCTCGTATTCCTTGGCGTTGCCCCAGGTGGGAGCCGCGCTCCAGTATTCCTTGCTGACTTTGTCGATGAAAATCGAGTCGCTTTCCTCGGAGTACATGCCCAGCGTTCCGTAAACGCTGAAGTCCCGGCTGTAGGAGCGGGGCAGCGTGGTGTCCAGGGTCATCTGAACGGTCTGCCCGTCCTCACACCGGAGGATGGTGGTGACGATGTCTCCCTGGGCGAAATGGACGCCCCGCAGGGTTTCGTCGTCCGGCTTGCGGTCACGGATGAAGGCTTCCATCCCGGCCGCTTTGGAGGCGAAGGAGGCAAGGCTGACGATCCGGTTTCCCCGGCCGAGGTCGAGCACCTTGGCAATCGGACCGAGTTCGTGCGTCGGGTAGTTCTCCCGGTTGTATGCCTTGTATTCCTCCAGACGGTAGTGGCGGTTCTCCCGGCCGTAGGCGATTTCGGTCCGCAGATCGTGGCGGTATCCGCCGCGGCAATGGACAATCTCGCCGAACATGCCCCGGCGCACCATATGGAGCACCATGGTTTCACGCTTGCCGAAGCAGCAGTTCTCCAGGAAGAAAAAGGGCATACGGGTCTTTTCCCAGGTCCCGACGAGCTTTTGGCATTCCTCGAGCGTATGGGCGCCGCCGACTTCCATCGCGACGGCCTTTCCGGCTTCCATGGCTTCGACGGCAAGACCGGTGTGGCTGGTCCAGGACGTGAAGATCATGCAAAGGTCGACCGAGGAACGGCCGAGCAGTTCATGGTAGTCCGTCGTGCCAAAGGGACGGTAGCCGCAGTTCTTTTCCACGATGCCGGCCGCGCGTTCAATGCGGTCCGGGTAGACGTCGCAGACCGAATCAATCCGGTATTGCGGCATTTTGGTCAGGATATCCCGGAGCAGGGCGTAGCCGCGGCAGCCCAGGCCGATGGCGGCAATGGAGATTTGTTTCATGGTTTGTGCCTCCTGAACAGGTCGATGTGTTTTCGCTTCGAATTATAGCATCATCCCCATGCAAAATCAACCGCCGGACCGATGAATTGCCCCCGATTGTGCCCATAAAGAGTTTGCCACTTACTGAACTGATATGAACAAAAAAATTTTTGAACCCCCTTGATATTTCGTCACAAATAGTGTACAATATCTGTGACGAGGTGATGATATGGCACGAATCAATTGTTTTGATCCGATCTATTCAAAAATCGCGGCATTGCCCACGGGCGAAGTTTTTATTATATCTGATTTTTCTGATCTTGCGGATGACGCTGCCATTCGCAAGGTTTTGTCGCGCCTTGAGGCGGACAGAAAAATTCATCGCATTTTCCGAGGGGTTTATGATTGCCCCGAATATAACGCTTTTTTAGGCGAAAAAATTGAGCCTCATCCGGATAAAATTGCTCGCGCTCTTGCTCGTAATTACGGTTGGACTATCGTCCCTTGCGGAGATACTGCGCTCAATATGCTCGGACTTTCTACGCAAGTCCCTGCCGTTTGGCTGTATGTCAGCGACGGAACTTATAAGGAATACACTTACGGCAATACGATCATTCGCTTCAAACGTACGACCAAC
>JAFTBN010000006.1 GCA_017455185.1 Clostridia bacterium
ACATTATACCACGAGAAGGCCCTTTTTTGTTGGAAACCGGGGCAAAAAGTTTCACTCATTAGGTGAAAGCCCAAAATACCGAAACCCCTTTATATCATTGAACTTTAGCGCTATTCATACAGGCGCTGTGAATAATACAGGATAAAGCAATGATTGGAACTGCCCCGATAGACTTTGCGCAGATAGATAGAAAACAAAATGACCGCCAGGATCGCCGCGGCTGCAATGTTGAAATAAATGTTTTTCAATTTGATTCCTGCCTTGTTCTTCAATCTGTCGGTTAATAACCGCATTTCTCTTTTGTCATACGGTTTCTGCCTGTCGTCAAAAAGGGAAAGAGCCCGCACATGCTTCCCTTCTTCTCCGTCCAGTATTGTATCATTTTTTTCTTCTGAATTCAAGCGCATCACGCCCTTGGGAACAAGTTCGGATAAAGAAAACCCGGAGTCACAGAATCATGACTCCGGATTATTCCTGTTATCTGTTATTCCGCGCAAAAAGCCAAAGCCCCTTTGCGCGGGCCGGTTCTTAAGCCGGTTTTGTATAGAATTGTTTACGAATACTGATCAATCAAAGCGTTGATGTCATCCAGTTTCGTGTTCAGTTTGTTCTCCCATTCCGCCAGAAGCGTAGCGATTTCCGTGCTTCCGGTTGCCGTGTAACGGAGCACCTTATCGGTGAAGTTTTCCACGTCATACACAATACCCATGTCATAGGTGCGGTGAGCGAAAATGGTTCCCAGCATCTCAATGGATTCAACGTCACGGGTCCCTTTTCCGCAGATGACCACGTCATACAGTTCCGGGAAAATGTTGTAATAGGAATACTTGCTCAGAAGTTCAATTGCCATACCGATCTTTTCGGGATCGGGAACGGTTGCCATCATCGCCATCATGCTGTCGTGATAGTCATGAACCCAGCCGTAATAGTGTTCCTGTGCCGAATCATAAAGCGGAACCGGAATGATGCCGTACTGCAATTCCTTCTGACGCAAATTCTTCGTCGTTTCGACACGACCGAAGTCAAACAGGGCCTGCTCATTGCCAAAGGACGGGATTACTTCCTCGCCGCGATGAATCCATGTGTTGAAGAACCAGTCGTTATACATGAAATCGTAGATGTCGGACAGAGCTTCCTGAGACTCAACGTCACGGATGGAATAATACGCCGCGCCGTTTTCATCGTAATCCATGAAGCGACGGCCGAAGCATTCGTACATCATCAGAACGGGATCGTCGCCGTTTGAGATTCCGAATTCATCCGCACCGTTCACAACACCGTCGCCGTCATCCTTGTAACCGAGCGCGGCATATTCTGCCAGTTTCTCGAGAGTCCACTGGTTTCTGCGTACGGTATTGTATACGTCAGTAATACCCAGTTCTTCACATTTCAGTTTGTTGAAAAACATAACCGATGTGCCGCCCTTGTCCTGAAGAAGCATATCGGATACGGCATATTCAACCAGATTGCCGAGACGCAGGGTTTTCTCCGCTTCACGGTTCCACCACGGGTGGTTGAAATCAATGGTGCTGACCGAGCTCAGATCCACCAGCCAGTCATTTCCGGTTGTGTGAGAAGCCTTATAACCGAAATTCACCACCAGCTGATAGCCATCCTTGTCGTCACCCGAAGAAATCTGATTTCTCAATTTGTCCGCGACATCGGTCTGATAGACATAATCATTCTCCAATGTGATTCCGTATTTTTCTTCCAGCCAGGAATTGCGGTCGTAAATGCCGTCGTTGATGGCATCTCCCGTTCCGCCTTCATCCACGGTTATTTCATGCCAGGCAATCCAGCCGTCATCGACATACCAGTGGCAAACTTTAATATTGAAGTCGTAATTGCCCTCTGCAAAATTAAGCGGGACTTCCGTCTCCACCTGTTTTTGCGTTTCAGTCGCCTTTTCCGTCTCTTGGGTACCCTGTTTGGTTTCTTTGTCGCCCGGAACTTCGGTTTTTCCGCATCCGGCAAAACAAATAAACAGCATACTGACAGCCAGAAGCAACAGCAACGCACGCACCAATTTGTTCATACAAACCTCCTTTAGACCTTGTCTATTATCTCCATTCGTCTCAATCTTAATCATTCAGACAAACAATACTCGTAATTGCCAGATCGGGTGTCACCCCGGTAAACTGGTTCAGAACCCAGTACAGCCTGAAGTACGTAATTTCCTTCAGGTTTTCTTCCCTTGTTTTGCCGGATTGCGAGACGTCGGTATCTTTGCAGTCCGCCATATCCAGAACGACCTTTGCGGATTCTCCCTTCTTCAAAGCGAGAATCTCGGGACGGCGCATCACTTCCAACCAGTTGATTTCCCGGACGTCGCATGCGCCTCCGGCGGAAAACTCAAATTGACTGGAATGCTTGAAGTTCTGGGCCACCTGCTGCAGATTCACGTCGTTCCTCAGGGTAATCGTCAGTTCAACCTTTGTCATTTCGGACAGATCCGCCGGGCCGAAAAGGCCTGTCGCAACCAAAGTGGCGGTTCCCCCCATCTTTTTCCCGAGCCCTATCTCACCCGCCAGCTGCATATTGGCCAGCGTCAGCGCAGTAGGCTCGGTCTCGGGTTCGGTTTCAGGCCATGTCTCCCTTTCCAGAACAGGGACAAATTCCAATGTCCCCTGTACGGATACGGCATATCCCCCGCCCAAAAAGGCCCCGGTCGAATCTTCAGGGTTGGCATCAAAGGCCTTGAGATAGATATTCTTTCCCCCCGCGAAACGGGACAGGTCAAACCGCTTTTTCCGTATGGTCTCATCCTCGGCAGAACCGCAGAAAGCAATCGTCGTATAATTCTTGCCGTCCTCGGAAACAGCAACGCCGAAGGAGCCGCCCAATCCCATTTCAAGAGTCACACCGCCGCAATAAGAAATCGGCAAAAGATAGACCGGCGCATCGGTGACATCCGGCAGTTTCCAGCTGTTGTTCTTTTGAGTCATCCCGCCCTGGGAGAGAAGATAGGATGACTCTTCCCCGCCCGGTACGGAAAAAGAATAGGAAAAAGGCTTCGGTTCCCCGCTCTCCTCTTCGGCTTCGGTCTGTGACTCGGTTTCAGGGATGGTCTGCATTTCCGTTTCCGGCTCGGTCTCCAAAGCTTCGGTATCCGGCTCTTTTTCTTCGGTTTCGGTGTTTTGTCCGCCCGGCTGTGATTCATGGGAGAGATTTTGATCCGTCTCCTTGCAGGCGGAAAGAAGCATCAGCAATGCAAGTATCAGTGAAACAATCGATATTTTCCCCGACATACAGAACCTCCCCCGTTTTATGATTCGCGTTATTGTATCATAAATCAAAAGAAGAATCAAGAGTAAGAATGTAAACACCATTACAATCCGCGAGGGACGAACTCAAAGAGGCGGGATTGCTCCCGCCTCTTTTTAATTGTTTGTCAGTCTGTGACAAAATTACGCCTGTTCCGCC
>JAFTBN010000069.1 GCA_017455185.1 Clostridia bacterium
AGCGGGGGTTGTACCGTGAAAGCGGACAAATCTGGAATGCAGATGCTGTAGGCGCATATAACATTATGCGAGTCTATCTGAAGGAAGCGAACCTAAATTCGATTCCTTTGTGCAAAGGATTGTCTAATCCAAAAATCATAATAGTAGCTGTGTAACACAAATTGTGTAGCAGTAAGTGCCATAGGCATAAAAGTGTCATGGTGCAATGGTGTTATGGACGCACCACATTGAATGGCGCAAGCCATCCTTTGATGCTCGGCAATTCAATTGCCGACGTAGTTCACGGTAACGGATCGTCAGCGCCGATGCACCTCAAGCGACGCCCGGACCGCCTCGGGGTCCAAGTGCTGGAAGGTAACGGTGTCGCAGAAGGGCAGGACGGCTTCCAGGGCTTCTCCGGATTCGATGGTCCAGCAGTTGACCACGTGCCTTTTTGCGTAACGTTGCACTTTCTTCTCCCTGAAGAAATGACGGTCGAGATCCACGCCTTCAAAGCAGCGGGCGAAGAACCAGGTGCGGCGGTAGCTCGTGCTGATGAGCAACTGGCGGACAAAACCGGACTTCTTGAAGGGAAACAGCGCCCGTGGGTCGAAGGAAATCAGGGTCAGCTTGCTCTTGTCCCGGATGCGGGACAGTTCCCGGGCGACGCGTGCCGCCAGTTCGGTATAGTTTTTGCGAAAGACTTTCAGTTCCAGGACGATGGGGACCCGCTCGTCGTTCCGGTCGAAAACTTCGGCAAGTGTGGGCAGGGGCTCACCGTCCAGAAGTGTGTAATTCTGCCGGATTTGTTCGGCGGTCATGTCCTCAATGATGCCTTCCTTGCCGGTGACGCGCTTCAGGTCGGAATCGTGGCAGACAATCAGCTCGTTGTCCCGCGTCAGATGGACGTCCAGTTCAAAGGCAAAGCCCGCCCGGATGGCGTTTTCAAAGGCGCGCATGCCGTTTTCAATGTCCTGCTCGTTGTGAAGCCCTCTGTGGCAGATGCCGTTGAGAAGCAGGGGATGCATGTGGCTAAGGATCTTTTCTTTTTTGCTCATGCCGTCTTTTCCTCCGTTTGAATCGTCTCTTGTTCTCCCTGTTCTCCTTGTTCTCCGGGTGAGGCAGATTGTTCGTTCCGTTTCATTTTCCGCCATACGAAGATGAAGCAAATCAGTTCGGCCAGGAAGGTCAGGATCCAGGACATCGGGTAGGTGAACATCAGCGAGCGCAGATTGTGGAAAGGCTCAAGGCGGAACAGGGTGTAGATGTAAAGCAGGCGGGACCCGCATACGCCGAGCACCGTGATGAGCATCGGCGGAGTGGAGCAGCCCAGCCCCCGCAAGGCACCGGTCATGACGTCCATGATGCCGCAAAGGAAATAGGGCAGACAGACGAGCAGCAGCCGGTCCTGCCCGGACCGGTAGGCCAGCTCGGGCGCGTCGGTCAGGTAGATGGAAAGCAGGGGGCGCGACAGCAGGTTGACCGTGACGCCCAGAACCAGTCCGGTTACCGTGACGCACAACAGGCAGATGACGAGAATCTTCTTGATGTTGTCGTATTTTTTGGCTCCCCGGTTCTGTCCGATGAAGTTCATGACCGACTGATGGAAGGCGTTCATGGAAACCCATACGAATCCCTCCAGGTTGGCGGACGCTGTGTTGCCCGACAGTACGACGTCCCCGAAGGAGTTGACCGAGGACTGAATGATGACGTTGGAAATCGAGAACAGGGACCCCTGCAGTCCGGCCGGAAGACCGACCCGCAGAATCCGGGCAAAGTAGGCCGGATAGATCCGAAGCTTTTTCCATTGGAGCCGGCAGGCGTCCTTCCGCCTCGACAGGCGGATGAGGACCAGCACGCAGGCGACGGTCTGGGACAGAACGGTCGCCCAGGCAACCCCGTCCACGTCCATGCCGAACTGCAGTACGAAGAGCAGGTTGACGCCCACGTTGAGCACGCCCGCGATGGTCAGGAAGACGAGAGGGCTCTTGGTGTCGCCCGCGGCCCGCAGGATCGAGGAACCGTAGTTGTAAAGCAGGATGGGAATGATGCCCGAAAAATAGATTTTCAGATAGGTGGTCGACAGGTCGATGACCTCGGGCGGAGTCTGCATCCAGCCCAGGAACGTGCGGGCTCCCAGGACGCCGACCGCCGTCAGGATGATCCCGCCGATGAAGGCGGTGGGAATGGCGGTGTGCAGGGTCTTGTGGACGCCTTCGTCGTCCTTGGCTCCGATGCATTGGGCGATGGAAACGCCCGCGCCGACCGAAAGGCCGATGAACAGGTTGACAATCAGATTGATCAGGGACCCGGTTGCCCCGACGGCTCCGAGGTAGCGCTCTCCGCAGGTCTGTCCGACCACAATCAGGTCGGCGGCGTTGAAGAGCAGCTGAAGCAGGGAAGTCAGGATGATCGGAACCGTATAGCGGATAATCTTGGGCAGAAAGGGACCTGTGGTCAGGTCTGCCAGGTCTTCTTTGTCTTTTTTAGGCCGCCCCCAGCGCAAATGCAAATGCGGCTGGTTGGTCGGCGAGTGAGAAAGGTGCATAGTTTTTATATCTCCAAATCGAATCCTATCATAGCAAAAAACAGACCAAAAAGCAAGCCTTTTGAAGCAAACAGACGGACAGGAAAAAGGCGGGTCCGGGACGAATCATGGCAAAGAACGGAGCATCGCCCCTTGTGCGAGCCGGTGCGGCTGCAGGCAGTCTTGCGGGCCGGCTTCTCCGTGCCCCGGAACAAGGCCGTCCGGAAGACCCGGTATCCGTATTTATAAAGGAAGAAAAGAAAAAACGGAAGAACCATCCGCAAGGGAAGGACCCGCGGGAGAAAAGCCGGGACGACCGGGCCCCGCAGAGACCCGAACAAAAACAGGACCCGGAAACAGATCCGGGCCCTTTAAATGGTTTTCAGATGAGACGGTCGGGTCATCCGACCCGGCGGAAAGAAATCAGCCGATCAGGGTCGAGATCCCTTCCTGCTGGACTTTTTCGTCCTCTTCGTAACTCAGTCTCCAGTCTTTGATCTTGACTTTTTCATAGAAGGAATTGCCGTAATAGTCCGTCTGGATTTTGGAAACGCTCTTGCTGCTTTGCAGGGTCGCGTTCTGGTTGAAGACCACCGGAATGAAGGGCATTTCATCGGCCAGAAGCTTTTCTGCCTGATGGAGCAGCGCGGCGCGCTTTTCCAGATCCTTTTCGGCAAAGGCGTCTTCCATCAGCTTGTCGTATTCTTCGTTGGAGAAGCCGGTGAAGTGGGTCCGCTCTTCCAGTGCGTTTTCGTTGTTGACGTCGATCGATTCGCCCGAGAAACCGGAAGCGAAAGGAGCGAGCACGGAGAAGGCGGAGGCCGAGGTTGCAATTTCGTCGGTGACGGCTACCTGGAATTCACGGTAGTGAATGGCCTCGGTGTACAGGTCGTCCAGAAGATCGGACGGAATGGAGTCGGTGTATACGAAATAATCGTCGTTCGTAATCGTGCCGCGCGGGTTGAGCGTTACCTGGAAGCCCAGGGCGTTCCATGCCTCCATGGCGGCGTTGGCCACCAGCATGTGCGCTTCGTTGTAGGGGTTGACCGCGATGGAGAAGGAGTAGTTCTCCGGGGTGATGCCCGCAGAGGTGAGCAGGCTCTTCGCTTCGTTTACGTTGGCCGATGCGGCGATGAGGTCCTCACCTGCCGCGCGGAAGGTGGTCTTCGGGTTTGCCGCGTTGAACACTCCGTTCGGAACGAATCCGACGGCCGGGGAAGCGAATACGATCTGATCGGCCAGGGCCTGCCGGTCCAGGGCCAGGGACAGCGCCTTGCGTACGGCCGCCGAGGCGAACAGTTTGTCTTCCTTGACGGTTACGTTGCCCTCCTCGTCCGTGACTTCGGTCGGCTCGCCGAACACGGTGTTCTCGTTGAGAAGAATGCTGACCGAGGAGAGCGAGTCGGTGACTTTTGCGTCCTCGCGATAGGTCTCGCGCAGGGAAATCGGGATGTAGGACATGTAATCGATCGTGCCTTCGTCGTACAGTTTCTGCGCCTGGGCGTCGGTCAGCCCGCACAGAACGATGATCCGGTACGGGAGAACGTACTTGTCCAGGTCATCCTCGTCCAGGTTGCGCTTGAACGCGTTGTTGCGTTCGAGGACAAGCATCATGACGCGGTTCTCATACCGGTTACGGGGAGAACGCATATCCTCTTCACGGATTCCTTTCTTGTAATCGCTGGCTTCCAGGTAGTGGGTGTTCGGAAAAGTGACGGCGTTCAGGTCGGTGTCGTCAAAGCCCGAAAGGAAAGTCTTGGAAAGTTTGAAGGGACCCGATGCGTACATGGTACTCGACTTCTTGGCCCAGTCGTTGGAACGCTGCACCACGTCTTCGCGGAGCGGGGCGGTGCAGACCGAGGTCAGGTTGTAAAGGAATGCCTTGTAATCGATTTTGCCTTCGAACTCAATCTGGAGCAGTTTGTCGTCCACGGCGTCAAGACCCACGTCGTCGGGACCGGCCTGTCCGTCGTTGAACGCCCGCGCGCCCTTGATGTCGAACAGCAGGCAGGCGGCGTCGAAGTTGTTTTCATAGTCGAGCAAGCGCTTCCATGCGTAGATGACGTCGTCCGCCGTGACCGGGGTTTTGTCGGACCACATGGTATCCGCAATGGAAATCTGCATGATGTAAGTGCTCTGGGATTCGTCTTCGGGATCGATGGTCTCACGGATGGTGTATCCGTTGGCCAGATAATTCTGTATTCTGCCTTTGCTGTCCAGCCTGAAAAGGGTGCCGAATACCAGCGAGGCGATTTTGGCAACGCCTGCGTCGTAGTAGGCGTTGACCGGGTCGAGGTCGTTCACCGTATCATCGGCGAAAATGGTCAGGTAGGCTCCTTTGACTTCATCGTCCATTTTAATTTCAGTGCAGCCCGAGAGGATCCCGACCAGCGCCAGGACCATGGCCATGCAAAGCAAAATGGAAAGGATTCTTTTCATGTTGATACCTCCATGGGTAAACTCAAAACGGGTCTTGTTAACCGGGCCGGAGCCCGAACATTGTATAGCCTTCACATTATATCAAAAAAGAAAGAAGAAATCAATATAGAAAAAGAAAACAAAAAGAGGGCGGGCAATAAAAAAGCTCCCCGGGAAGGGAGCTTTTCAAGGATGAGGTTATTTGCGCCTCAGTCTTCGGAACAGGAACCATTCGATCCCGCCTGTCAGGAGCATCAGCCCCAGACATCCGAAGAAGGAGAGCGCACCGGCCGTGTAGGCACCGGCAAGCCCGATGACGCTGAGAAGACAAACAATGAGACTCAGGGTCAGAAGGGACAGCCGGACGGCCGGAGAACGAAACAGAAGGGCTGCTTTGCGAACGGCCGCAAAGGTCTTTTGCGCATGAGGGGAAAGGACAAAAGCGTCGGACCGTGTTTGGGATGGGGTAGTGGTAAAGTCACGATCCGGAATGGCGGAATTCATAAGCAGACCTCCTTCTTTCCCGGACGGACTCAGAGGGGAAAAGAGACCGCCCGTTTTTGGAAAAATTTTCTTAAAAAAGAAAGTTTTGAAAATGTTTCATCCGAAACTGGCACAATCATAGCACAAGCGCAGCGGATTGTCAAGCGGGTTCGGAAAAATATTTTTCATTTTTTGAAAGAAATATTCGCCGGGCTCTTTACAAAACGGAAAACCTGTGATAGAATGCAGACAGGAAAGGACGGCGCCGCCTTCTTTCCTTGTATATTGTTCTTTCGGAGGGCGAGATGGATTCGGGATTTATTGAACGCTTGCGCGAAGCGAAAAAAAGGAAAAAGATGACCCAGGAGGAACTGGCCGAAGCGACCGGTATCGCCGGCAGCACGCTGGCCAAGATCCTGGCAAATCTGCAGGATGATATCAAACTGTCCAACGCGGTCGGTCTGGCCAAGGCCCTCGACGTGTCCCTGTCCTATCTGGTATACGGGGAGGAAGCGGACGAGCTGGCCGCCAAGTCACCCGACCGGATGAGACTTTTGCACCAATACGCAAGTCTGGACTCCTACGGCCGGACGATGGTCGACGAGGTTCTCAGACTGGAATACACCCGCAATCAGGAATCGACGACCATCCGCCAGACCATAAAGGTGCGGCTGCCCGTACAGGGGACAGCGCCCGAGAGCAGGCCTTCGAACGAAAAGGAAGCCAGGACGTCCGGTTCCCGCCGGATCATTCCGTTCTACACGTCTCTTCGGGCCAGCGCAGGCCGCGGCCAGTATCTGGACGAGGACTTTGCGGGGGTGGAGGAAATATCCATTCCGGACGTGGAGCGGACCCGCGACGCCGATATGGCGGTTCAGATCGCCGGCAACTCCATGGAGCCCAAATACCACAACGGGGACATTTTGCTGGTCCGGCAGGGCGGGGAACTTCAGATCGGAGACCTGGGACTGTTCTCCTGCGACGGCGAAGCCTATTTCAAGGTTTTTGACGGCGAGAGGCTTCTTTCCCTGAACAAATTGTACGACCCGATTCCTCTGTCCCGGTTCAACGAGGTGTATTGCTTCGGCAAAATCATCGGGCGGCTGAAAAACTGACAAAGATTGCCCGGGGGGGCAAAAAAGAGCGGAGCGGCCTGGTCCTGTTTCGGACCGGGCCGCTTTTTAGTGCGCCCGGCGGCGCACGTTTCTAAAGGGTGAAAGACCCGAATCCGCCCGGTAGTGGGAAGGATATAGCCGAAGGCAAGGGGGTCCACTGCGAAGTGGAATCTGAAGGAAGCCGGATGCGACGAATGAGTTGCGGGGCAAACCTCTGGCCTGACGAACAGGAACCATATAAGGTCTATTGAGAGGGTAAGGTTGCTAAACAAACTGAAGCCCAATAGATAATATGTAATGACCTCCGGCATTGCAACTTCGTGGATTTGCTTGTATAATCAATTTACACAAGTTTACCGCATACAAAGGGAGGTCATTACAATGCACATTATACTACACATCGGGATGGATGTCCACAGCACGAATTACACATTATCCACTTGCTCACTTCAGGTTGATACCG
>JAFTBN010000070.1 GCA_017455185.1 Clostridia bacterium
CTCTGCCTTACCGCTTGGCTATGGCGCCGCTTTTTTGAAAAAAGGGGTACGAAAGCGGTTTTCGTACCCTTTTGTTGGAGCGGATTACGGGGCTCGAACCCGCCACCTCCACCTTGGCAAGGTGGCGCTCTACCAAATGAGCTAAATCCGCGGAAATGGTGCCTCCGGTCGGAATTGAACCAACTACACGGGGATTTTCAGTCCCCTGCTCTACCAACTGAGCTACAGAGGCAAACAGAGAGAACTGTTTGTTCTTTTTTATACTGGCGACCCGGATGGGGTTCGAACCCACGACCTCTAGCGTGACAGGCTAGCGCTCTAACCAGCTGAGCTACCGGGCCAATCCTGGTGATTATTGGGCTCGAACCAATGACCCCCTGCTTGTAAGGCAGGTGCTCTCCCAGCTGAGCTAAACCACCACAACCGTTTTTCAACGGCGACTTTTGCATTTTAGCATATTTGATTATTCTTGTCAAGCCTTTTCGAAAAAAATTTTTCTTCGAAAAACGCCAGCCCTCCGAACGGGCCCAATTCCAATCATCGGGCCCATTATGAGAACATTTCCATCAATTCATCTTTGCCGAACGTGTAGTGATTGTTGCAAAAATGGCAAACTGTCTCCAATTCTTCCGGTTTCCCTTCCTTGGCCTGTTCACTCAGAAGCTGCGTCAGGTCCTTGCGCCCAAGCGAGTACAGATTCCGTTTCATCCGCTCCCTGGAGCAGGTACACAGATAGGACACGTCAATTTCATCAAACAAATCAAACGGAATCCCGTCAAATGCCAGTTTCAGAATCCCTTTTGCATCCAGCCCGCCTTCGATTTTGCGTGAAAGATTGACCAGTTTGGAAGCATTTTGTTCCAGTTGTTCCGCGACCTGCGGATCATAAAAGGGCAAAAGCTGTACCAAAACGCCTCCCGCAGCAAGGCACTTGCATTCCGGGGAGACCAGCACGCCCAGCGCGCAAAGCGTGGGAATCTGTTCGCTTTGAACAAAATAGTTGGCAATGTCTTCCGCTATTTCCCCGCTCTTCAGTTCAACCATGCCGACATATGGTTGCTCGCCTGTCAGTTCCCGGTTCAGGCGCAGCACGCCTTTTCCCACGACCCCTTTGACGTCCAGTTTTCCGTCCGGGCGCACCGGCAGATCCGCTGCGGGATTCTGCATATACCCGCGCACGTTGCCGCAATAGTCCGACACGGTTACCATCTTCCCGATCGGGCCATCCCCGTCGATCACGATGCTCACCGCATCCTCTTTTTGCTTGAGCATTGTCCCTATGATGGATGTTGCGCTCAAAAGACGTCCCATTGCCGCAACGGACGTCGGGGCGGGATGATGCACCCCGACCATCTGATTGACGATGGAAGTGGAAATGATTGCTTCCGCCTTCGCGCTTCCGTCCTTGGACATGGCTCTTACAATATACGATCCTCTATCTCTTTCACTCATGCTTGCTCCGATTGACTTTTCTTGCATCTTGCAACAACAAACCAGCGCGGGACATCCTCTTCGCCATGCCATTTCCGCCGGTCCAGGGACCGGTAGACATCCAGCAATTCAAAGCCCGTACGCTGAAGCGTGTCTCTTATTTCCTCCCAGGCATAGCACCGTTCCGTCTGCACTTCGCGCGTATGACGGAACAATCCCTTTCCTTCTTCTTCAAACAAATCCAGGGAAAAGTCACATAGTCCGGTCTTCGGATCATACTGATTTCTCCAACCGCAATACAGCTGCGGAAGACCCTTTTCCCCCCGGCTCTCCAGAAAATAGTCTCTGTTCCCGTATCCGGTTTCAAACTGATACGGGGTATTCATATCAAACAGAAAAACGCCGTTGGGGTCCAGATAGTTGTGAACCAGGGAAAAACAGGTCTCCAGGTCCCCCGGCTTCAAAAGATAATTCAGACTGTCCAGACAACAGACGACCGCCCCTACCGTTCCGTACAGTTCAAACGATTCCATCCGCTGGTGCAGATAAAGAATCGGAGGGTCCGTCTGCTCCGCCCAGGCCTGAGCGAGCATATCCTCGCTTGCGTCCACCCCGATCATATCGTATCCGAGAGCGGCAAGTCCCCGGGTTATCCGCCCGGTTCCGCAGGCCAAATCCAACACCAGCCCTGGATTCTGAGGCATAAAATGCCGGATGACGGCATCCAGATAGGCAATCCATTTCTCATACGGCGCATCCGCATTCAGCCGTTCGTACATATGCGCCAGCGCTGTGTAACTCATTCCCGTTTTCCCTGTTCCCGGTCCATCTCCTCCAGAACATGCCGGTATCCGTCGTTGCCGTAACGGAGACAGCGGTTCACCCTGGAAATGGTTGCGGACGACGTGGAAGTTTCCTCCGCAATTTCATTGTAATTCTTTTTCTCATGCAGAAGCCGCGCCACATGCAGCCGCCGGCCGAACTCCACGATTTCCGCCATGCTGCATAAATCCAGCAGGTAATTTTTGCATTCTTCTTCGGTATGCAAGGTCAGAAACGATTTACAAAGATATTCAAAGTCCTCGCCCAAAAATTCCATTTTTCTGTCCTTTCTTTTTTATTTATCCGCGCGCCTTCATGCGCCTCTCAATTTCTCTGTCCGCGTCTTTCTTTGCGGTGGAATTCCTCTTATCATACTGCTTTTTGCCCCTGCAGAGCCCCACTTCCACTTTCACTCTTCCCCGGACGAAATACAGGGAGAGCGGAATCAGGGTAAAGCCTTTCTGGGTGATCAGCCCCTGCAGTTTCAATATTTCCTTCTTATGCATCAGCAGCGTGCGGTCGCGCAAAGGATTCCGATTGAAAATGTTGCCGTTTTCATACGGACTGATGTGCATGCCGCAAACCAGCATCTGTCCGTCCTTGATCGAGCAATACGAATCTTTCAGGTTGACCGCCCCGGCACGGATGCTTTTTACCTCGGTGCCGCAAAGGGATATCCCCGCCTCATACCGCTCATCGACAAAATAATCGAAATACGCTTTTTTGTTCTGCGCGATGATTTTTTTGCCTTGTCCAGTTTTGTCTGCCATATTACTCCCATCTCCGCTCAATCCGAATAATAGATTTCCTCATCCGGATAATGAAGGCCGATTTCCTCTCTGGCCACCTTGACTATGTAATCGTAATCGATCGGAACGTCCAGCCAGTATTCCAGCTCCCCGATCTGCTCGCGGAGCTGCGCGATTTCCTCCTCCTGCTGCGCCATCCTGCGCTGCAGCTGCCGGTAGGTCATCAGCTGTTTCCCGATCAGCAGAAGCGCAAGGCAGACAAGGACGGCCACTGCGGCGACAAGCGCCCACATCCGTCTTTTCTCTGTCCGGCTTTTTCCTTCCGTCTTCTGCTGCTCCACGGAATGCCTCCTTTACTCCTCCGAAATCACCTCGTACAGCGACGAAGCTTCGGCTTTTCCCACGGTTTCCTGAACGTCCAGCACGCGGAACGAAAGCGTTCTCGTGCCGAATGTAACGCGTATCACATCTCCGGTCTTCACTTCATACGAAGCTTTGGCCCTTTTTCCGTTCACCTCAATGCGCTCCGCGTCGCAGGCTTCGTTTGCGACGGTTCTGCGCTTGATGATCCGCGCCACTTTCAAATATTTATCCAAACGCATGCTTCTGTTTTCCTTTCGCCAAAAGCGCCTTTCCTTACTGGTGCTTGATCCGGTCCCAGATGGCGTCCAGTTCGTCCATCGTCAGGTCGGCCACCTCATGCCCCTGGGCACGGACCTGCTGCTCGAGCCGGTCAAACCGGCCGATGAATTTGTTGGTCGCGTCATACAGGGCCTTTTCCGGGTCCACGTGCAGTTTGCGCGCCAGGCTGACCACCGAAAACAAAAGGTCTCCGATTTCCTCTTCCACCTCTTCCTGGCTGCCGCCCGCCCGGGCCGCCCGGACCTCTTCCATCTCCTCCTGTACTTTTACGTACACCGAATCCGCGTCCGGGAAATCGAACATGGAGGCCTTCTTTCCGACTTTGGCCGCCCGCATCAGCGCGGGTTCCATCGGGGGAATGGCGCGAAGCTGATCGGTTACGGTCAGACGCTGCTTTTCCTCCTTTTTGATTTTATCCCAGTTCTGCAAAACCTTATCGGTCGTGTCCGCCTGCACATTCCCGAACACGTGCGGATGCCGGTGAATCAGCTTGACGCAGATGTCGTGGATCACGTCGTCCATCGTAAAGCGCTTTTGCTCACTCTCAATCTGCGCGTGGAACACAACCTGCATCAGCAAATCGCCCAGTTCCTCCCGCAACAGCGTCGGATTGTCCGTGTCGATTGCCTCGATGACCTCGTAGGTCTCCTCAAGCAGATCCCGGCGGATGGAGTGATGGTCCTGCTCCCGGTCCCAGGGGCAGCCGTTCCTGTCCCGCAGAACCTGCATCAGCAGGCACAGATCATCCAGGGTAAACTTGTCCAGGGACAGCAGGTAACGCACCTTCTCGTCCCGGTTTTCCAATTCAAACATACTCGATATGCCTCACACAAAAAACAGTTTTACACAAATTCGTGATAGAACGCGTCGGCCGGCAGATACGAGACCGGAAACGGTTCCACCTGCTCAAGCAGTTCCAGCGTCTTTCTTGCGTATTCCCTGTGCTCGGGAAGCGCATAGTCCGGAAGCGAGCCCAGAAGCGGCCGCAGAAATCCGGTCAGCATATGGACTTCATAGGTCATGCCGGTGTCCAGCAGTTCCTCGCAGTCAAACGCGTAGGGCAGGATGTGGCGCGCCTCGTTTCTCCGCACGCTCCCCCACAGCCAGAGGTTCAGGACCGGCTCGGTCCCCCGGCGGTATGCGTCGCGCACAATCCGGCGCATCAGCCGGATTTCATGCGGGTCGAACAGCGTCCGCCCGATCATGAGCGGCTTGCGTAATCCCGCAAAGATGAACCGGGACGGAAAGCTCCTCAAAATGCCGCAGACATCGGGATACAACGCCTGGATTCCCTCCACGAGGAGCACGTCGTCCGGGCCGATCCGAACGGGCTCGTACCCCACTCTTTTTCTGAGATGAAAATCGAACCGGGGCACCTCGGCCCGTCCCGTGGTCCGCAGTTCCTTCATGACCCGCTCCAGGGTCAACAGATCCAGCACGTCCACGCTGTCGAAATCAATTTCCTCCCTGCCGTATATTTCCCGCAGGTTCACACGGCTCTGATCGATGAAAAAATCATCCAGTGAAATCGTCAGCACATGCCTTCCCGTCTTTTCCATGGTACGGCGCAACTGCTCCGCCGCCGTGCTTTTCCCGGCGCAGGTCGGCCCCGTCAGCGCAATCAGGCGCACGTCGGATTGAGCCGTCCGGTCGCAGATGACCTGCAGACGGTTCCGCAAACGGGATTCACAGCCCAGGACCAGTTCCCGCCCCTCTTCTTCCCGGTAAACATACTTCGCTCTTCTCATTCAGGCTCCTGTCCGGAAGGAAGGGACTGTCTGCGACGTTCGTAAAAAGACTCGATTTCCCTCTTCTGCGCTTCAAACTTGTCTTCCGCGAGATACTCATAAGGATATTTCGAATTGAACAGCCGCTCGATTACGGGCTTGCCGCCGTCGGCAGGCTTATAGTCCACCAATTTGCTCACGGCTCCGGCTCCTGCCGCCAGGATGGTATGGGTTTCCTCCATCATATAGATGTTGTACCTTCCCTCGGTTCCGGGCAGGGCGTATCCGACGTTTTCGTAATTTCCGACGGTATTCTTCTGCCGGTACATATAATACGGGACATACCCCTCGTGCTGGCAGGTAATCTGGGAGTAATCGATGCATTTTCCTGTGTCGCCGCCCCGCATGCTGTACACTTCGGGCCCGCGGGCCACCAGTTCGGATGCGTTCTTCAGCGACAGGGTGTGAACGGTGATGTTTTCGGGACGCAGAGCCATGATGCGGTCAAAGGACTTGGAGAACGTGCGGAACTTGTCGCCCGGAAGGCCGGCGATCAGGTCGGTGTTGATAATGGGAATGCCGGAATTCCTTGCCACCTCGTAGGCGCGCAGAAAATCCTCCACACTGTGCTTGCGGCCGATTCCCTGAAGAATGTCGTCGTTCATGGTCTGCGGGTTGACCGAAATCCGGTTGACCCCGAACGAACCGGCCACGGCCAGTTTTTCCCCGTCAATGGTGTCCGGACGACCGGATTCCAGGGTGAATTCCTCCAGCCCCCTCACGTCCCAGCACTCGGCAATTGTGCTCAAAAGCCGGGCCAGCTGCGACTCGTTGAGAATGGTCGGGGTGCCCCCGCCGATGTAAATGGTCCTGACCGAAAGCCCCAGCTGCCGGATCAGGTCGAACTTGAAGCGGATTTCACTGCAGAGCTTGTCCAGGTATTCGGGAATCAGGTTGAGCAGTTTGCGGGACGTATACGAGACAAAGGAGCAGTACGCGCATCGCGTCGGGCAGAACGGAATGGAGACATAGACGCTGCAGTCACTCAGCCTGGGCGAGCCGATCAGGGCCGCCTCGTTGAGGGAAACGTCGATGGCCAACTGCGCCTTTTTGGGCAGAAGCAGGTATTCCCCGGTCAGCGTCTTCTTGATTCTGGACTTGGAGAATCCGTCCTGGAACATTTCGGTCGCCAGTTTGCTCGGACGCACGCCGGTCAGCATGCCCCAGGAAGGGCGATAATTGAACAGGGCGCTCCCTGCCCCGATTACCGCGGCGCCCACGGCCATTTTGATGCTTTTGTCCCGGCTCTCCTTCTCGTCGAACAGACGGGTGCCCTCACACAAAACGCTCTCTCCCTTGAAGGACATCTGCGCCGAAGCCCGTACGCCCCCGGCCTCATCCGTCAGCTGAACGGTCAGCTCGGGTGTGTCCGGACCCGGCTCCTCATTCTCTCCGAACCGGATGCCCGGGAAGAACACCATGCACAGCGTCTGCACGTAATACCGATTTATTTTTTCATTCAAATGTAAAATCATGTCCGTTCCCTAATCGCTCTTTTTCTTCCACATATCCGTGTCCAGCCAGATGGTCACGGGGCCGTGATTCTCCAGCTGAACTTCCATATCCGCTCCGAAGCGTCCGGTCCCCACATGGGACAGCTGCGCCGAGGCCTGCTGCGCAAAATAGCGGTACAGCGGCTCGGCCACGGCCGGAGGCGCGGCCTCCAGGAAATCCGGCCGGTTTCCGTGCCGGCAATTGGCAAAGAGAGTGAACTGGGAGATGACGAGCATCTCCCCGCCGATGTCGAGCAGGGACAGGTTCATCTTTCCGTTCCCGTCCTCGAACACACGCAGCTGAAGAATCTTTTTAAGAAGCACGTCGGCTTCCTTTTCCGTATCGATCTGTCCCACGCCCAGCAGAACCAGAAAGCCTGTGCCGCAGGAGCCTATGGTCTGTCCGTCCACGCTCACGCCGGCATGGTTGACCCGTTGTACGATTGCACGCATATCCGTCTTCCTTTCGCCGCCGCTTATGCGTGTCCGCGCGTAACCTGATGTACGCCGCTCAGACCGCGAAGCCGCGCCACAATCTGGTCGTACTGCGCCACGTCGCGGCATCCGACCTTCAGGCTGATGACAGCCTCGGTCAGACCGCGCTTGGCCGCAAAGACCTGCAAAAGCGATATTTTCATCTCCGAAAGCGCCGCCATGATGTCCGCCAGAAGCGAATCCCTGTCTTCGGAAAGAATCTGGATCATTGCCTCGTACAGACCCTGGGAACCCGAACCGCTTTCCCAATGGGCGTCGACCCAGCGGTCCCGCGTCTGCTCGTGGGACATGCCCGCGACGCAATTGGGGCAATCCTTCTTATGAATGGAGATGCCGTAGCCCCGGGTCACGAATCCCATGACCTCGTCGCCCGGAAGCGGGTTGCAGCATTTGGCAAATTTGACCTGACAGCCTGCCTGGCCGTCCACCACGATGCCTCCGCTGGTCCGCAGATTCTTGGGCGGTTCCGCCACGGGAATCTGGTCGGCCGACGTAATCGGAGTCTCGGGCTGCTTGTAACGCCGCTCGTACTCGTCCCGGATGCGGATGGAAAGGCGTCCCATGGTGATCCCGCCGTATCCGATCGCCTGGCACAGGTCGTCCACGCTGTTGAACCCGGCGTTCTGAGCCAGCGTTTCCAGCAGTTCGCTCCGCTGCGACTCGGTCATGACACGGCTGTATTTCTTCATCTCGGCGTCCAGCTGGGCACGTCCCTCGGCGATGTTGTCCACGCGGTCCTGTTTCTTGAACCAGGAACGGATCTTGTTGCGGGCCTCGGATGTCTTGACCAGATTCAGCCAGTCCCGGCTCGGCCCTTTCGAGGAGGCCGAAGTCAGGATCTCCACAATCTCGCCGCTCTGCGGGGAACGCTCGATCGGAACGATCATGCCGTTGATTTTCGCCCCGATCATCTTGTTGCCCACTTCGGAATGAATCGCGTAGGCAAAGTCGATGACGGTCGCGCCCTGCGGGAGCGCAATCACGTCCCCTTTGGGCGTGAAGACAAACACCTCGTCATGGAAAATGTCGGTCTTCAGGGCATTCATGAACTCATCCGGATCCCGCGTGCCGTCCTCGGTTTCCACCAGACGGGCAATCCATTCCAGTTTCTTGTCCATCTCCTCCTTGGAGGAAGCGCCGGACTTGTATTTCCAGTGGGCCGCGATGCCGTATTCGGCCACATGATGCATTTCCCATGTGCGGATCTGGACTTCAAACGGGATTCCGTCCCGCCCGATGACGGTCGTGTGGAGCGAGCGGTACATATTCGGCTTCGGGGTCGAGATGTAATCCTTGAACCGGCCCGGGATGGAATTGTACATCTCATGAATGATGCCCAGGCAGGTATAGCATTCCAGTTCGGTATCCACGATGATGCGCAGGGCGTAGAAGTCGTAAATCTCGTCGAAGCTCTTGTTCTGGTTGTACATCTTCTTGTAAATGCTGTACACCGACTTGATCCGGCCCTCGAGGGCGTAATGGATTCCGCTCTCGTTGAGTCTGCTTTCCACGTCGTGACGGATGTTCTCGATGAAATTCAGATTCTGTCCGTATTTCTTCTCGATGTCGCCCTTGACCTCGGCGTATCCGATGGGATCCAGATACTGCAAGCCGAGATTTTCCAGCTCGGTCTTGATTTTCTGCATACCGAGACGGTGGGCCAGCGGCGCATAGACCTGCATGGTCTCCAGCGCGGTAAGCCGGCGCTTGTTCTCGGGCTTGGCGTCCAGCGTCCGCATGTTGTGAAGCCGGTCGCACAGTTTGATGAAAATGACGCGGATGTCCTTGGACATCGCCAGGAGCATCTTGCGCAGATTCTCAATGTGGACCTCTTCCTTGTCGTCCACCTGGATCATGACGATTTTGGTCAGCCCATCGACCAGCATCGCCACGTCCGGACCGAACATCTTCGACAGTTTGGGCAGATCGGCCATGTCCGCGCAGTCTTCCACCGTGTCGTGCAGCAACGCCGCGCAAATGGAATCCGTGTCCAGGGACAGGGACGCGACAATCTCGGCCACCGCAATCGGGTGACAGATATACGGTTCTCCGCTCGCCCGTTTCTGTCCGTTGTGACAACGGTTCGCAAAATCAAACGCGCGCTGAATCTTTTCCAGGTCGTATTTTTCCTCTGACGCCTTCAGAATCTGCATCAAAGGCTGTATGTCCGTATGAGCGGCAGCCGCCATCTTACTCACCATCCTCAAAGTGCGGAATCCTCTCCCGCGAAATAACGCAACACCCCGGAAGACTCAAGCGGAGCCTTTTCCGGAGACGCATTCAGACTGAAGCGAAACTCCTCGGTCCCGACAAACAGACTGTCGCACAAATGCAATTCATAAAAAACCGAGCAGATGATCCGCAACTTCAGATATGAAACCGGCTCCTTGCCGGGCGCGGCATTGAGCTGCCGCAGCATCTGCTCCACCGGAAGCCGGTGCACGCCGGCCGAACTCATGGCCCGCAGCTGCCGGTAGACCCGGGCAAAATCATCCCGTTCGGGGAAAGACGGGCCGGCATCGGGTGCCTGCTGTCCCTGCATCATCCGCAAGAACTCCTGCCGCTGGCGCTCGTTGAGCTCCACGCGGTCCCGGGCGCAGCACATGTCCTGAATCATCAGCTGGACGGTGCGCACGCCCTTGTAGTCGTTGATGCTGACCTTCATCAGAAGGTCCACGATGTCCCCGGTCCGGTAAGGCAGACCGGAAAGCGGCATGCCGAACCACAAAGCCGTGAAGACTTTCCCGTCCGCCATGACCGTCAGTTTGGAATGCTTGTCGTTCTTGATGCCGGTGACCGAGAGAATGCGGCAGTTGCGGAGAACAAACACGGGAGGCGGATTGGCTACGCCGCAGGGCTCCAGCCGCTTCAGCTCCTCGCAGAATCCCACGCTCAATGTTTCCGCCTCGAGTTCCAGGTCCGCCTCGACCGTCCCGACGGAAATGCCGGACCGTCCGATGCACTGCCCGACGTACTCATCCAATTTTTTGCGGAACGCGTCGATGTTTTCCCGGCAGACCGAAAGGCCCGCGGCAAGCTCATGGCCTCCGTAACGGACGAGCAGATCCGAGCAATGGGCCAGGGCCTCAACCAGATTCACGCCCTTGACGCTCCGTCCGGATCCTTTGCCGACGTCCTCGCCCTTTGGGGTCTGCCCCATCGAGCTCTGGAACGAAATCAGGATGCAGGGAACGTTGTACCGTTCGGTAATCCGGGAAGCGACAATGCCGATGACGCCCTGTTTCCAGTTGTCATCCGCCAGGACCACCACGTGCTCCCTGCCCTCTTCCAGATCCCGGGAAATGCGGGAAAACGCCTCCTCGGCAATCCGGTTTTCCTCGTTCTGCCGTTCGGTGTTGATTTCACACAGCCTGGAGGCAAGCCTCTCGGCGGTCTCGCCGTCCTGGGCCAGCAGCAGTTCCACGGCCCGAAGAGCCGAATCCATGCGGCCCGCGGCGTTGATCCGGGGGGCGATGCCGAAACTGATCATGGAGGAGTCCACCTCGGTCGCGCCGCTGCGGACGTGCCGGATCAGGGCGGAAAGCCCGGGATGACGGGTTGCCTTGAGCACGCTCAGTCCCAGAATGACAATCAGACGGTTCTCGTCCAGAAGCGGCATGACGTCCGCGATGGTTCCGATGGCCGCAAGATCGGCGTATTCCTTGCATACGGCTTTGATCCGGCGGTGCCGCTCCGCCTCGTCCTGCCCGGCCCGGCGCATCTCGTACGCGCAGACGAACTTGAACGCAACGCCGACGCCCGCCAGTTCGGTAAAGGGGTACCGGTTGTCCGGCCGGTGCGGATTGACCAGGGCAACCGCGCGCGGCAGCTGCTCCTGGCATTCATGGTGGTCGGTCACCACGAAATCGATGCCCAGCGTACGGGCGTATTCCACTTCCTCCACGGCCGTCGTGCCGGTATCCACCGTAAGGATCAGCCGGGCGCCCTGTTCGTTCAGGGACCGGATTCCGGCGATCGACACGCCGTATCCCTCCTTGTCTCGGGTCGGGATGTAATAATGGACGTCCGCGCCGCAGGATTTCAGAAACAGGTAAAGCAGAGTGACCGAAGTCACGCCGTCCACGTCATAATCCCCGTAGATGAAAATCTTCTCCCGGTTCTCCACCGCCTGCAGGACCCGGTCCACCGCCGCGTCCATGTCGTTGAGCAGGAAGGGATCGTGCAGCACTTCCTCGTCGCAGTTGAGGAAATGCCGGGCTGACTCGGGGTCGCGGTATCCTCTTTGCATCAACAGTCCTGCCAGCGTCGTGCTTGTGCCCAGGGCCGATGCAATCCGGATGACCGCCGGATCGGAATCCAGATCTTTCTGGGTCCGGAATACCTTCCATGTCTTCGGTCCGTTTGCGCATGCCGCCTCGACTCCCTCAAAGTCCTCGCAGCAAAAAGCGGACCAATCCTTGCCGTTTTGCGTTTGCTGTTTTTTCATGTTTTCTCCTTTCGCACCACGGTTGGTGCTGTACGCTCTCCTTGAGCGTCTTTATGCCACGGTTGGCACTTGCTATATCAATTTGTCCGGAAGGCCTTTCGGCCGTTCCGGAATATTTGATCCGAATCAATCTGAAACCGACGGACGGAATCTTCCGCCGATTTCAATGGCCGAGCGCAACCCGTCCACTGCCGAACTGGTGATGCCTCCGGCATAGCCCGCTCCCTCTCCGCACGGATAGACAAGCGGATGGCCCGGACAGGTCCGGTCCTCCCCGCGCAGAATCCGGACGGGACTCGAGGTCCTGGTTTCCACTCCGGTCAGGACCGCTCCGGGCATGGCATACCCGGGCATCGTCCGGTCGAACGAGCGCAGTCCCCGGCGCAGATCCTCCCCGATGCCGCAGGGCAAAAGGGATCCCAGGTCCGCCGGGCGGACGTAACCGTCCATATACGTAGGACGAACCTCACGGGGAGAGTGCCCCGAGGTGCCGTCCAGGAAATCCTTCATCGTCTGTACGGGCGCAGCCCAGTCGGCCCCTCCGGCCTCATAGGCGAGCCGTTCGGTCTGCCGCTGCAGGGCGATTGCGCCGAGAACGGCCGAGCCGTCCTCTTCGGGGTAATCCGCAGGCGTCAGCGAAACGGCGACCGCCGCATTGGAGTTGACGCCGTCCCGGCTGTGCCGGCTCATGCCGTTCACCACCAGACCGCCTTCCTCCGAAGCGCCGGCGACCACGGTGCCGCCCGGACACATGCAGAACGTGTATACGCCCCGCGGTCCCGTCGTATCCGAAAGATGATATTCGGCCGCTCCGAGCGCCGGATGTCCGGCCGCGTCCCCGTAGAGCATGCGGTCGATGTCCTCCCTGCGGTGTTCCACCCGGACCCCGAAGGACATGGGTTTGGGAATCAGGGAAAAGGAATCCCGGACCAGAAGCGTCCGGAAGGTGTCCCGCGCGCTGTTGCCCACGGCCAGCACGACCGGCCCGCATTCCAGAAGGCCCCGGCTGGTCCGCACCCGTGCGGCCCCCTCCTTTTCGTTCTCCAGTTCCATTCCCTCAAACCGGGTCCGGTAAAGGATTTCCCCGCCGGCCTCCTCCACCCGCGCAAGCAGCGCGGATACGACCCGGCGCAGGCAGTCCGTCCCGATGTGGGGATGGGCCCGGTACAGAATCTCCTGCGGCGCGCCGAATTCGAAGAGGCGCCGCAATACGTATCCGGTGTATTCGTCCCGGATGCGGGTCATCAGCTTTCCGTCCGAAAACGTGCCGGCTCCTCCCGCTCCGAACTGAATGTTGCTCTCGGTGTCCAGGGTACGGGAAGAGAGAAAGGTCTGTACGGTTCTCTCCCGTTCCTCTACCGCCTCGCCGCGCTCGAGCACCAAAGGACGGTATCCCGCCTCGGCCAGATACAGCGCCGCGAACATGCCCGCAGGACCGGTTCCGACCACAAGGGGCCTTTTCCCGGTCCGCTTCCCCGTCGGAGCGGGGACGTCCCGCTCGCAAAGAAGCGAAGCATGAAGCCTTTGAAAAAGCCGGGACGGCACGTTCGGCGCCGTGCCGTCCTTTTGGGTGACCAATACCGTGTTGACCAGGCGAATGTCCTGCTTCTTTCGGGGATCCACCGCCTGGCGGTAAAGTTCAAACTGCAGTTCCCGGGACGGAATGCCTCCTGCCTTCAGCCGCTTCCGCGCCGCCTCGAAAATGTCTTCCGGCGAAGCGGTATAAGGAACCGAAAGGTCGGCAAGCAGCAGTCCCGCCCTGATCCGTTCGGGTTTCATCCGGTCAGGATCCGGCGTCCGCATCCGAGGCAGGCGAAATCCGGACCATCGCCTGCTCGGCCCGGTAGGTTACGTAATGCATCTCCTTCAGTTCCTCGCCGTAATACCCGAGGAACGTCGGGGTCAGCGAGCGGAATCCGCTCGTCTTCCCTTCTTCGAAATCCTTTGCGGTCAGGACCAGGTCCACCCGGCTGATCTGCTTGATTTCGCTCTCGGGACCGCTGAGGTTGATGTAATCCCCGACCGGGCTGACCTGATATCCCGTTACGTTTACGCCCTCTGCAATCCGGAGTGAAACCGGCACCTCGCGGTGCTGCAGACGGTCCAGGGTGAAGGTCATCTCGCTCGGATAGCATTCCACCTTGAAATCTCCGTGGTCCGAAATGGACAGCTGGATGGGAAGCGTGACCTGGCCGGCCTGTCCCTTGTACGAAGAAAGGTCCACCGTGGCGCTGAGCGAAGCCTCGTCCAGAGCCGAAACGTCACTGTTCTTTCCGGTCACGTGCACCACCACCTGGGTCAGGTTCTGGTCGAACAATGCCAGTGCCCTTTCGTTTTCAAGTTGTGTCGCGCCCTGAACTTCCACCGGAATCGTCAGATCCCGGACGGCAGCGCGATTGTAATTGTTGAACAGCCAGAACCAGATGGAAAAAAGCAGGCACAGGATCAGCCACAGAACGGCTGCCCGGCGGGTCTTGGTCTTGGAAGATTTGTCCTGGGCCAGAACCCCCTCGTGCTGTTTGCCCCCGTTCACTTTCTGGAAGCTGTAGACTTTGTTGTGATACTTAGCCATGCCGCACCTCCTCAAGCACGGTCGGCGGAATCGCCACCCCGTTCGTCCGGAGTCCCGACCGCCGCGTCCTCTTCCTTGTCATCCTTGTCGGACTTCGCGACATCTCCGCCGATTTCATCCAGTTCCATTCCGTTGAGCATCAGGCTCAGGTCGATGGCCAGCGTATGTTTGTTGTAATTGCGTTTGATTACGCCGTTGTTCGCCACCGAAATGATGCCGGTTTCCTCGGACACGATGATGACCACCGCGTCACTCACTTCGGAAATGCCGATGCCGGCGCGGTGCCGGGTTCCCATCTCTCCGTAGTCCTCTTTGCTCTTGGCCGAAGGAAGCATGCAGCCTGCCGCCGCGATGCGTCCGTTCTGAATGACCACGGCTCCGTCGTGCAGAGGCGAACCCTTGTAAAAGATGTTGCGCAGCAGCTTAACGGTCGCTTTGGCGTCCAGTTCGGTCCCGGTCATAGTCACGTCGCCGAGTTTGGTGGTTCTCTCCACCACAATCAGCGCGCCGACCTGGTCTCGCGCCAGATCCGACGCGGTCTCGGCCAGGACGGTGACCAGTTCGCTGTCCGCCGACTGATTCTTCTGCATGCTTCGCTGCACGAACTGCGTCGTGGACGTACCGATTTTCTCGAGCATATCCCGGATTTCGGGCTGGAACAGGACGATCAGCGAAATCGATCCGACGCCGAACAGCCAGCCGAGCACTTCATAGGAAAGGGCGACATTGAAAAATCCGCACAAAAGATACGCGACAAAGAGCACCGCGAGGCCGATGACAAGACGGCCGGCGCGGCGGTCGCGCAGAAACATGATCAGAAGAAAGAGCAGCATGGTCATCAGCAGCACGTCGATGACGGCCACCACAATCTCCTTCGTAGACATCTCCAGTATGAAATTCAGTTTGAATCCGTGCACGATCCAAAGGAAAAAATCTCGGAGCTTTTCCATATCAACCTCCTCCCGCTTCGCAAAACCGGAACCCTGAAGCACTTCGGAACTCTGCAAAGCAAGCCATATTCGAAGTCATTGTATCACAATGCAGGCGCATATGCGCGCACGCGAGCGGGAATTTTACAAAAAATTTACATTGGATAAACGTCCGGGCAGGGCGTACAGACGCAAGGAACCACGCACCCGCTCCGGCAATAATAAAAAAGGGCCGCGTCTGCGACCCAAACATCCCGCCAAGCCGTGTATCCGAAACGATGAACCCGGCATGTGCAGGGCGGTGCAATCTCTGTTCTTTTACTGCTCCCAACTTCCGCCCGGCGGGGACAAGTCAACCCGTTTTCCGTATGCGGGAGGTC
>JAFTBN010000071.1 GCA_017455185.1 Clostridia bacterium
AGCGGGGGTTGTACCGTGAAAGCGGACAAATCTGGAATGCAGATGCTGTAGGCGCATATAACATTATGCGAGTCTATCTGAAGGAAGCGAACCTAAATTCGATTCCTTTGTGCAAAGGATTGTCTAATCCAAAAATCATAAACGTAGCTGTGTAACACAAATAGTGTAGCAGTAAGTGCATAGGCATAAAAGTGTCATGGTGCAATGGTGTTATGGACGCACCACATTGAATGGCGCAAGCCATCCTTTGATGCTCGGCAATTCAATTGCCGACGCAGTTCACCCTGTATAAAGATAAAACAATTAATCGTCACAATGCCACGCTTATCTTTTCTACTCATTATTTTGAGGTGTTGGATCAGATGGGAAGGCAGGATAATATTTGGATTTGCAGCGCAAACAGTCATGTTCACCTTACAAACATGTATGAGGATTACAATATTCGACCTGTGTTGCTTAAGAGTAAGCAGTACTACATAACGCATTCAATACAGCGGTGAATTATGAGGACCTTATGAGCCTTAAGAAGGTGCTTAAGTGATGAAACGTCTTATCATGTGTGAGGGAAGCAACGAACTTGCTTTGATTAACATTCTTTTGGATAATGATGATTTGATTATCACAGAGGATGAATTTGCTTGGATTCGCAGTTCTATGTTGATTATTATGGTGGCAATCCGCAAAAACTAGTACAGGCAATCAGAGAATACAAAAGGATAAATGGTGCTCACAGCAAGGATGAACTCTATTTGGCGGATATACTTAGATGATCGGATATCTTCTTCGCAATCCTCAGACAATCTTTGAATTACGAGATAATGAATAATCGAACGGGCACAAAACGGAACAAAAAGGACAGGCGCCGAGGGCGCCTGTCCTTGATTATTCCGATGTCTCCGGATCAGTCGAAACGGGGACGATTCGGGTTGTAGGAAGTATGAAGCAGTTCGTGTGCCAGATGAGAGTTGGGCTCGCCCAGGAATTCCTTGTACAGATCCTGAACCTGCTCGTTGCGGTGAGACTGGCGTACGGTCTGACGCTCGTCTTCACTGTAGAGTGCCTGCGCTCTCTTTTCCTTGTACGTATCCATGATGTCGGAATCCTCGTTGGGCAGGAATACTTCACGCACGTACGGCTGACCGCCGCCGTTGATGCATCCGCCGGGGCATCCCATGACCTCGATGAACGTATAGGGAGATGTGCCTTCGCGAATCTGATCCAGCAGAACCTTCGCTCCGCGCATACCGCTGGTGACTGCGACCTTGATTTTCTGGCCGCCGAGTTCGAATTCAGCCTCGCGGATGTTTTCAAAGCCGCGGACTTCCTTGAAGATGATACCTTCGCGCTCTTTGCCGGTCAGGACATAGTGGGCGGTACGCAGAGCCGCTTCCATAACGCCGCCGGTTACGCCGAAGATGACGCCTGCGCCGGAGTAGTCATGGACGATATCCTGGTCGAAGTCTTCGTCCGGCAGTTTGTCGAACCGGATGCCGGCACGGCGGATGACGCGGCCGAGCTCACGGGTGGTCAGGACAGCGTCTACGTCACGCAGACCGCCTTCCTCTTCCATCTCGGGACGGTTCTTCTCATATTTCTTGCAGGAGCAGGGCATGATGGAAACGACGAACATATCCTTGGGATCCACGCCGATTTTCTTGGCGTAATAGGTCTTCAGGATGGCGCCGAACATTTCATGCGGAGACTTGCAGGTCGACAGGTGGCTCAGCTGATCCGGATAGTAGTACTCGGCGTAGTTGACCCATCCGGGAGAGCAGGAGGTAATCATCGGGAGCACGCCGCCGGTCTTGACGCGGTGGAGCAGCTCGTTTGCTTCCTCCATGATGGTCAGGTCGGCACCGAAGTTGGTGTCGAAGACCTTCTTGTAGCCCAGACGGCGCAGAGCGGCGACCATTTTGCCGGTAACCGGTGTGCCGATCTTCATACCGAATTCCTCGCCCAAAGCCGCGCGAACGGCCGGAGCGGTCTGTACCACTACGTATTTACCCTGTGCCATAGCCTGGTCGACACGGTCGATTTCGGAGGCTTCCATCAGGGCGCCGGTCGGGCACACGTTGATGCACTGGCCGCACATGATGCAGGGAGACTGGATGAAACTTCTGTTTTCCGCCGGAGCGACGATGGTCTTGAATCCGCGGTTCTCAAATCCGAGAACGCCGATTCCGTGCGCGTTCTTGCATCTCTCCACGCATCTGCCGCACAGGACGCACTTGGATGTGTCGCGGACGATGGTGGGAGTCAGGAAATCGCGGGTGACCGGAGTCTGTTCGCCCTGGAAGCGTTCTTCCTTGGCGCCGGTCAGTTTGGCGACGTGCAGCAGTTCGCACTTGCCGTTCTTGTCGCATTCCTGGCAGTTGCGGTTGTGGTTGGACAGGAGCAGTTCAACCGAGACGCGTCTTGCGGCCACGGCCTTGGGAGAGGAAATCTTGATTTCCATTCCTTCGGAAACCGGATAGACGCAGGATGCTACGAGTCCGCGCGCGCCGGTTGCTTCCACCAGACAGACGCGGCAGGAAGCCTTGGAGCATTCCCCGTGGTTGAATGCGCACAGGGAGGGAATTTCGAATCCGCACTGGCGGGCAGCTTCCAGAATAGTCAGGCCGGCGTCAACTTCAAAGGGGATACCTTCAATTTTAATATTCACTTTAGACATTTTTACCACCTACCTTATTCCTTGGAAATTGCTTTGAATTTGCAGGACGCCATGCAGAGTCCGCACTTGATGCACTTGGAAGAGTCGATCTCGCGGGACGGGAGCTTGTGTCCGGGTGCCACGTAATCGGTCTTGGAAATCGCGCTGACCGGGCACTGTCTCTCGCACAGGCCGCAGCCGATGCAGGTGTCTTTGTTGATGGTATACTTCATCAGGCTCTTGCATACGTGAGCCGGGCATTTCTTGTCGACAATGTGAGCCACATACTCGTCCCGGAAAGTCTTCAGGGTGGAGAGGATGGGGTTCGGAGCGGTCTGACCGAGCGCGCACAGCGAGTTGGTTTTGATGTTGTCCGCCAGCTCCTCGAGCCGGTCGAGATCTTCCATCGTGCCCTTGCCCTCTGTAATCTTGGTCAGGATTTCAAGCAGACGCTTGGTTCCGATCCGGCACGGAGAGCACTTGCCGCAGGATTCGTCGCAGATGAATTCCATATAGAACTTCGCGACGTCGACCATGCAGTTGTCCTCGTCCATGACGATGGCGCCGCCCGAGCCCATCATGGAGCCGCGTGCGACCAGGTTGTCGAAATCGATTTCCGCGTCCAGATCCGCTTCGGTCAGGCAGCCGCCGGAAGGTCCGCCGGTCTGGATGGCCTTGAATTTCTTGCCGTTCGGGATGCCGCCGCCGATTTCGTAAATCAGCTCGCGGAGCGTGGTGCCCATCGGGACTTCCACAAGTCCTACGTTGTTGACCTTGCCGCCCAGCGCGAACACCTTGGTGCCCTTGCTGCGCTCGGTTCCGTTGGCCGCGAATTTCTCGGCGCCCTCACGAAGGATGAACGGCACGCAGGCCAGTGTCTCGACGTTGTTGACGATGGTCGGGCATTCCCAAAGACCCTTGACGGCCGGGAAAGGAGGACGGGGACGGGGCATGCCGCGCTTACCCTCGATGGAGTTGAGCAATGCCGTTTCCTCACCGCAGACAAACGCGCCGGCACCCAGACGGATGTGTACCCGGAACGAGAAGTCCGTGCCCATGATGTTGTCGCCGACAAGACCCAGTTCTTCGGCCTGACGGATGGCGATCCGCAGACGGTTGACCGCAATCGGATACTCCGCGCGGACGTAGAAATAACCGTTCTGTGCGCCGATGGCGTAGCCGGCAATCATCATACCTTCGATGACGGCCAGGGGGTTGCCTTCCAGGATGGAGCGGTCCATGAAGGCTCCGGGGTCACCCTCGTCGCCGTTGCAGACCACATACTTGGTGCCTTCGGGCTGGTTGTAGGCGAACTGCCACTTGCGTCCGGTCGGGAATCCCGCACCGCCGCGGCCGCGCAGGCCTGCGTTGAGCACTTCGTTGATGACGTCCTGACGGCTCATCTGCAAGGCTCTGGCAAGTCCCAGGAATGCGCCGGCACCCAGGCTTTCCTCGATGTTCTCGGGGTTGATCGAGCCGCATCCGTGCAGTGCGATCCGGACCTGCTTTTTATAGAAGGTGATGTCGTCCTGCTTGCGGACCTTTTCCTTGGTGGTGGGATCCACATACAGAAGGCGCTCCACAATCTGTCCGCCGACGATGTCGGTGTCCATGATTTCGGTCACGTCGTTGATCGAGACCATGCGGTAGAGCGTGTCCTCGGGATAAATCTTGACGAACGGGCCCTGGGAGCAGAAGCCGAAGCAGCCGACCTGGTTGACGGTGACCTTGTCGCCAAGGCCGCGCTCGTCCACCTGACGCTGGAACTCGGCCCGGATTTCAGCCGAATTGGAGGAAAGGCATCCGGTACCGCCGCACAGTACGATGTGGCGCTTGCCGTCGTTGCCCTTGAATTTGTCTTCCAGACACTTGGTACACTGACCGGAGTGCGCTTTGAGCTCTTCAATGCTTTTAATCATTTCAGTTGTTCCCCTTTGCTCTGTATTCTTCGATGATGCCCGCTACCGAAGCAGGGGATACTTTCGGATACACCTTGCCGTTGATCGAAACGGCCGGTGCGATTCCGCATGCGCCGATGCAGCGCAGCGCGTCTATGGTGAACAGGCCGTCCTCGGTGGTCTGTCCCGCCTTGATTCCCAGCATATCCGAGAATTTGTCGATGACCTGCTGGGCGCCCTTTACGTAGCAGGCGGTTCCCAGGCAGCACCCGATGACATACTTGCCCTTCGGGGTCAGGGAGAAGAACGAATAGAACGTGACGACGCCGTAGATTTCGGCCACCGGCACGCCGGTCCGCTCAGACACCAGTTCCTGAACTTCCAGCGGAATGTATCCGTACTCTTTCTGGATATCGCTCAGGATCATCATCAGCGGGGTTTGCTCCTCCGCGTACCGGTCGCAGATCTCGTTGATCTGCCTGACGGCCGCTTCACTCAAATGATTCATGTTTGTTGCCTCCTTAGTTGATGCAATCTTTCCAAATATCAGAGCGGAAACGGGTTCCGCCCCCGCCGGTTCGGTCCGGCGCAAAAATATCTATATTATATTAGCACTGATAAATGGAAAATGCAAGGGATAAAAGAGCAAACGATAGAAGTTAGCAATAGGTAATTTTTGAAAACAGACGGTTCGGAAGCTGCTTTCGCGAAGAGAAGGGGAAAAGCGCAGAAAGACTATACAAATGCGCAAGCCATTTCAAACGGCAAGATAACAAAAAAATTATAAGATAACAAAAATTGAAATCCGAAAAGGCAGTCTCAGTGCCTGTACGTGCGTGCCATATAATCTTTTATTCTCTTGATTTTTCTATCTTGTCTTGCCTTTCCCGCAGCTTTCGGCTATAATGGAGAAAATTCAATCCCGCCCGGCGGGAAAGACATAAAGAGGTAAAGTATGGCATGTACGACGGTGCTGGTCGGAAGAAAAGCGACCCATGACAATTCAACGATGATAGCCAGGACGGACGACGGTTCGTTCAACGTCAAATATACGACCTATGTCCCGGCTGAAAAGCAGCCCAAGCGGTATCGGAGCGTTCTGTCCCACGCGGTGGTGGACCTGCCCGAGACCCCGATGGGCTACACCAAGTGCTCCAACGTGGTCCTGACCGAGGGAGAATGGCCGGCGACGGGCATCAACGAGGCCAACGTCGGCATGACGGCCACCGAGACCATTACCACCAATCCCCGGGTGCTGGCCGCGGACCCGATGGTCCGCCTCAGGAAAGCCAAGTCCCGCCGGGAGAAGGAGATCCCGGGCGGCATCGGCGAGGAGGATTTCGTCATTCTGGTGCTGCCTTACATCCGCACGGCCCGCGAGGGGGTGCTCCGGCTTGGCAAACTGCTCGAGAAATACGGCACCTATGAGTCCAACGGAATCGCCTTCAACGACGAGAACGAATGCTGGTGGATGGAGACCATCGGCGGACATCACTGGATCGCACGCCGGGTGCCCGACGAGGTCGTGGTGCTCGCGCCCAACCAGTTTGCCCTGGACCATTTCGACCTGGACGACGCCCTGGGGGAAGGAAAGGAATTCCTTTGCTCGGCCGATCTGCGTTCCTTCATCGAGGACAACAGACTTGACTGCAACGCCGACGGAACCTTCAATCCGCGCAACGTCTTCGGTTCGCACACCGATATGGATCACATCTATAACACGCCGCGCGCCTGGTTCATGGGCCGCTACCTGACGCCCAACACATTCAAGTGGGACGGGCCGGACGCAGACTTCGGACCGGAGAGCGACGATTTGCCCTGGTGCGTCGAGCCCGAACGGCTGGTTTCAATCGAGGACGTGGAATATCTGCTCTCGGCTCACTACCAGGGAACGGATTATGACCCTTACCGCAATACGGACACCGGCAAGCGGGGCATGTACCGCTCCATCGGCATCAACCGCACCGGCGTGACTTCCATCTGCCAGATCCGCTCGGGCGTTCCCGATGCGCTCAAGGGCGTGGAATGGATCTGCTACGGCTCGACCACCTTTGCGCCTTTCGTGCCCCTCTATCCGGCCGCAAAGAGGGTTCCGGCGTATCTGTCGGACGTCAAGGCCGAGGTTTCCTCCGAGAACCTGTATTGGGCCAGCCGCCTGATTGCCGCCCTGGCCGACCCGCATTTTGCGGACTGCCGGCAGAGCGTGGACCGCTATCTGTACGGCGTGACCGTCGAGGCAAGACGGATCATGCACGAGGCTGAGGCCAAGTATGAGAAGATTGGGGACATTTCGGTCCTTATCCGGGCGAATGAGGACATTTGCAAGGCCGCTAAGGAGAAAACGAATGCGGCGCTGGGCACCATCCTGCATACGGCATCCGTGAAGATGAAGAACGGATACAAACTCTCGGACAACTGAATAGCTTTATCCCGCAACCACAGAATCTGACAAAAAGACAAGGAGACTGCCATGAAACGCTCCCGCTATTTCGGCATTCATTTTGATTTTCATGCCCATCCTTCCAAACTGCAGGGCAAGGTGGGGCAGAGCCTGACCGAGGAGCAGATCCGCACCATCTGCACACTGCTGCACCCTGACTTCATCCAGACGGACTGCAAGGGACATCCGGGGTATGCGTCCTATCCGAGCAAGGTAGGCAACGCCATGCCCGCCTTTGCGAAGGACACGCTCTCGCTCTGGCGCCGTGTGACGAAGGAAGAAGGCGTGGATCTGTATCTGCATTATTCGGGCATCTGGGACCAGAAGTGGTGTACCGAGCATCCCGAGGAGGCCGCGATGCGCCCCGACGGATCCCGCAGCGAGATGGCGGCCCGGCCAGAGGGCCCCTACGCCGATACCATTCTCATTCCGCAGCTCGAGGAACTGGCCCTGACTTACGGGGCCGACGGCGTCTGGGTGGACGGGGAATGCTGGGGCACCGAAATCGATTACGACCCCAGGACCCTCCGGGCCTTCGAGGAGGAGACCGGAACGGACCTCGGGGGAGAGCTGCCCGTCAAGGGACATCCGCAATACCGGGCTTACCGGGAATACTGCCGGGAGGTTTTCCGCCGGTACGTGCGCCGGTACGTGTCCATCCTGCACCGGGACTGCCCGGACTTTTCCGTGGCTTCCAACTGGGCTTACACCGATCACATGCCCGAGGCCGTGAGCGCCGACGTGGATTTCATCTCGGGCGACCTCAATCCCGAAAACTCGTTCAACTCGGCCCGGTATGCCGCCCGCGCCATCGTGCAGCAGGGTATGCCCTGGGATCTGATGAGCTGGAATTTCCGCCGGGGGCAGGTGTACACGCCCAAGCACCCGGTCCAGATCCTGCAGGAGGCCGCCGCGGTGATCAGCCAGGGCGGAGGATTCCAGACCTACATCACCCAATACGCCGACGGCGGACTGAGAATGGAGGAAGTGCTCCAACTCACCGAACTGTCCGCCTTCCTGAAGGAACGGAAAGCGGACTGCTTCGGCGGCGTTCCGCAGAACGAGGTGGGCGTTTTGCTTTCCACCTATGACCGCCTGGAGGAATCCGGCTCGCTCTTTTCGCGCAACGGGATGGAGAAGATCATGGGCATGACCGCGCTGCTCTGCGACTGCTCGCGCAGCAACGGCATCTATTCCGAACACAAACTGGACAAAGCCCTGCAGACCTGCCGGGTGTTCGTGGTCCCCGAACTGTACGAGGGACTGGAAGAGAAAACCGTGGAGACGCTTCTGCGCTGGGCCCGCGAGGGCGGAAGTCTGTTGCTTTGCGGACGGAAGACCGTGCGTCTGTTCGCCGGACGGATCCCGTGCATCAAGGCGGGACCGGACGCCGAGGGTGAACGGGCCTTTACGCTTGACGGAGTGCATTTCGGAACGGTTCCGGGCGTGACCGCGCTCGAAGCCCAGGGAGATACGGTGCTGGCGACCTATGGATGGTCCGCCCGGGACGAACAGTTCCCGCTGGCCCTGACCATTCCGTGCGGCAAGGGCAAAATCTGCGCCGTCGGGGCAGACCTGGGGTCTGCGTATCTCGCGGCCGGTCAGTACCTGCACCGCGAGCTGATGAACCGGATCCTGGACGGACTCTACGAACCCGAAGTGGAAATCTCGGCTCAGGGATTGTGCGAGCAGAGTCTGCTCGACCTGTCCGGCCGTCGTGTGCTCCAGCTGGTCAACGCAAACGGTTCCCACCGGGACGCGTCGGTCCTGACCGAGTCCTTTATCCCGCCCGTGCTGGACGTACGGGTGTCCTGGAGAGCCGGCCGGGCTCCGCGCGCCGTGCGCCTTTTGCCCGGGGGAAAAACGGTTCCGTTCACCTGGCGCGAGGGCCGGGCGGATTTCTGCGTGGACCGGGTGGACTGCCTGACCATGGCGGAACTGGAATTTGACTGAACCCGGATTCTTCAGGCGCGGGCACCGTTCCGCCGGGGAAAACAGGAAAAGAGAAGCAAAAAAGAGAAGATCGGAAGAAAGAGAAGAAAAGAAAGACAAAAAGAGAAGAACTCGGCGCACCCGGAAAGGAGTTGCAAATGGAAGCGAAGACGATGTATGCAAGAGTCGGCAAGACCCTCTCGCTGTTTCTGGTTCTGGCGATGCTGCTGACCCTGATGGCCTGCGGGAACACCACCCCGGCCGGCGAGTCCCAGACACGGGCCGAACCGGATACACAGGCGGGCACGGGAAAGGAGACGGACGCCGAAAGCGAAACGGGACGGCTGGACCCTCATCTGCCGGACAGGACCTTTGAGGGACAGACCCTTTCGGCTTTGCACTGGGAAGTGGAAGGCGTCGGAACGGACTGGATTCCGTGGGAGGAATTCTATCAGGCCGACATGACCGGAGACACGATGGCCAACCTGATTTATTTCCGTGGGGAAGCAGTCAAGGAAAAATTCAAGTGCGACTTTGAGATTGAATATACTTTTACCGAGGATATGGGCGCGGTGGTGGAGCGTCTGATGAGTACGGGCAGCAAGGATTACGACCTGTGCATGCAGCGCGGAGCGAGAATCAAGCACCTCTATACCGGCAACTACTTCCTCAATTACGAGGACATTCCCTATATCAACCTGAGTGCCCCCTGGTGGGGACAGAACGCCCTGGAGACGTTGCGCCTGGGCAAGGTGCATCAGTTCGCCACCTCCGAGATGCTCTATCTGGACAAGGGCGCGACGGCCGGCGTGTTCTACAACGCCACGGTAATGGGGAACTATCAGTCCCAGATCGGCAACAAATATAACCAGGTCCGCGACAACACCTGGACGCTGGAACAGATGATCGACGACATCGAGACCGTGGCCCAGGACCTGGACGATGACGGATTCCGCAATTCGGACGAGGATCTGGTCGGCATGGTGAACGGCGACGATCCGGTGCATTTTTTGTATACGGGATGCGGCGGGCTGTTCATGCGTCCGGACGGAGACGGGTATTTCGAGTACTGTTTCCAGGAGCCCGACAACCTGGATCTTATGGAAAAGATCTTCAACGAAGTGCTCTATACCGATGCCTTCCGCAATGCGTTCGTCCATCCCACCCCGCACCAGATGTTCGAGGAGGATATGGCCCTGTATACCATGGAAGTGATCAAGTCCGTCCATCATTATAGGAGTATGGAGAGTGACTACGGCATCCTTCCCGTTCCGAAACTGGACGAAATCTCCCCGTACCGCTGCGAGGTCTCCCCGCATCACGACACCTGGATGTCGGTTTTCCATACGACCGAGGACCCCGATTTCGTCGGGGCGGTCCTGGAGGCTCTGGCCTGGGAGTCCTACTATTCGGTCTCGCCCGACTTCTATGAAGTCATCATCGAAGGACGGGGCACAAGAGACGAGGAGTCCCGCGAGATGCTCGGAATCATTTTCGATACCAGAACCTATGATCCGGGTCTGATCTTCGACCTTGCGACCATGGGCGAGGACGTGCTGCGCCGCACCGCTACGGGGCTGACAAACTTCTCCTCGTTCTATCAAGAGCACAGCGCGCAGATTGAAAGCGAACTGGAAAAACTCAATGACCTCATCTTCAAGAACAGCTGATCATTCCGCACCCCGGTTCGGGTATGTGCCGGGAAAGGCCTTTGTGGCCAACCGGCAGCCCGGCTGGTACATCTGGGACAGCGCGCCCGTCGCGGCGGAAGGGAACTATTATCTTTTCTGCTCCCGCTGGCCCGAGCGGGCGGGGTTTGGGTACAACTGGCTGTTCCGCAGCGAAATCTGTCAGTTCGTCTCGGACAGCCCGAGGGGCCCCTTCCGGTTTTTGCGGGTCGTGCTGCCTGCCCGGGGAGAAACCTTTTTCGACGGGCGCAATACCCACAACACCTGCGTGCGGTACTATGGCGGAAAATACTATCTGTACTACATGGGCACGACCTATGCGGGCACACCGGACGAGAATCTTTCAAATCGGGCCCGCGTGCTCGACGTGTGGAACCACAAGCGGATCGGGCTTGCGGTCGCCGACTCGATCGAGGGGGAATTCCGCCGGCTTGACGAGCCGCTGCTCGAAGCAAGAGAGGCGCCTTTCTGGGACCGTACGGCCATCACCAACCCGGCCGTGGCCATCCGCCCGGACGGGAAAACCTATCTGATTTACAAATCCCGCCGGGACGAGCATGCCCCGATGCAGCTCGGCGTTGCCGTGGCCCCAAGACCCGAAGGACCCTTTGTCCGGCTCTCCGACGAGCCCCTGATTCCGCTGGCCGACCCGAGGATGATGATGGAAGACCCGTTTCTGTGGTACGACGAAAAAAAGGAACGATTCTGCCTTCTGGCCAAGGATGACCCGAGGGACGGGGTCGAGGGCGTGTGCGGCGAGTGGGGCGCAGGTTTTTACGCCGAAAGCCCGGACTGCGTGCATTTCACCCTGCAGAACCCGCCTAAGGTTTACTCGCGCCGGCTGTGTTTTGAGGACGGCGAAAAGGTTGAGCTGGCCAATCTGGAGCGGCCCTCGGTTCTGTTCGACGATACGGGCCGGCCGGCCTGGCTCTATTTTGCGGCCGGGATGGGGAAGGCTCCCTATGCCTTCGAAGGCGGGACTTTTGTCGTGGGAGTTCCGCTTGAGCCTGAGAAATGAGAAAGATGTTTTACGGCCTGTATTCCCAAAGGATGCCGGGCGGAAAAGAACGAACGGCGCGCGTCACGGACAGCGCGCAAATGGAGGAAAAGATGAAAAACAAAAAAGGAAGAATGCTGTCCTTCCTTCTTGCGTTCCTGATTCTTGCGGCCTGCCTGACGCCGGCCGCGGGCGCAAGGGGGCAGGACACCCTGATGGACGGCGCCGCCGGGGAAATCCCGGATTATATCGGCAGGGAACGGTCCGAGGCAGGCGTGCTGGTCGGGGACCCGACCGGGGACGGCCGGGTGGACCGGGCGGATGCGCAATTTGCCGTGGAAGCCTTTACGGGCGACGCGACAGCCGACAGCGGGACGGCCTTTTTCGCGGCCGACGCCAACGGAGACAACCGTTTGGGCGCGGCCGACGCTCTGCTGATCCTTGAGGCCGAGGCAGGCCGCAGGGAGGCTTTCCCCGAGCCTGAGCTGAAGGCGGATTTCGGGGCCAGGGAGGACTTTGAGATGCCCATGGACGGCCTTGCGCCCGGCACGCTCTATACCATGAGCAAAGTTGTCCTCGGCTCGGTCAAGGTGGGCGCGCTGCCCCATGACCAGGTCCGGTTCGTCGTGAGCTTCCAGGGCTTGCTCAACCGGTATCTGAAGGAAGCCGGAGTGGGATTCGTCGTCCTGGACGATCTGGCCAAGCGCTGGATCCCTTACATCCGGGAGTACAGCGACCTGCTCGAAGGCATGGAGGAAGTCAAGGTCACGAGCTTTGCCAATTTCCTCGAAGTCTTTGAACCCCAGTTGAAGTATTGCGGCCTTGTGGTCTGGGATCCCCTGGTTCCCTCGACCGCCAACGTGGCGGCGACCATGTGCGCCGTGGACGGCTATCTGCCGGTCAAGTACGACACAAGGAGCAATTCGATCTACAACCAGTTGATCAAGGCAGGAGTGGAAGTCAAGGCCAATCTGTGCGGGCTGTTCGACGGGAAGGGCAAAATCGCCGGTACGGCGCTGCTTTCCTGCGGCAGTTCGAAGTGCGACGCCTATCTGTGGGCGCTGGACAAGTACGCGGCCCGCTGCGCGGACGATTTTCTGTTCTATCTGCCCGACGGAGCCTCCTCGGTCCTGGAAAATCCGATTTACCAGGGCAACCGTGAGGCCCAGAGCCTGGATTTCAACCGGGTGTTCAATCACGACTACGGCATCTGGCGCGGAGGCTTTTTCTTCGACCTTTCCCCGATTGCAACCGAGGTGCCGGGCGACGACCCGGAACAGCCCATGGGGACCGATGTCTGGACCCTGCGCCAGATTCTGCTCAACCGCTACGGCCGGGCAGAGGGACGCTTCGGAGAAGTGGTGGGCTTCCCGCCCTGGTGGCTCAAGTATTCCACCCACAACGGATGGGGTTCGGTGGAGGCGACCAGCGTGGAATCCACCTTTACCATGATCATCGGGCAGTACAACTGCTACATGGACGCCGACGGGTCCCTGGCGGATTGCTCGCTGTATGCGCAGTTCCCGCTGGCTGACCGGTATGAGGCGGTGAACAACCACAGGGAAGTGACCGAGGAATACGACCCCAACACCGTGTATCTGTATATGTACACGGGGGACTACGATTCCTCACCCTGGGTGATGGAGCACATGATCGGGGCGTTTGACGACCCGGCCCGGGGCACGATTCCCATTACCTGGTGCTTTGCGCCCGGCCTTTCCCGCCGGGTCCCGATGGCCCTGGATTATCTCTACCGCAATCAGGGGGATAACGATTATTTCGCGGCGGCCAACAACGGCCTGGGCTATACCCGCCCGCAGGCGCTGTTCCGCAGCGAGAGCGAACGCACCCTGCCGGACGGAGGAGAGGAGTGGACCAGACTGAACCGGGAATATTTCGAGCGTTTCGATCTGGACAGCGTAGGGTTCATCATCGGCAAGCTGTCGGATCCCGTATGTGAAATGTACAACACCTTCGCGCCCGTCGGAAGCGGAACGAACGATTCACAATGGACGCCCGGTCTGTACGAGGGAACGCCCTATCTGCGGATCAAGAACGGCATCGGGACTTTCCCCAAGACCGAGCAGGAGATGAGCACATGCGTCTCTTCCATGTACGATTGGGTGAAGTCCGCCGGGAAAATCAATGCGGCCGGATTCCGTACCATTACCTATAAGGCGAGCGAGATTGCGGCGGTGCAGGAGGCTTTCCTGGACTATGCCGCAAAGAAGGATCCCTCAAGGACCTACAAATTCGTGGATTACAGGACGTATTACGAAATGCTGGCCGAAGCGCTGGATCGCAATGCGAAATGAGAAAGGAAAAGGATATGAACAGAATCACTTCAAAACGTTCCTTGCTTTTTTCGCTTTCGGCCCTTGTTCTTGCCCTGAGCCTTCTTTGCGCCTGCCTTGCCGGATGCGGAGGAGGAAAGCCTGAGACCCCGACCGGGGATGAACCCGGCTCGCAGACCGAATCGGAGACTCCGAAAAAGGAATATCTGCCTTTGATGTTTACTTTTGCTCCGACCGTGAGGGAGTCCGGCCGCCTTGTCATGGTGCTGTCGGTCAGTGAACTGGCCGGTCTTTGCGCCCTGGATGCACAGGTGGAATATGAAACGGCTTGTCTGGCCTTTTCGGGTGTAACCGGAGGCCGCGCGACCGAGTTTGGCGTGTCAGCGTCGGGGGAAAACGAGCCCGGTATGGTTCTTCTGTCTTTTGCGGAACTCGACCCCGAAGATGCGGCGTACGAATTGTTCGTGCTGGAGTTTGAGGTAAAGGATCCGTCTTATGCTCTGCCGCAGCTGACCGTAACGGATTGCAGAACCTCGGGCGCCGTGCCGCTTCTGTATGACGTAACCAGTCCGGAATAAAGAGAATCCGAAAAAAATGGTCTTGCCGCGGCGCCGAAGGAGCGCCGGGGTAGGAAGCATGGAATTCCATGTTTATCTGACCATACAACGGCCCGCATCTGCGGGCCGTTTTCTAACATAATAACATTCGTGTCTAAAAGAACTCTCATGCCTTGTCCGGCCGTTCTGCTTTTACTTCCTCAAGGGTCATGGTCTGGGGAAGAATTCCGAAAAGGGATTCAGCCATCTCAACCCTGTTCTGAAATGGATTTGTGAGCTTGGCTATGACCTTGCCATACTGCGTGATAAAAACATCTTCAGTCGCAGCAAGTGACAAATATTTACCAAGATTTGCTTTCAGTTCGGTGGCAGTAATCGTCATAAGATCAACCTCCTTGATATAAGGATAGCAGATTGGGACGGTTATGGCAACAACATCGGACGATTATGAATAAAGAATCTCACGAAAAGTTTTGAAAAGAAGAATACGCAGACAGAAAAGAAATGAGGCGGACTGCGACAGAGAATGGGTTGAAATGAGAGCATCGGAAGCCGATGCCGGAGGTTTCCAACCTGAAGGGAAAGGGTATATCGTCCCCCGCTTTGTGAAATAGGCCGAAAACGGGCCGTCATCTTTGCGCAATGTATACAAAAATGAAGTATACCGTGCAAAAAAGATTGACAGGTCCGTTTTTTCGTGGTATCATTTTGATAGTTAAACTATCAGTTTGAGAGTGCAGTCCTAAAAAGTGAGGAACAGAAACATGAGCATTCGTGATGCAAAGAAGGAATATGTGGTCGAAATGGCGGCCAAAGCGTTTCTGGAGAGTTCGGTTGAGGCGGTAACCATCCGCGATATCGCGCAGAAGGCCGAAGTCGGCGAGGCGACCGTATACCGTTATTTTTCGGGAAAGAAGGAACTGCTTCTGGCAACGGCCAACTACCTGCAGAATGTGGTTTACGACCGGTATTTCAAGATGGATCATTTCACGGGATATGAGCGGATCCGTTCCTTTTTCCGTGTCTATCTGCACATCTTTGAAGTGGAACCTTCCTATTACCGGTTCATCCATTCCTTCGATATGTACGGGGATCTGGAATCCAGGGCGGGCATGACCGTCTTTTCGGACGGGTTGGACCGCTTCTATCACAAGTTTCGTGAGGCGTACGACGAGGGAGTCAGGAGCGGAACCGTATCTCCCGTGGACGACCCGGAACTGTTCTATTATGCCTCCACCCATGCCGTGCTGGAATTGTGCAAGAAACTGGCGGCAGGAAAACCGATTGTCCGTCAGGACCACGAGCGCAATCCGGTCAGGGAAGTGGAGACCCTGGTCAACCTGATTCTGGACCGGCTCAAGGGGCCGGCATACAGGGAAAAGGAAAAAAGCAAAGGACCGTTCTGAGCACGGTCCAAAAGGGTGATCTCTTTTCATTCACATACAATACAAGAAAGGGGAGGATTGCCGCAAGGCAGTCCCGAAGCACATGAAAAGACTTACGAAAAAGCAAATGTGGATTTTCGCGGTCGGTCAGCTGGGCTGGTCGACGCTGGGCGGAATCATCAACGCATGGCTCGTTACGTTCTATCTGCCTGCGACCGGTGACATAGAGAACGGCGCGATTCAGTACATCAAGCCGGGCATCATCGTCATGGGTCTGACCATCCTGGGCATCATCACCGCGCTGAGCCGGATTTTTGATGCCGTGACCGACCCGTGGATTGCCGCGCTTTCGGACCGGAGCCGAAACCCTCGCGGACGCCGGATTCCGTTCATGCAGTTTGCGGCCGTTCCGTTTGCCGTGGTGACCGTCCTGCTCTTCTGCGCGCCCGTGGATTCCATCAGCGGCATCAACGTGGTCTGGATCTCGGTCTTCATCGTTCTGTTCTATCTGTTCATGACGATGTATTGCACGCCATACAACGCGCTTATCTCCGAGTTCGGAAAGACGCAGGAGGACCGGATGTACATCTCCACCGCTATTTCGCTGACCTATTTCGGCGGAACGCTTCTGGCTTACACTCCGTTCGTGCTGGCAGGAGTCCTGCGCGGCATGTCCGTTTCGTTCGCCTGGTCCTACCGAATCTGCTTCATCGTCCTGGCTGTCATCGCGCTGATTTGCATGCTGCTGCCGACGTTTTTGCTCAAGGAGAAGGAATTCGTCAACGAGGAACCTTCCAATGCCAATATGTTCAAGTCCCTGGCTTCAACTTTCAAGAACCGGGATTTCCGTACGTTCGTCGGTTCGGACATCATGTACTGGGTCGGCATGACCCTGTTCCAGACCGGTCTGCCGTTCTTCGTGAAGGTCTCCATGAACATCGATGAGTTCTACACCATGGTGTTCCTGGGCGGCATGACCGTTCTGTCTGCCTTGTTCTATCCGTTCGTGACCAGACTCGTCCGCCGGTTCGGCAAGAAAAAGCTGACCATCGCCGGGTTCCTGGGCCTGGCGGTCGCCTATGTCATCGCGGCCCTGATCGGGGTACTCGGAACCGCCGAGAATCCCGGACTGCTTGGCATCGGCAAAATCCCGGGCGTCGTGTTCGGCATCGTGACCTGCGTCATCGCCGCGTTCCCGATGGCTCTTCTGGGCATCATCCCGCAGTCCATCGTGGCCGACGTAGCCGAGGCCGAGGGCAAGGTGACGGGCGAGAACCGGGAAGGCATGTTCTTCGCGGCCCGTACGTTCGCCATGAAATTCGGTCAGTCCCTGGCCATGCTGATCTTTACGTCCCTGGCCATCATCGGGACCGAGCAGAACACCGCGGCCAATGAGATAACGGCCTCCACCAAGGGTATGACCATCGTCGGCGTCGTCGCCGTGGTCTTCTGCGTGCTCGGTGCCGTGATTCTGATGTTCTACAACGAAAAGAAAGTCATGAAGACCATCGCCAAGAAAGACGACGAAAACTTCTTCGTCGGACAGGAAGCGGCGGACGTGAGCGGGGACATCCCAGGGGACAGTCAGGCAGAGACGGCCGGGACCGAGACGGAAAACGTTTCGGAAGGAACCGATTCCGCAGGACAGGGAAAAGAGGACTGAATGGAAACCCGCTGGACCCTGAAATACATGGATCTTTCGGGCAAAAAGCACATTACGCCCGTGAGCGATTCCCGGGTGGAACTGACCGAAAAGACGGAAGGCGGCCGGCATACCCTGTATGTGACCGCCAAGGAAGACCTGTTCGTGAAATCGGTCCGCCGGGCAAGAGCCCATACCTGTCATTCCCATACCATCTATTTTCTGAACGGTTACCAGTCCTGGACCGATTCGTTCGAAACCCGTTTGCCGGAAGGGGAGAAGAACATCTATTTCATCCCCCCGACCCTGGTCCGCAAGTTCGCCCTGGACCGCTACGGAGACGCCCGCTTTTACAATTACCGGGTCAGCGTATGGCACGGGTATGACGTTTTCTATGCGCGCGGGGAGGATAATTTCTTCCTGCTCAACCTGAACGCGAAGAATTGCGCGCTGGTGATCGAAGTGCGCAAGATGCTCAAGCAATTGGTCCTGAAGTCGGATTTCCGGTACAAGCCTCTTCTCCGGGGCGAAAGTCTGTGCGTGGCGGATTATTATGAGGCGGCCTCTCCCGAGGAGGGACTTGAATTCTTCAACCGGGTCTATCCGTATCATGCGCCCGAAAAGCTGTTCGGGTATACCTCCTGGTACCACCACTACCAGAACATCAGCGAGGAGATTCTTCTGCGGGATCTGGAGGGAATGGACGAGCGGTTCAATCTGTTTCAGATCGATGACGGGTATCAGACCTTTGTCGGGGACTGGCTGAGCGTCAACCCGGCAAAATTTCCGCGGGGCCTTTCTCCCCTGGTTGAACTGGCCCACCGGAAAGGGAAGATGGCGGGCATCTGGCTGGCACCCCTTGTGGCCGAGAAGAAGAGCGCGCTCTTTCAGGATCACCCGGATTATCTGGCGCGGGACGAAAAGGGGAAACCGATCCGATGCGGAAGCAACTGGAGTTCCTTCTATGCGCTGGACCTGGGGAAGGAGGAGGTGCGGGATTACATCCGGAACTGCCTTCAGACCTACGCGCGGATGGGATTCGACTTTTTCAAACTGGACTTTTTGTATGCCTGCTCGGTTCAGCCTCCCGCGGGCGTGACCCGTCACGAGGCCGCGTCACAAGCCTATGCCTTCCTGCGCGAATGTCTGCCCGGCAAAAAGATCCTGGGCTGCGGCGCGCTGTTGTTTCCCGCCGCCGGTTTGTTCGATTATCTGCGCATCGGCCCCGACGTTTCGCTTCAGTTTGACGACGCGCCCTATATGCGCCTGATGCACCGCGAGCGGATCTCCACCCGCGTGACGCTTCAGAATACCATTTACCGCTCGTTTTTGAACGGGCATCTGTTCGGCAACGACCCGGACGTTTTTCTCCTGCGCGACAACGACATGAAAATGAGCCCGGAACAGAGGCAGGCGCTGCTGACGATCAATGCTTTGTTCGGCTCGGTTCTTCTGACCTCGGATACCGTCTCGGAATACGACGAAGGGAAGAGGGAAAAACTTCGGCAGGCCCTGCACCTGTTCTACGAGGCAAAGAACGTTTCCTTCGAGCGGCTCGGGGACAGCATCCGCATCTTTTATGAGCTGGACGGGCAGAAGAAGACTTTGGTTTACCATACAAAGAAAGGGGTTTTGATCTGATATGGACAGGACTTCCGTCATATTCGGCAACCCGATCGACGCAAAGACGATTCGGCAGGCCGATAAAAGCAAAGCGAAATACATCAAAAAATTCGGAGACGATACAAAGCGGGACTACCATCTTTCGGCACAGCCCATTGAGGCGCTGGGGCAGCTCGGAGTGCAGAATCTGGTCCTGGGCGACGAGCCGCTGAAACTGGGAGAAAAGCCTTTGGTGGTGGGAAACATCCGCATGGGATTCGGACACTACCGCATCGCCATCGCCATGGCTTCCTGCGCCCGCGCACTGGGGTATACGCCCTACTGGATGGACCTGGCGTCGTTCGACGCAACGGGTTCTGCCATGATCCGGGCGCAGAACGACTTGTATTCCCTGGGCTCGCGCATTTCACAGAAATCAAGGCTGTTCAATCATTTTGTCTGGGAACCGATGAACTGCGAGGGCTTCCGTGCCCTGACCTACAACGCCAAGGATCAGAAGAACAACGAACTGCTCGCGCCTCTTTATGCCGATCTTCCGGCAGACGTTCCGTTCATCGGAACGCACGTGTGGACGGCCCAGGGAGCTGTCCACGCGGGGATGACCCATGTGGTCAACGCCATTCCGGACAACTGGCCGATGGCCATGCACCTGTCCGAGGGGGCGATTCACGCGGTCCAGACTCCGTTTGCCTGGAGCGGGTACAAGGAACTGTACGGCTTTTCCAAAAAGCCGCTTTCGGGCATGCCGGCCTCGGATCTGAAACTGACAGGCTGCTACGTCGACCATGAACTGCTCGTGCATCTGAAGGAAGACAATGACGCCCGGCGTCAGAGGATGAAGGACAAGGCTCCTTTGCGCATCCTGATGACCGTCGGAGGTGCCGGCGCCGGTTTTTCCATGTTTTTGGCCATGGTGGAACATCTCCTCCCTTATGTTCAGGCCGATCAGGTTGCGCTGTTCATCAATTTCGGCGACCACAAGGACGTTTACGAACAGATGATGAAAAAACTGCCCGGGCTTTCCTGCAAGACCTATTTCAACGAGTACGGGTCGTTCGGGAAGGCGGTCCGGACCTTTGCGGATGGCGAGGTCCACGGGGTGCATGCCATCTGCCACGAAAACATATTTGAGGCGGTATACGCGACCAATCTGCTTATGCCGGTGTGCGATCTGCTTGTGACAAAGCCCTCCGAACTTGTTTTCTACCCGATGCCCAAACTGTTCATGCGCCACATCGGCGGGCACGAAGTGTACGGAGCGATTCACGGGCGCGAGTTCGGTGACGCAACCCGGGAATGCCCGAGTGTGAAGAGCGTCTGCCTGATGCTGACAAGACTCATCGAGGACCGGGAAATCATCGCGAATATGTGCGACCGGATCGACGCTCTGCAGGCCGATGGGTATTACAACGGCGCGTACGAATGCGTTCGTCTGGCCGCGGCAGGGCGCTGAGAAGACATAACGGAAAGACAGGACATTTTATAACGACCCGGAGGGCGGCCTCCGGGTCGTTTTTCGGCTTGGACTGCCCAAAAAACCAGCCTCTGAAGTTCCTTGCGGTGTGGCTTTTTTGCTGTTTCCAGTGTCATCTTTGTTTGAAAAGTCAATGAAAAACATATAAATAAGTATTGAAAAGTCATCGCGTGTGTGCTGTAATCACGTTGAATAGTCATTTTGGAGGCAAAAATGCTTTACAGAAAGATTGAAAAAGAGATTGAAACACATCGTGAACTACCCACCACCTGCTTGCGCTGAGGTGGGGGCTTCCTAGGCGGCTGAATGCCGCCTATTCTATTTTACCCTGTTATACCAGATCATTCTGGCAAGTGCTATAGGCTCCTTTCGGATGGAACGCCACACTTGACAAGACCAACCTTCATTTATATAATGAAAACAAGAATTTTGCTCTTACGGAGGTGCCTCATGTCAGTCAAACTGTCGATTCCATTTAAGTTAATAGCTCTTCTTCTTTCTGTGGCTATTCTGCTTGTGTCATTGCCTTTGTCGTCATTGGCAGTGGATAACGGTAGCAGCACTGCACCCGAGGAGGCTCTCACTGAAATTGATTCTTCTTCCACTGCAGATATCATCGAGATCCCAGAGAACCGTTCCATTGATTCCAAGACGTTTCGCCTTACGGACGGATCATTCTTTCTGGCGCATTACAATACCGGAGTCCATGAAAAGGACGCTTCCGGTAACTGGCAGGATATCGACAATCGTCTGTATCAGCAGGATGAACATATCACTACAAAGGACGGGAAGTATGCATTTCCGTCTAAATCTTCCGTTGGCGCAGAACTCTTTTCCTTGAACGATGGAAAGCATTCTGTCTCTTTTGCGGTTGCTGACGTTCGTTCCGGTGTGGCAGGGGAGATCAGCAATCAGGAGACCAAGTTCGATGAGACTGCGGATCCTTTGGACGTTCTCACTACACTGGATGCCATCCGTTCTTCCGTTTCTTATGCGGACATTCTCCCGGAAACGGATATCGAATACGTGCTTTATGGGACGACAGTTAAAGAGAATCTGATTATTAAATCCGTTCCTGATTGCTGCGCCTACTCTTTCATCTTTTCTCTTGAGGGCCTTTCTGCCGTTTGCAAGCAGGGGACGGTCTGCCTTTTGGATGAAAAGACGAAGGAAATGGTCTATCGCCTTCCTGCGCCTGTTATGTGGGATGATGCAAGTGCATTTTCGGATGAGATTGAGGTCATCTTTGAGGAATTGGGAGACAGGTCTTACCGCCTCACCTATCTGCCCAGCAGGGAATGGCTGAATGCTCCGGAGCGGGTTTATCCAATCATTCTGGACCCCTCAGTTTATTCCGAATCTGCCAATCTTCTGGATCTGGATGTGTATTCTGCAGATCCGTACAGTCCTGCCGGAGATAGTTCAAATTCTCTGTATGTAAGCAATGACTGGAAGACTTATTGGAAAATGACAACTCTTCCGGTACTGCCTTTGAATGCCTATATTACCTGCGCTACTATTTCCATGCAATGTTTTACCAATACGGAATTGGACGGCTATATCGGCGTGTATGAAGTCATGAACGATTGGCCTGAGTTTTTGTACTGGCAGCAGGTTTTGGATGGTACGGCCGGGGTTCCGGCTGAACAATTTACGGATTGTGTGGAAATCTGGACCTATAATCACGGGCTCGGATATGAATTGAATAGCGAAGGAACGTATACCTGGAATGTCACACCGATTGTCAGGAACTGGTATGAGGGAAACAACTACGGGCTCATGTTTCAACCTGTAGGAGATTCTTTTACAGGCACGGCCAAGTTTTATTCCAACGATTACAATACATCTTCGGTTCGCCCGCAACTGACCATTTCCTATGCGGACCTGAAGGGAATTGAGGACTATTGGTCGTTCACTTCCCAGGATGCAGGATTTGCCGGAAGTGCCTATATCCAGAACGCGACAGGAAATCTGGTTGTCAGCATTCCTACGTTGAGTTCTACAGACGCCCTGCTGCCGGTTACGCCGACATTGGTTTATCATTCCTGTTTTTCCAATCGGGCATATGTTTATCCGAATGCACAGGTACCTCTGCACGGTACAGCCCAGACTCCTTATGGCTTCAAATTGAATCTGTCTGAGACATTGATGCAAAAATCGTATCTGAATGCGGACGGCAATTCTGCCTGTTGGATCGTCTATGCCGACGGGGACGGTACGGAACATTATTTTTTCCCGTCAGAAAGTGGTTCAAACATATATACGGACGAGGACGGCCTTCATTTGACATTGACGGTCGATCCCGTTACGAATGCGGTTTCGCTGGCGGACAGCAGTGATACGATCAAAACATTTGTCCCCTGTTCCTATCCATCCAATGTCGGAATTGAAAATGCTTGGATTATCTCGCGGATTACAGACAAATCCGGGAATGCCGTTTCCTTTGTGTATGACAATGCGTCCCGCCCGACGTCCGTATGCCTGATTCCGAACGGGTATGCCGAATCGGATGCCATTGAGCAGCTGCGCATCGGATACAACAGTTTCGGTGTCCCCTATGCCGTCTGGAATCCCACATCCGGTGAAGGAGTGGTCTTCCGTTACTCGGACACATATAACGGAAGTATTGGTACGAACTGCGGTTCCTATCTGCGGCAGGTTGTTCGGATTCATAACTGTTTCTATTCTTCCGAGCCGGAATCCTTTTACAATACGAACGAAAACAATAACACATTCCTGATTTATGTGGACGGTGTGGCGGAATATACGTATAACGCAAACGGTTTGCTTACGGCTCTCACGAATACCTTGTCCGGATACCGGCTTCTGTTTTATCCTGACAATGCGGGCCGCGTCTCTATGTTCCGGGAATACAGCACGATTGAGGATGACATCGGCCAGACCCTGGGTTTTTCATATGGAACGTCCAGTACCGAAATCCGTTCCACCGGGAAGGATGACTTCTATGGGAATGGGGACGATCTGCTGACGGTTTACTGCCATGACAGTATGGGTCGCACATCCAGCGTCTATACTACG
>JAFTBN010000072.1 GCA_017455185.1 Clostridia bacterium
AAAGAAAACACCATAAAGGGACATTTACTCGTCTGCTATATGGCGGTTACACTGTTAAGATTGATTCAATTCAAAAAACTGAAAGGAACTTTAAGTGCGGGTGAAATCATTGACTTCATTAAAAACTTCAATGTCCTGTACGCTCCAAAAGAATGCTTAAATCTCCTGACTAATTCTGGGGTGGCGAAAACGATGGCAAAAACTTATAAAGCTCCGATTGAAAACTACTACTTTACACATGCACAGATTGAGCGGATGATGCATCCATAAACAAATGCTCTGGCCTCATTTTTTGGGGGCCAGAGCACTATTTTTTCCTTTAAACGTCGGAAGTCAGGTATGATAGCACAAATGCTATCAAAAGTCAAGAGCTTTTGCAAAAAAACACATTGTATTTTACGGCTTTTCTTTCGTCCCGATACGATATCCGGGAAAACTCGATTGTTGTAACCATTCCGTTCAATTCTTTGAGCGGCTCTCTGATTGCCTTCTATGCTTTTTTTATTTTCCCTTTTACATACAGTAATTTTACACCTACGCGGGAGCGCAAAAATGGAGCGAAGCAGTTTTTTTCCGTCTGCTCCGCCCCTTTTTGCCGGCGCTTACTTACTCAGCTGCTGCCGGCGCAGTTCAAAATAATTGTAAATGTCCACCACTACGATGTTCAGATTCGGGTTCTGGGCCTTGACCTCCTCGATCACCTCGGAGATGAACGTCGGGCTGGTCCACACGCAGCGGACAAGGCCGAACCGGGCCTTGCCGGTTCCCGCCTGCGTCCGGATGATCTGGTTCACGGCCTCGGCGCCCCGGTCCACCGACTCGGTGCTGAAATTGTTGTACAGCTGGTCGCAGACCATGGTATCCTCATACAGGAAGGGCGCGGCCTGTTTTCCTCCGTTTCCGTGGAAGTCGATGATGATGGTCGCCAGCCCGTCGTAGGAGAACTTGGAAAACGCCTCAAGAGCCTCGGGACCCAGTTTGTCCCAGTCCAGCACCATCGGGGCAATGGTCATATCGAACTTTTCAAAATATTCCCGGTTGTGCTCGGTCACCATCTCCCACATTTCAGACGGAATCCGGCTGGGATTGAAATACCCGGCGGCGGAAGCGTCCGAGGTGAAATAGTCATTGTCCGTCTTGGTGCGGTAATAGTAATCGATGACGTCCGGCACCGAATCCGCCAGGTTCGGGTTGATGCCCCAGGCCAGCGGAATCTTCCCCCGCATCGGATCCTTCCAATAGCGCTGCAGATAGGTATACAGCGGATAGGTCGAGTCGTAATCCGCCATGAAGAAGGACAGATACACCGTCTGCGGGCTGTTATCCAGGGTCATCCACTCGTCCGGACGGTTGTTCTCATACGTACCGCCCTCGAACTTGGAGTGCACGCTCTGGTTCCAGCACCATTCGGTCGCCGTGTTCTGATATCCTCCGTAAGGGGAAATGACGTACACGGTCTCCCATTCGGTCGGAACCGGATCGTTCTTCGATTCCGTATTGTCCCCGTTCTTGCTGTATTTGGTGAAGTTGAAAAAACCGCAGAATTCGAAAGTGCTCTTTCCTTCCAGAAGATTCTTCTGTGTCTGGAGAATCATCTTCAATGTCTCCAGATCCGTCCCGACCTTCTGCGTCCGGTCGTCAAACGGGGTCTCATCTCCCCAGGGAGACAGATCCACGACGAACGCCCGGTTGTATACCGACCAGTCCCTCAGGGAAATATAGGCGGTGTCCCCATTGTTGCGGGCATAAAACGAATCAACGTAATAGCAAATGAAATCCTTCGAGCAAAGTCCCTTTTCCAGATACTCGTGCAGGGCCCATCGGTACGCATCGTTCTTGGCCGAACCCGTCACGCTCCCGTCGAATTTGCCTTCAAGACTGATGATTTTCAGATCCGCAGGAAGATGACTCTTATACCGGTCGTATGATTCCCGGGTCAGGACAACGCCGTCCTCTACTCCCGCGACGGTCGTCGCGACGTTCACGGTCGCCGGAACGTTCGTGTCCCAGATCACCGCACACTTCAGCAAAGGCGCGACGAGGTCAAACACCTGGCCTACCTCGTTCAGCGATTCGAACGTCCGGTCCTTCAGCCATCCGTCCTCTTTGGTGAAGGTCCCGAACCACTCATTGGTACTGTCGCCGCCCAGGACATACAAAAGATTTCCGGACTGACGGTTGTAAAGCCCCTGCAGAGTTGTCACGGCTATGATGTCGTCATACTTGGCAGCGCCCGACTGAGGCTTTTGGTATGTGAAAGTGTAATCCACGCTGTAATTCCCCCGTACGTCCAGATTCTCCGGAACGGAGAACCCCGACTGTTTTACATAATGTTCAATCAGATAGTCAACCGCAAAAACCAGTCCCACGTCCCGGTCGGAAACCAGAACCAGTTTTTTGCCTGCCATACAAATGCGCCAGGTGCCTGCCTCCAGATTAGAGGCGCATTGAGCGGACTGAGGCCGGTTGGTATTTCCGACCAGAATTTCGCATTCCCGCTCGTCCGTCCCGCCGGCTCCGATGTAGTCGGTGTAAATGTCGGGCAGAACCCCGAGTTTTTCCTCGATGGCGCGTCTCAGGCTCACCATGGACTTGACGTCCGCATCGGCCGACCCGGACAGATCCGAGCGAACAAGCGAATATCCGGTCGCGCCCTGCCGTGCGATTTCGACCGAAACGGTCTCTGTCTCCTCCGGCCCCGGGCCGGCCTTCGTCCCGGATTCATCGGCCGGGTGGGATTCGCCGCAGCCTCCCAGCGCCAGTGCCAGAACAAGCAACAGCGCAAGCACCGACACAATCAGAAGGGGGCGCCGCCTTTTATCATGACTAAGATTTCGTAATCGCATTCTCAATCGCCTCGAAAATACCGCTTGACGCGCCGATCAGCATCGTCACGACAAAAATCAGGATCAGCAGAAATAGGATGACAAAATAGGAACGGGCGTAATTGCGTTTGTTGACGTTCGTCGCCGCGATGGCATGGATAACCAGAAAGATCCAGCCAATCAGCGGAATGTTGTAAAGAATCGTATAACCGAAATAGGCAAAAGGCGAAAGAGGTCTGTATTCCTCGGGCACTTGGTATGTACTCATGGTAAATGCTCCTTTCCCGTCTGTTTATGTGTCAGACTTGTTCTTGTTCAGTTCTTCCATCACCGCACCGAGCACCTGCCCGATGGGATCCCGGATGATCATCTCGGCATACGCGTCATAGGGCGTCGGATCCCGGTTGAGCAGAATCAGATGATCCCCGCGGTAATAGCGGACCAGCGAAGCGGCGGGATAAACCGTCAGCGACGTGCCCCCGATCAGCAGCATATCCGCCTGAGAGATCAAGTCGGACGCCCGCTCGAACAAAGCGCCGTCCAGCCCCTCGCCGTACAGAACGACATCCGGGCGGACCAGCCGTCCGCACTTCTCGCAAAAAGGAATGCCCTCTCCGCTTTCTACGAAAGACAGCGGATATTCCCGCCCGCAGGAAACGCAATAGTTGCGCAGCACCGAGCCGTGCAGTTCAATGACTTCCTTTGAACCGGCCAGCTGATGCAGTCCGTCTATGTTCTGCGTCACGACCGCCGTCAGTTTCCCGAGCCTCTCCAACTCGGCCAGCGCCAGGTGCGCGGCGTTCGGGCGGGCCTGAGGGTACAGCATGCACCGCCGGTAATACCGGTAAAACCGATCGGGGTGCATACGAAGATAGTCATGGCTCAAAATAGTCTCGGGCGGAACGTCAAACGTCTCGTCCGGTTTTTGATACAATCCCCCGTTCCCTCTGAAATCCGGAATGCCGGATTCGGTCGAAACACCGGCTCCGCCGAAAAAGACAATCCGACGGGCCGCCCGGATGCGGTCCGCCAAAGCATGAATGGCCTGTTGTTCCATACATTTCCCCTTTATAAACATTCTGCCGGAGAATCCCCGGCAGAATGAATGATTCAATTAATACTTCAGTCCTCGATGGCAATCATAAAGTTGTCAATGTCCTTTTCGGTCTGCTCCTGCATTTCCGCAATCAGAGTCGAGAGGCTTCCCTTCTTTGCACCAAGGCCCTGCAGTTCGGCGTCAAAGCCCTTTGAACTGTCGCCAAACTGATAGACGCAGCCCGGATCGAATACGCGGCTGTTGATGATGATTTCGAGCATTTCGCGGGAATCCTCATCGCTGGCCTGCTTGTACTGAAGAGATTGTGTGAAGTACGCGTCCATCAGTCCGTAATAGGAGTGAGCGGCCAGAGCTTCCAGAACCATACCGACCATATCCAGTTCGTCCCCTTCAATGGTCTTCGGAATGGACATAAGGCCCGTGGTGTGCTTGCTGACGGTGGAATAGTACTGTCTTTGCTCTTCCTCATACATCGGAATCGGAAGGATACCGAACTGCACGTCCGAGCCGCGCATGTTGGTTACTTCGTCCAGACGCATCCAGAAGAACAATCCGTGTCCGCTCTCAAACAGCTTCGTGTATTCCGCATCGTCGATGCCGGTCACGTGATGATTGTAGAAGAAAGGCTGATTCATGAAGGAGATGATATCGTCCGTCGCGTTGATATCCCGCTCCGTACCGATGGTGAAGTAGTACTCATCCCCATCCTTGGTAACGATCTGGGATCCGGAACCGTGGAAGAAGGCGGTCATAACGTCGTTCTTGCCCAAAAATCCCCAGAAATCGTCCTCATCCATCTGGCCGTCGCCGGTCGAATCCTCGCCGAACTGTTCGCAATACTCCAGCAGTTTTGCATACGTCCAAGTGTAATTGTTGACGTCGTTGTAAAAATACGGGATGTTGTACTCGTCGCAGGCGGGTTTGGAGAAAGCCAGCGCCGCCGTCGCATCCTTATCGTTGACGTTGATTGCGGTCGCAGTCAGAAGAAGCGTATCGGCAATGGTCAGCGAGTTCACGGCGTCATTGTCCCACCAGGGTTTCTCCAGGTCGATATAAGGCACTTTGTACAAATCCTGGAAATATCCGCCGGTAACCAGAGACTTGACTTCGCACAGACGGGGATAAACCACATCGTACTCCATCGAGCCGGAATTGACCTGAGTCATCACCTTGTTCGGGATTTCACTCAGATAGAACTTGTCCATGGTGATTTCCACGCCGTATCTTTCCTTGATATCCTCGTTACGGACATAAACTGCGTCCGTTACCAGATCACCGGTCCAGTCTTCGGACACGATATCCCGGTACATCCGAACGGTTTCTTCCCATGCGGTATGATACCAAACCAAAAAATCCACCGAAGGTTCCCCTTCAAATGTATATTTCATCGGAATATTCGGTTCAATCTTGGTTTCTTGCTCTTCGGTCTCGGTCTCCTTTGCCGTATTGCCGCCCGAAGTGGACTTTTCGCCCGTCTCCTTGTCGCCGGAAGGCGTATCCGTCTGGGATCCGCAGGCAGAAAAGGCGAGAACAAACATAGCCAGAATCAATAAAACAACAATCAATCGTTTCATGTCATTGACAGGGGAATTCCCCTTCTCCCGTTTTTACTCGTCTCATGATTTGAGATGTAATCATTATACCAAACAATTTCGCAAAAAGCAACTGTCAATTTGTTCATTATTTCACTTCTTCCATGCGGATACATAGAATAAATGAACTCATTTCTTTTTATCTGTCGCCATTCCCGGCGGTCAGGCGAATGAGCAATTCCCTGTCGTCCGGCTGCACTTTTGCCTCATAGGCGGCTCTGCATCTGCGGATCTGACCGCATCGGGTACATCTATGCACGATGACAAACCCGCGTCTTGGATCCGGTTCCACCCGTACGGGCTCCATCTGCCCCATACAGGGGTTGGCCCGGTCTCCGGGATTTTCATCCACATGCAGACTCCAAAGGCAGAACGGACAGTGATTGCGGGACGTAAACCCCAGAGGCTCCACCCGCTTTCCGCAATGCGCGCAGACGAACCCCTCGTCCCGCTTGGCAAACCGTTTTGTCTCCATATCTTTCCTTACGAATTGGCCAGCTCGGATTTCGCCCAGATGTCCTGCACGACCAACTGATCATCGTTTCCCTTTTCGTAATAACTCTTTCTGTACCCGTAATACACGTATTGATAAATCTTCCCGTTCCGGTCGTAATACCGGGCAACACGCTGGCCGGGCATGGCGAAATAACAGTCCGGATCCAGTTCGTGCACCCGCTCGTAGGCGTAGCGCAGGAATTCGGCCCGGTACGCATCGGGCTGGTTGGCAAACCAGGTGATTTCGTCGCATCCCCAGACGTAAAAACTGTTGACGGTATATTCCAGCGGTGTGTAAGAATCGTTGAAATTATCCAACTCCACCAGCACGGGCAGATGCGCGCATTCCCAGCCGCTCTTGGTCTTGCCGCCCAGGCTGTCTCCGTATACGGAATCCAGATACCCCTTCTCCAGGGTTGCCGTCCTGACTCCGTCTTCCCGCAATTCACCGGTGCGGGGGCGGGAGGGCCACATATGGAAATCGAACATCAGCTCGCCGTCGGCGTCGAGAATGCCGTGGGTATGCGCGTTGATGAGCACCATGTGTCTGCGGGCATGCTGTTTGGCATAGGAACGGATCCGGGCGAACAGATCGGTGTAGTGCTCCCAACCCTCGTCGTTCTTGCCCATCAGGTGCACCTGCCCCATATGCAAGCCCTCAAATCCGACGTCGATATAGGCGCTGGCCCGGTAGAAGAAGAACATTTGCGTTTCCTTGCGCGTGATGTCGGGAACGCAGGTGCCTTCACCCCATTGGTCTCTGTAAAACCCGTCCTCGAAGCGCATCCGGTCGACGTCAAAGCAGCGCTGCTCATAAGGCAGACCGAATTCCTCAAACACATATTCCGGAATGGGGATCTCGTTGACCGAGCCGCTGACGCACTCAAAGATGCACGCCTCGAATACCACGTCCGGATCCTTGCGGTGGACCGACTGGATAAACTCTTTCTGCTTATCGTAGGTGGCATATTCATACAGGCCCGGATTCCAGCAGCAGGCGCTCCGGCAGATGTACTTGGCGCCGGTCTTGATGATGAAATCCCGGATCTGCAGCTGATCCAATGACAGATACACCGATCCTTCGGGCGCGATGGTTACGGCGCGGGAAAGATAGCGGCGCAGCACCTGCTCGCTGATGGTTCTATCAAATGCATACATGTCTTCCTTCTCCTTTTCTGTTTCGCTCTCCCCGGCCCCGTCTGTCCCGGCCTCGGTCTGTTCCTTTGCGGTATCGGATTCCGCCCCCGAGGTCTGTTCCTCGGTTGGGTTGGTTCCTCCGCAGGAGGAAAGGACTCCCGCACAAATCCAGATCGCAAGCAAAAAGGCGAGCCATTTCCATTTCATTGTCATACCTGTTTTCATTCGATGTTCTCCTTTGCATGGGGCAATCTTTCTTCGTCCGGATGTCTCATGCCTGTAAAAAACCGGTGATCCATATTTTCAGCCCGACCGCAATCAGAATGACGCCGCCCAGAATCGGGGCCGCGCGGGACAGAGGTCCCGAGAGCAGTTTCCCGAAGAACACGCCTGCCGTGCACAGGAAAAACGTCACGCCTCCTATGATCAGCGAGGTGACCAGGACCGGAACGAATTCACTCTCCGACAGAACCAGTCCGCAGGACAGCGCGTCAAGCGAGGTGGCAACGGCCTGGAGCAGCAAGGCCCAGACGGTCATCTTCCGCGACTTCTTTGCGTCTTCCTCCCCGGGCGCATCCGGGCGTTTCAGGGACAGCACCCCTTCGACGATCATCCGGACTCCGAGAAAGCCGAGCAGCACCAGGGAAAACCAGGGCACCACACGTTCCAGGGCAGAAAAAGCCGAGAGCAAGCCGTGGACCAGCGTCCAGCCGAGCAAAGGCATACCGATCTGAAACAGGGCAAATACGGCGGGAATGCTCCACCGGCGCCCCGGCGTCATGGCGGGATATTCCATCCCGTCGGCAAGAGAAATGGAAAACGCATCCGCGCCAAGTCCCAGTCCCAGGAGCAGCGCCTGCAAATAAAACGAGATTCCGCTCACGCCGGTTCCTCTTCCAGTTCGAGCAGAACCGGGCAGTGGTCCGAGCCGTACACGTCGGTCAGGATTTCCGCTCTGCGTACCCGAGGCATCAACCGCGAGGAAACAAGGAAATAATCAATTCTCCACCCGACGTTCTTCTCCCGGGCCTGCATGCGATAGCTCCACCAGCTGTATTTGACCGTATCGGGATGCAGGATGCGGAACGTATCGCAAAAGCCTTTCTCCAAGAGATCGGTCATGGCCTGACGCTCCTGGTCGGAAAAACCGGGGTTGAAATGGTTGGTTTTCGGATTGCGGATGTCGATCTCCTCGTGCGCGACGTTGAGATCCCCGCAAAGCACCACGCCCCGACTGCGGTCCAGTTCTTGAAGATACGCCGAAAAGTCCCTCTCCCAGGCAAGGCGGTAGTCCAGACGGCGCAGACCGTCCTGACTGTTGGGCGTATAGCAGTTGACCAGATAAAAGTCCGGATATTCCAGCGTCAGGACCCGCCCCTCGGTGTCGTGCTCCGGAATTCCGATGCCGGACCTGACCGAAAGCGGCCTGCGCCGGGTCAGGGTTGCGGTCCCGGAATATCCCTTTTTCTGTGCCGAATTGAGAAACACTTCATACCCCTCGGGGTAGAACGTATATTGGTCGGGCTGCAGTTTGGTTTCCTGCAGGGAAAACACGTCGGCGCCGAGTGCGTCGAAAATCGAGGCAAAATCCTTGCCCAGGACGGCCCGCAGGCCATTGACGTTCCATGATACCAAACGCATAAAGAATCCTCTCACTTCCAGAAGGTAAACAACGATGAGAATCCGGCCCAGAAAGCCGTAAGCTGTCCCGTCCGGGGCATGTAGCTGTACAGCATAGCGAAATTGACGAAGAAGGACAGCACCAGCATACCGGCAAAAGCGTATTCCAGGATGGTCTTTCCCTGCCCCTTGGCCCGGCGGGAATAAAGAATCCAGAACAGAATCGCGCCGCCCAGAATCAGCTCCCAGGCAAAGTCCGCACAATACCGCACTCCGTATCCGCTTTCCCAGATGGAAAAGATGATGATCAGGGGCGCGACAAGACAGAGCGGAAGTCCGAGCAGCAGCGCCATACGCTTTTCCCTGCGGTCCAGCGCCCTGAAGGCCGGAACGACCCCAAAATAGCCCCAGGTGGGAAGCGAGCGGAACAGAAGCCCTACCGCGTTGGTGTTGGCCACATAATAGTATCCGCCGAGCCCAAGCCTTGAGAAGTTGGAGAAAATGAACGGAAAATCGGTTCCCACCTGCGGGAAAGCAAACAGGAAGTTGTGCAGCCCGATCAGGACAAAGTCGGTGTGGTATTGCGACCGGGTAAAGTCGTTGATGGTCAGGGAATACTGAATGCCGAAATCCAGCGGATTTCCGAACCGCATCAGGTTGTAGACCATCTGAATGCCGCCGAAGAAGGCAAAAGGTAAAAAGGCGCAGAGAAGATACGGAACAACCGGTCCGAGCCCCCGCTTTCCTTCCGGTTTTTTCTCCCCTTCCGGCTTTTGTTCGCCTTCCGGCTCGGTTTCCTTTGAAGAATCCCTGCCGGCCCGAACTTTGAAAAATCCGTATCCGATGAAAAAGAGGGCGACCACGCAATACAGCGCCAGCGTCGGCCGGCACAGCACGCCGAGCGCCAGGAAGGTCGAGCTCAGCGCCAGGCTGACGCGCCGGATTTTGCCCTGCCCGACAACGCCGGACCGGAACAGAAAATAGAATCCGGCACAGACGCAGAAGAAACCCGAAGATTGGGCAATCTCATAGAACAGCGGCGACATGAAATTGTAAAAGACGCCCGTGGAAAACTGCATGACGCCCCAGGTGCAGAAGAGGATGCCGTTCGGGATCCTTTTCCCGAACAGTTTGGCCGCCTCAATGAACAGCAAGGTCAGAAAGAGGATGCCGAGCATGCCGAAAAGCAGCACCGCCACGTCGGTCGGGAACACGTTTCCCGTAATCGCGTGCCAGGGCAGGAACAGGAAAAGCACCGGCGCAATGCCGTAATAGGAATAGTAATGCCCGTCGTACAGCAGATGATCCCACAGATACGAAACGCCTTTGGAATACCTCTCCTCCCAGTCGTAGGGATTGTTCAGCCCGAGCAGTTCCTCCGAGGGTTCGGCGAGCAGATGCACCTGCCCGTGCTCGAAAGCCTCCACCAGTTCGAAATTGATCTGGTTTTTCTGCATAAATCCCATAAAGATACCGCGGGAGGCAAGAAGGCTCAGCCCCGAAGTCAAAAAGGCGCCGATGAGCAGCACCGCCGTTCCCACGGCCAGAATTCGCTTCAGTTCCCTTCCTTTTTCCCCGAACGGCGCCCGGAAGACCGGAGAGGTACAAAGCAAATACACGCCCAGGATCAGGCCGAAGAGCAGGAGCAGCCGCAAAGCGGAAAACTGCATGGGAACGCCTTGGTTCAGCGTCAGACCGACCAGTTCAAAATGCGTGTCCGACTCTGCCGTAAAGGTCAGGCGCAGCCGGTCCATCTTACCTGAAGCATTCAGAACGAGATACGAACTGCGCTCATACCCTTCGATGACGGTTCCGTTTGCCATATTGTTCCGATAAGCCGGCATTTGCGTCTCATCGGTAAAATCTGCCTTTAAAGAAACGGTCTGCGCCCCCTCGATTTCCCCGTTGTCCCCATGTTCCAGGACCGCATAAACGGTTCCGACCGGGCGGCCCAGGTTCTTGATTTCCACCTTCACCGTCCCGTTGTAGGACGCATACCGATCCCCGTTGAAATACCCGCCGCTCAGCGTCACGTCGGGATCAGTCAGGAGAATCTCGGTCTTCTCATAAGGCCGGAACCACAGATGAAACGTGTGAAAATTCGCGACGAAGACCTCAAAGGCCAGGGCAAAAGCCAGCGTAATGAGCGCCACGCGTCGCACCCCGGAGCGGATTTTCGGGACAAACCCGAACACACCCGCCAATGCTAAAAGACAGACAAAAAACAACAGATTGCGTGTTAAAATGGACATTTCTTTCCTTTCACTCCGACGCTCCGGTTATACGTCGCTTACGTCTGTATCCAGAAGGATCTGAAAATGATAGTCGGGAAACCGGACCTCGAGTTTTTCCCGGATTCCGGCAACGACCGCCATGCGGTCCTTTGCCTCAAAATCCACTACCACGTCGAACCGGACGAGGCTCTTGTCCTCCTCCACCCGGAACCCGTGCATCTGCAGCGCATGCGGTTCTTCCTCAACCAGTTCCTCGGCCATCCGCCGGACAGCCGAAACCTTTTCGGTCTCCCCGCCCACACTGTAAATGCTGACGCCGGCCACAATGGCACCGGTCGCCGCGTATACGCCGACCTCAATTCCCCGGATGATTTCGTCGATTTCCTTGGCCGTCATGGAATAGTCCACCTCAATGTGCATAGAGGCGATGTACTTGTCCGGCCCGTAGTTGTTCAGGATCAGGTCGTACACGCCCTGAACGCCCGGAACCGCCGCCGCAGCCTGCTTGACCTGCATGGTATAATCGTGCGCCGCGCGCTCTCCCAAAATCTCGCTGATGGTGGAACGAAGCATCTCGTAAGCCGTCTTGATAATGAAGAGCGAAATGACAACGCCAAGGTACGCCTCAAGACTCAGACCCCAGGCCGTATAGATCACGGCCGCCACAATGGTGGAAAAAGAAAGAATCGCATCCGATAGCGCATCCTTTCCCGACCCCTCCAGAGCCTCCGATCGGGTCTTCTTTCCGACCCGTCTCACATACAGGCCCAACAGGACCTTGACGGCCACCGCCACACCCAGAATGACGAAGGTAACAGTGGAATAGGAAGGCTCCTCGGGATGGATGATTTTCTTGACCGACTCCACCATGGCCGTAATGCCGGCATATCCCACGATGGCCGCAACAATCATGGCGCTCAGGTATTCCACCCGCCCGTGACCGAGAGGATGCTTTCGGTCAGGCGCACGGCCGGCCAGTTTGGTTCCGATGATGGTAACGACCGAAGAGACGGCGTCAGTCAGGTTGTTGATGGCGTCGTTGATGACGGCAACAGACCCGGACACTATACCGACCCCTGCCTTGAAGCCCGCCAGAAGCAGATTGGTCACAATCCCGATGATGCTGGTCCGGACGATTACATGGTCTCTGCGTGACCCGTCTCTGCGTGACCCGTCTCTGCGAGACCCGTCCTTGCGGGACTCGTCCCTGTGGGATCCATCCCTTTGGGATGATTCTCTTTCGGACCCTTTTCCGCCTGCCGCGTCGCTCTCCTGCGGCAATGCGGTTTTGCTGTCTTCTGCCATAAACTCCTCCTTGACCAAACCAAAAAACTTTGTATCTTTTATTTCTGTTGCAGTATATTGTAGCATGTCATCGTCGCAAAATCAATTCTTTTCGCTCATCCGGCAGTCAAGTCCAAAAATCTATAAAGTCGAATTGTTCATTTGCAGCCTCTGGTATCGACAGGAATTATCCGAAGATTGCTTTTATAATAGGGTCTACTGAAAAACCATGTTTTTCAGTAGACCCTAGATAGAGAATCCTCGTTCGTGACAAAAGTCCGTCAGCATCATTTTCTGCGTTTCGATACTGACACTTTCACCTGCTTGCTCGTCGTCCTTGCTGAGTCTGCAATAGACTGCTGCGCTATAAATGGTTTGCTCATTCCTCACTTGTTCCATAAGCTGCTCCTTTCTCGGAACAAAGTGAATCCTGAGATCGTTCGGTGTCTTTTATTATACCAGAATGTGTGTTCGGAGTCAATGCGGCAGCATTTGACAGAAACACCGCCGCAAAGACATCCTCACTTTTGCGTTTACCTTGGTAGATTTCGTGAACGATCAATTTCACCTTACGCATAATTGCCTCCTTCTTCGTGAGAGTAACAGTTAGAGGATAAATACCCTCCAACTGTTTCACTAAAAGACAATTTTGTTACCACAAGGTCAAAAAACCTACAAACGATAAATGTTACTGCTATGTACCAGCAAGCATCGCGTTTGGTCACCCAAACACAGACTTGTCAGGAATATTCCTGAAACCTTTAAGGGCTTGGGATTATCCCAACAAACTGCCTTTTGTCCCCAAAAGGCGATGCTTGCTGGTATAAATTATTTTTCATGCCAGACAGCTAACACCTTACCGGTTTTGTTTTGTATTAAGATATTCGCCACGCCACCCTTCATATTTGATCGCAGTGTTCCCTGAATTAACCAAATGCCATTATCCTCATCATAGAATACTTGATATGGTTTTTCTTTTTTTATACTTTCTCCATATAATTTAATCCAAATCTTTTCTGCTTTTTTTATTGCATCTTTTGCATCAATAATGTTACCAACATTTTCTTCCGACGGGAAACTATCAACATAGTATTGGTAATCGTTGAATTCAAACCCTTTAACATTTGGAGTTTTATTTTGGATAATTATCATACAGACTCCTCCAATAAGTATTGCTACAATCAGCACAAGTAAAACAATTCTTTTTCTCTTACTCATTACTATTTCCTCCCTGGATGATTCGAATCATATGGTACATCAAAGTAGATTATTATGTCACTACCATCGACAGGATCGTATTTTCTTACAGTACCTAATGGTGTTACCAAGTAATTAGGGTCTGCTGAAAAATAATTTTTCGAAAAAATATATATTTAATATTGATAAATTTAGCATTATATGATATAATAAGTATGTGAAAAAGTGGGGCAATTTTCTGACCAGAATTCGCTTTCTCCTCACGAATATCGGACT
>JAFTBN010000073.1 GCA_017455185.1 Clostridia bacterium
AGTCCGATATTCGTGAGGAGAAAGCGAATTCTGGTCAGAAAATTGCCCCACTTTTTCACATACTTATTATATCATATAATGCTAAATTTATCAATATTAAATATATATTTTTTCGAAAAATTATTTTTCAGCAGACCCTAAATAGTTTTTGAGGAAAGGATTAGTCGACCCATTATGGACCCGGACCCTGCCAGTTCGAATTCAAACTGGATTTTTTATGTCATCTTTTTCGCGCTCTTGTTGCTGAGCGGCTTTTTTGCCGGCTCAGAGAGCGCTTTTTCGGTCATGAACCGCATTCGAATCAAGAGTGAAGCTGAAGAAGGCAAAAAAAGAGCCAAAGCAGCTTTGTTTATTGTCAATCATTTCGATCAGGCAATTTCTACGCTCCTGATAGGAAGCAATCTGGCCAATATAGGCGCATCTACCGTGGCGACACTGCTCGCCGTGAGGATTGCGGGAAACGCTTCCAATCAGGAACTTGTGACGCTGATTTGTACGGTTGTAACGACCGTGCTGGTTTTCCTGATTGCGGAAATGATTCCGAAGTCCCTGGCCAACGACCGGGGGGATACGGTTTCCAAGGCTGCTGCTCCCGTAGTCCGCGTGTTCATGCGCCTTTTTTCACCCGTGACCCGGCTTTTCTCCCGCCTGTCGGACCTGTTTGACCGTCTTTTCAAGACGAAGGAGCAGCCCTCCATCACCGAGGAGGAACTCTATGAGATTGCGCAGACGGCCGAAGAGGAAGGCGTCATGGATGAGGAGCAGAGCGACCTGTTCAAGTCGGCTCTGGAATTCGGGGACACCCGCGCGGGGGATATCATGACCGTCCGCGCGGATATTCAGGCCATTGACGTGTCCTGGAGCAATGAGGACATTCTGGCATTGGTGAACCAGAACAGCTTTTCCCGGCTGCCCGTATACCGCGGGACTCCGGATCAGATGCTTGGCCTTTTGCCCATCAAGACGTTTTTGCGTTCGTATCTGAAGGACAAGCACTGCGACATCCGGAAGATGCTCCTGCCGCCTTTTTACGTCCGGGAAGACGCGTTCATCCACGACTGTCTGCCCCTGATGAAAAATCATAAATTTACCGTCGCTTTCGTGCTGGACGAGGACAACACCCTGACCGGACTTCTGACCATCGAGGACATGGTGGAGGAACTGGTGGGGGAAATCTGGGATGAGAGCGACGAGGTGGACCCCAACTTCATGAAGACGGGAGGCAACCATTTTCTGGTCAACCCGTCATTGAGCCTGGAAGAGGTCTGCCGCCGTATGGGCACCGAATGCCCGGATCCGCTCGAGGGCGGCGAGAGCGTGCGCTCCTGGCTGGTCCGCCGGCTGGGACGGACCCCCGAGGAGGAGGACGTGGTGAAAACGCCCGCTTTCGACGTCGAAGTGACCGAGGTGCGGGACGGGCGCGTGACCGAAACCGACTTCCATTTGCTGGATGAGGAGGAGCGCGAAGAGCGCCGGGCGGAAATGTCCGGGCCGGACTCCGGGTCCGACGCAAAGGAGGCGGAACGATGAGCCATCCTTTGTATGCTTTGCTGATTGTGGTCATGGTTCTCCTTTCGGCCTGGTTTTCGGCGTCGGAGATGGGCTTCAATCTGTCCAATCACAGCCGGCTGCACAAAAAGGTCGAGCAGGGAAGCCGCAGTGCCCGGATGGCGCTGCACATCTGCGATCATTTCCAGGTGGCTCTGTCCACCATCCTGATCGGAAACAATCTGGTGAACGTGGCCGCGACCACCTGTATGACCATGATTGTACTGAGCTGGATTCCCAACAGTGAAACCGGAGCTTCTCTTTTGGCGACCGCCATCATGACGGTCATCATCCTGGTTTTCGGGGAAGTGGTGCCCAAACTTCTGGCCAAGCGCTTTCCCGAACAGATTGCCGTCTTCTCGGCCTATCCCATCCGGATCCTGACCTGGATTCTGTACCCGCTGATCTTTCTGGTCATGGCGCTCGTCAATCTGCTCCGCAAGGTCTGGGGCAAGGACCAAAAGGAAGAGGCTCCGACCGTAACCGAAGAGGAACTGGGCACCATCATCGAGACCGTCGAAGAGGAGGGAGTCATCGACGAGGACCAGGGCGAACTGCTTCAGTCCACGCTGGATTTTCAGGATACGACGGTGTACGAAATCATGACGCACCGCAAGGATATGGTGACCCTGGACATCGACGACAGTCCCGAGGAAATCGAGCAGATCATCGACGCCTCGCCCTATTCCCGGATTCCCGTATATGAGGACGGGGTGGACCATATGATCGGGATTCTGTACGTCAACCATTATTACAGGGCCAAGACCCAGGCGGATGAAAAGGCGCCTTTCGACATCCGTCCGCTGCTCCATCCCGTGTGCTATATGCACAAGGCCATGAAACTGCCCGCGGCCCTGGCGATGTTCAAGTCCAAGCGGGTTCACATTGCCATCGTCATCGACGAGTTCGGCGGCACGATGGGGATGGTGACCCTGGAGGACATTCTGGAGGAACTGGTCGGGGACATCTGGGATGAAACCGATGAGATCGTGGACGAATGCGTCGAAATCGGGGACAATCTGTACGCGGTCAGCGGGGAAATGTCCATCGACGACTGCTTCGAAGAGATGGAATTCGAACCGAAGAATTTCGAAAGCGAATACACCACCATGGGCGGCTGGGCCGTGGAAATGCTCGAAGCCGACCCGCACGTAGGGGATACGTTCACCTATGAGAATCTGGAGGCCGAGGTGGTGGCCATGAAGGACATGCGCGTCACGCAGCTTCAGATCCGGATTGTACGGCAGGTCGGGCAGACCGAAGACTGAGGATGAAAAAAGGAGGAAGGGAATATGCAGCGTTATGCAACCGGCTTTGATACCTTTCATCCTGCCGCGGTTGCGGTCTATCTGCTTTGCGTCGCCGTGCTGACCATGTTCATGTCCAACCCGGTGCTTCTGCTGCTCTCTCTTTTCGGAGCGTTCGGATTTGCGCTGACCCTGATGGGAAGGCGGGTCTTCCGGAAAAGCACGCTGTGGATGGGCATTCTGGCCATCGGCGTGGTCATCACCAACCCGCTCCTTTCGCACAAAGGCAGCACGCCTTTGTTTTTCCTGAACGAAAACCCCATTACCCTGGAGGCCGTGCTGTACGGAGCCGGTCTTGCGGTCCTGATTGTGTCGGTCCTGTTCTGGTTCAGCTGCTGGAACCGGATCATGACGTCCGACAAAATCCTGTTCCTTGTCGGCCGGGCGATTCCCAGGCTTTCTCTGGTTCTGTCCATGGCTTTGCATTTCTTTCCTCTGTTTGCCAGACGATGGAAGGAACTGCGCGCGGCGCAAAGGGCGCTGGGATACGAGTCCCGGGGCATCCGCGCCACCCTGCAGCAGTTTTCCGCGCTGCTTTCCTGGTCGATGGAACACGCGATTGTGGTATCCAAATCGATGCAGGCGCGCGGCCATGAACTGCGCGGGCATACGCATTACGCCATTTACCGCCTGGAGCGCCGGGACGTGGCGCTGATGGCGACGGCGCTTGTGCTGACCGGCTGTGTCATCGGCCTGAAGGCCGCGGGCGTCTATCAGTATTCGTTCTATCCCTCGGTCGGGCCGGTGCCGCACACGCCCCAGGCTCTTATGGGATACGCTGTATTCGGCCTTCTGGCCACGATTCCGATGCTTGTGGAAGGGAGGGAAAGACTCAGATGGAACTATTTACTGCGCAGAATCTGACCTTTACCTATCCCGGAGCGAAAGCCCCGGCCCTGAAGGATATCAGCCTCGGGGTGAAACCGGGCGAGTTTTTGCTGGTCTGCGGTCCTTCGGGCGGAGGAAAAACCACGCTGCTGCGTCTTCTCAAGCCCCAGCTCAGGCCTTTCGGGGAATTGAGCGGACAGCTGCTTTTCGGGGGCAGGGACCTTGCGTCGGTTCCCGATAGGGAGAGCGTATCCGCCATCGGCTTTGTTCAGCAGGATCCCGAGGCCCAGATTGTGACCGACAAGGTCTGGCACGAACTGGCTTACGGCCTTGAAAACATCGGCGCGCGGCAGGAGGAAATCCGCCTGCGCGTGGGGGAGATGGCGTCTTATTTCGGCATCACCGACTGGTATGAGCGCACGACGGATTCGCTTTCGGGCGGACAGAAGCAGCTGCTCAATCTGGCGGCCGTCCTGGCCATGGACCCGAAGGTCCTTTTGCTGGACGAGCCCACCTCTCAGCTCGACCCGATCGCCGCTTCCAATTTCTTTCAGACCTTGAAAAAACTCAACCTCGAACTGGGCCTGACCATCGTGCTCTCCGAGCACCGCCTGGAGGAGGTTTTCCCCCTGGCGGACCGGGTGGCGATCCTGGCGGACGGACAGATCCGTGCGCTGGATGAACCGGTCCGGGTCTGCGAGCAAATCCGGGGCGAAGAGCTGGCTCTGGGCTTCCCGGTCGCGGCCCGTCTGTGGGAAAGACTCGGCGCGGAAGCGACCGGTTCTCCCTGTCCCCTGACCGTGCGGGACGGACGGCGCTTCCTGACCGAGCGCTTCCCGGAAAAGGAGCAGGAAAAGCCCCTTCATTCTGACAAAGAGAAAGACAAAAAGGGGGAGAAGATCCAGCCGGCGCTCGAACTCGACCGGGTCTGCTTCCGGTATGAGCGGGAGACGCCCGACGCCGTACACAACGCGACGCTCGAGGTACGGGAAGGGGAGATCTGCGCGGTTCTGGGCGCGAATGCGGCGGGTAAATCGACCATGCTGCAGATCATGGCGGGAAATCTCAAGCCCTACCGGGGAAAAGTCCGGCTGTTCGGCAAGGACCTGACCTCCCTTCGGGGAACCGATCTGCACCGGAATATGCTCTCCATGCTCCCGCAGAATCCCGGCCTTGTTTTCCTGGACGAGACCGTGCGGGCCGACTGGAAGAAAATGGCCTCGGTCAGCGGGCTTTCCGACGCCGAGACGCAGATGGAACAGCTGGCCGCAAGACTGGGCGTGAGCCATCTGATGGACCGCAATCCGTTCGATCTTTCGGGCGGGGAGATGCAGCGGTGCGCCCTGGGAAAGATTCTTTTGTCTCGCCCCAGGCTGCTCCTTCTGGATGAGCCGACCAAGGGGATGGACGCCTACGCCAAACGGAATTTCGGCCTTCTTTTGCGGGATTTGCAGAAGAGCGGCGTGAGCATTATCCTTGTGACCCACGACGTGGAATTCGCGGCGGTCTGGGCCGACCGGGCGGCGCTTTGCTTCCGCGGGGAGATCCTGACGGTCGATCCGCCCGAGCCTTTCTTCGGGGGAAGCTGCTTCTATACGACCGCGGTCAGCCGGATGAGCCGGGACTTGGCGTGCCATTCGGTGACGCTGGAGGGCCTTCTGGCCAAAGCGGGGGAGGTCCGGCATGGATGAGGAAGTACGCACGCCCGAAGAGCCCCGCACCCGCGGTTCGGCCTTCCGCAAAAGCGTCAAATACTGGGTGACCCTGGGGGTGATTCCCCTGGTGGTTCTGGTGGGCTTCCTGGCTTTCCGGGACCGGCTGTATCTGTGGATTTCCTTTGCGGTCGTCATCCTGTCGATGATTCCGTTCTTTCTGTCCTTCGAAAAGCGCCGCATCAGCACGGCCCGGCTGGTTTTGCTCTCGGTGCTGGTCGCCCTTTCGGTCCTGGGACGGTATCTGTTCTCCTTTGTGCCGGCTTTCAAGCCGGTGACCGCACTGGCCATCCTGACCGGCGCGTATCTGGGAATGGAATGCGGATTCGTCTGCGGGTCCATGAGCGCTCTGCTGTCCAATATCATCTTCGGGCAGGGCCCCTGGACGCCCTTTCAGATGTTCACCTGGGGGCTTCTGGGTTTTCTTGCGGGTTTGCTTGCCCCGCTGTTCCGCAAGCATCACTGGACGCTCTGGGTCTACGGAGCCTTTGCGGGCCTGCTTTACTCGATGGTCATGGACATCTGGACGGTCATGGAGACCGACGGCGCGTTTTCCTGGGCGGGTTACTGGACCTACCAGGCGGCCGCGGTTCCGGTGACGCTGATCATGATCGGATCGAACTTTATCTTTCTGCTCCTTCTTTCCAAACCAATCGGGAAGAATCTGGAGCGGCTGTGCACCAAATACGGAATCTGAATCAGGGAGGAAAAAGGAATGGAAGCAAAAATGGATGCCAAGGCGATGTACGCGCTGTCCTACGGGCTGTTTGTCGTGACGGCCCGGGAAGAAGGGTTTGACAACGGCTGCATCACCAACACCGTGTCGCAGGTTACGACCGACCCCAACCGGATTACGCTGGCGGTCAACAAGCAGAACCTGACCCACGACATGATTGTCCGCACGAAGCGTTTTACGGCTTCGGTCATCAGCGAGAGCGCTACGTTCGAACTGTTCCGCCGTTTCGGCTTCCAGTCCGGGCGTGAGGTCAACAAGTTCGACTCCTACGCACCGGTGCGCCGGATGGCCAACGGCAACCTGGCGGTGCTCGAAGGAACCTGCGCGGTTCTGTGCGGGGAAGTGGAGTCCTGCGTGGACCTGGGGACGCATACGCTGTTTGTGGCACGCGTCACCGAGATGGAAGTCCTGACCCGGGACCCGGCGGCGACCTACGCGTATTACCATGCCCACATTAAGCCCAAGCCTGAGGCGGTCGGCAAAACCGAGGACGGGCAGACCGTCTGGCGCTGCCGGATCTGCGGCTACGAGTACGTCGGGGAGGAACTGCCCGAGGACTTTATTTGCCCGCTTTGCAAGCATCCGGCTTCGGATTTTGAAAAGGTCGTCAAAAAGGGTTAAGGGGAAAACAGACTTCGCACGGGGCCTGATTCACAAAAAATTTACAATATCGGGCAAGTTCCCGCTTTGTCCGTCTTGACAGAACGGGGTCCCGGTGGTACAATGGTTTGCCGCATAAAATTGGCCCGCAAGTGTCCGCAAGGGCCGCCAATCTTAGCGAGTCTAGGAAAAAGAGAGGTTGTTTCCATGTACGCAGTCATCGAAACCGGCGGGAAACAGTACAGAGTCAGCGAGCAAGACGTTCTCAAAGTAGAGAAGCTTGACGCGAATGAAGGAGAAGAAGTCACTTTTCAGGTGGTCGCAATCGGCCAGGGCGCAGACATCAAAGTGGGTGCCCCCTACGTGGACGGTGCTTCCGTAAAAGCGAAGGTTCTTTGCAACGGCAAGGGTAAGAAGATTTACGTCAACCGTTACAAGCCCAAGAAGAATGAAAAGAAGAGAATCGGACATCGCCAGCCCTTTACCCAGGTTCAGATCGTATCTGTGAACGGTTAATCCGTTGGTATGACAAAGATTACTTTTTATCGGAGCGGAGGCGTTTATTACGGCTTTCGCGAAGAGGGACATACCGGTTACGCCGATGAAGGGTATGACATCGTCTGCTCGGCGCTTTCGTCCATGACCATGCTGATCATCAACACGGTAGAGGACTGTTACGCCGGCAAGATCGATTACGACATCGACGATACCACGACCGTCATTTCGGTCACATCCCGTTCGGCTCTGCCCGAGTTTGAAGCGGACGAGCGCAAGCGGTTTGCGGTTTCCGGTTTGTTTTTGTCCTATTACAGGACATTGCAGGACCTGATGGAGGAACAATACAAATATCTGTCGGTTTCGGTCGTCGACAAAGAATACGACGAGGAAATCTGAGGTCCACATTTTTTGATTTTTACGGGAGGATATCCAAATGATTAGACTGAGTTTGCAGTTTTTCGCTCACAAGAAGGGCGTTGGTTCGACCAAGAACGGCCGTGACAGCGAATCGAAGAGACTGGGCGCCAAGAAGGGCGACGGCGAAATCGTAAAAGCCGGCAACATTCTGGTTCGCCAGAGAGGCACCGCCATCTGGCCCGGCAACAACGTCGGAATCGGCAGCGACGATACGCTGTTTGCTTTGATTGACGGCAAGGTCAAATTCGAACAGAAGACACGCACCAGAAAACAGGTCAGTGTCTACGCGGTTGACGCTGAGTGATTTTTAAATCCAGGAAGCAAAGAAGCCATGTATGTTTGCATGGCTTCTTTGTGCATCCGGCCTTTTCGGGCCGGGAAAAGACGGTCGGAACGGAGCGGGCATGAAAAAGGACAAAAAGGAACGGAAAAGCAAAAAGGGTCAGACGGGAACCGGAGAGCGGGACGCGTCCTCTTTAGGTGCGCCTTCCTTGCTCGAAAGCATCGTCTCTCCCGTTCAGCTCAAGGACCTGACCCTGCCTCAGCTGGAACAGCTGGCGGGGGAAATCCGTACGTATTTGGTGGATCAGGTGGGGAAAACCGGAGGGCATCTGGCTTCCAACCTGGGCGTGGTGGAACTGACATTGGCTTTGCATACGGTTTTCGACACGCCGCGTGACCATCTGATTTTCGACGTGGGGCATCAGAGTTATGTACACAAAATCCTGACCGGACGCCGGGAGCTTTTCCCGACGCTGCGGCAGGGCGGGGGGCTTTCCGGTTTTACCAAACGGGCCGAGAGCGAGCATGACTGCTTCGGGGCGGGCCACAGTTCCACCTCCCTTTCCGCCGCACTGGGCTTTGCCGAGATGGACGCGCGCACGGGGAACACCGACGCCAGCACCATCTGCGTGGTCGGGGACGGAGCGTTTACGGGCGGTATGATCCACGAGGCCCTGAACAACGTCAAATCCGGCCAGCGCCTGATTGTCGTGCTCAACGAGAACGAGATGTCCATTTCCAAGAACATCGGGCATTTCGCCACGCTGCTTTCCCGTTTCCGCTCGCGTCCGGGTTATTTCCGGGCCAAGCGCGTGACCGGGCGGACCATACGCCGGCTGCCTCTGATCGGAAAACCGCTGTTCCGCTTTATGCTGCGGGTGAAAAAGAGTTTCAAGAATATGGCGTACGGCTCCAACTATTTCGAAGATATGGGGCTGTACTATCTGGGCCCGGCGGACGGGCATGACCTCAAAACGCTGATCTCCCTGTTCCGTGAGGCGAAGGCCTACGGCGGCAGCGTCGTCGTGCACGTCAAGACCCAAAAGGGGAAGGGATACAGCCCGGCCGAGGAGAATCCGAGCGGCTATCACGGCATTCGTCCGGGAGACGCTCCGACCCCCGATTCCCCCACCTATTCCAAGATGGTCGGGCAGTTTTTGTGCGATTACGCCAAGGAGCACAGCGAACTCTCGGTCGTAACGGCCGCCATGACCGAAGGGACGGGCCTGTCCGCTTTCCGCGAACAGTATCCCGGACAGTTTTACGACGTGGGCATCGCGGAGGAACACGCGGTAACGTTCTGCGCAGGACTCCGGGCCGCGGGATCGCTTCCCGTTTTCTGTGTGTATTCCACGTTCCTGCAGCGTTCGTACGACCAGCTGATTCACGACTGCGCCCTGCAGGACCTGCCCTTGCTCCTGTGTGTGGACCGGGCCGGACTGAATCCGTCCGACGGGCCGACGCACCATGGCATTTTTGACGTATCCATGCTCCTGGATCTGCCGCATGTGCGGATCTATACGCCGCTTTGTGAGAAGGACTTGCGCGATTCGCTCCGGATCAGCCTGGAAGAGGGCCTTCCGGCCGGGGATATCTGCGCCGTCCGTTATTCGAACAGCACGGTTCCGTCCTGCGTTGCCGGGCATTTCCCGGCACCGGAAGAGGGAGAGCCGGATTTCCTTCGTCCGGACGTGTCGGGTCCGGAAAACCCGAAGGCGGTGCTCCTGAGTTACGGCCGCGAGATCTCGACCGTGCAGAAAGCGGCCTGCCGCCTGACCGAAGACGGCATTCCGACCCTGGCGGTCGCGCTGATGCAGATTGCACCGGTGGAACCGCTCCTTTCCGCATTGAAAGAACGATATGGCTCCAGTGCCCTGGTCCTTCTGGTGGAGGAGGGCATCGGGCAGGGGGGCCTGGGAATGACCCTGAAGGCCCGGATGGATCCGGCCGTCCCGTTTGCCTATCTGGCGGTCCGGGATCCCCGCGTATGCGCGCAAAAGGACCGGGATATCCTGGCCTGTGCCGGAATCGACGAGGACGCCGTGGTCCGCGAGGTCCGGCAAAGGGTGCAATGCGGCCACGATCAGAAGACATAAGCGCTTGGCGCAGCAATAAGCCGCAAGGCAGACCCCGGGTGATTCACGGGAGGTCGTCTTGCGGCTTTTTTGCATTTCCGGTAAGCGTCAAGCGATAGGGATCCGGCCTGACAAGATGCAATTCAGCGATTGCCTTTGTCCTGCGCGGGAAGCCGGGCCTCCTGCTGCCGGGCAAAGGCGAGCAGGGCGGAGTCGTTCTTCTTTTCCGCCCAGGCGCGAAGCAGGGCCAGCTTGCTTTTTGCGTTGCGGATGGAAGGATGGTCGGGCGGCAGGGGGCGGTCGGGAATCAGGCGGATGCTGTCCTGGACCATATCGCACAACAGGTCCTTTGCCATCGCGTCAAAGTCGGCTCCGGGGATCATGCCCAGGGTCAGGATCTGTGTGGCGAATCCCAGAGTGGAGGTGGTGAACCAGTTGCCGTCGAATGTGTCCTTGCTCAGGGACGGGTCGGTGACAGGGGAGTTGATCTTGTTGGTCAGGAAGGCCAGCACCATACGGTTGTGGGGATCGATGGCGATCAAAGCGCCCGTCCAGCCCTGATGCCCGATGACGGAAGAGTCAGATACGGTTCCGTAATAATATACGCGGCCGTCCTCCCCCTGACGCCACCAGCCGATGCCCCAGGTTCCGTCAAAGGGGCTTTTCGGACCGCCGAAGTGGTCGATGACGGTCTGGGAGAAGAAGCGGTGGGAACCGTACCCCCCGCAGAGCATGACCGAGCCGAGTTTTACGAGTTCTTCGGCGTTTCCGAACAGGCCGGCGTGGCCCGAAATCCCGGCCATGGAATGCCATGCTTTTCCGTCGTGCACCTGTCCCTGCAGGGTCTGACGGCGCAGCCCGTCGAACCGGAGCGAGCCGTCGCGGGTGTTGCCCTGCAGTTCGGTTGCCGCGCAGTCCTGCGGTTCAAAGCCGTTCTGCAGCGGGTTGAACGTCAGGCGGGTCAGCCCGAGAGGCTCGAAGAAAGTCTTTTTCAGATAACGGTCCAGATCCATGCCGACCGTTTTTTCCACCGCCAGGCCCAGAATCATGTAATCCACGTCCGAATAGACGGTTTTGGTCCCGGGCTGATACATCAGAGGGGTCTTGCAAATGGCCTGTACCGTTTTTTGCCGGGTTTCCTCGCTCGGTTCAATGCCCGAGTAAAGGACATTGACCGCCTCGGGATCGTACACCTGACGGCGGGCGTCCTTGGTCAGAAGGTAATAGCTCGGGTCGGGCGGAAATCCCCCCTGATGACACATCAGGTCGCGCAAAGTCAGGGAGGCTTTCCATTCCTTGATGACGTCCAGTCCGGGGTAGGAGGGCATATTGGCATAGGCCAGCTCAATCGTATCGTCCACAAACGAAGGCCCGAGGATCTCGCACACTTTGGTGCTCAGATCCAGTTTTCCGTCGCTGACCAGTTTCTGAATGGAATAATTGGCGGCGAACATCTTGGTGACCGACGCCAGGTCATAGAGCGTTTTGGTCGTGACACGCGGCCCTCTTTTCCTCCTCTTGCCGTCCGGGAAATAGGAATTGGCAAGGCCTGTGGCTTCGGACGCGACCAGCCGGCCGTCCTTGACCAGGGCCCATTGGGCGCTGGTAAAACCATGGGCGATGTCCGAGCGGACCAGGTCCCGGACCAGGGTCAGGGCGCGGGGATTGAGCCCGACCGAGCGGGGCGTTCCCGGAAGAATCTCGGGGTAGGGGATGCAAACCCGCACACAGTCCTTTTCTTCCTGTGCGTGAATGCAGGAAATCTGAAGCGTGTTCCGCCCATCCAGGGAACAGTCCGAAAAGTCCAGGACGTAGCACTGCCCCGGCTCCAGGACCGAGGTGTCCGCCCGCTTCCCGTTGAGAAAGAGAGAAAAGGCCTGCGTCCGGGGCGATACGGACAGATACAGTTGTCCCTGCCCGTGGTATCCGAAGAAACCGAGGCAGGAATTGACGGGCAGATTGTTGCTGACAAATCCGAGCCAGTCCGGAAATGTGACGTCTTTTTGCCATTGCCAATCGGGCAGAGCCTTTATGGGCTGAAATTGCATGGAGCACCTCGAAATTACGGCAGTGCCGTTTCTTTTCCCCCATTATACCATCTTTTGGCCGGTTTGTGCGGGTCTGAAGCTCAGTTTCCGGGTGAACGTGCATAAAGTCCGGAATCCATTCCGGTTAAAAAGCCGGGGGCAATTCTGCCCCCGGCCGGGTCCGATTTTTTAATCGTTATTTAACCAGATTCCAGAGTTCGGCCTGAACGGCTTTGATCTCGGCGGTCTGGTTGTAGAAATACTGCGCGATGGTGGTATCCAGCGTGCCGTCTGCCTTCTTGTACTGCTCGGGAATGTCGTACAGGATCGAGTAGTAATCGTCGCCGAGCTCCTCGCGGTATTCGGCGGATTCGTACACGGTCTTGTTCGGGGAAGCGTAGCAGATGTACAGGGAGTTCTCGATGGCATATTCGGTTTCGAGCAGGAAGTTGATCCACAGCTCGGCCGCGCCTACGTTTTTGGCGTTCTTCGGGATGCACATAGCGTCGACGAATACGTTGGTTCCTTCAACGGGATAGAAGAAATCCAGGTTCTCGTTGTTGTCCAGCATGGTCAGGCAGTCGCCAGCGTAATACGCGCCGATGTAGGAGTTTTCGCCTTCCATTTCCTCGTAGATTTCGTCCATGACGAAGCCCTTGAGCAGCGGCTTCTGTTCAAGGATGGAACGGTAAGCCTGCTCCCAATCCGCACGGTCGGTCGAGTTGACGTTCAGATGGTCGCGGTACATGGCCACGCCGAAGGCGTCGCGGGGGTTGTCGAACTGCAGAATCTTTCCGGAGTATTTTTCGTTCCAAAGCAGATTCCAGCTATGATCGGCCACGTCGGCTTCGTCGACGTATTTGGTGTTGTAAATGATGCCGACCATGCCGACGGTGTAAGCCGCGCTGTATTCGGTCATGCCGTCCTTGCCGCCGCAGTCATAGAACAGATTGTACTTGTACTGGTCGGCGATGTTTTTGTAGTTGGGGATGTTGTCGTAGTTGATTTTTTGGACCAGATCCTCTTCAATCAGCCGGGCAATCATGTAGTCAGACGGAATGATGACGTCGTAGCTGACGGTGCCGGAGCTGATTTTGGTGTACATTTCCTCGTTGCTGGCGTAGGTTGTGTAAACCACGTTGATGCCGTAAATTTTCTCAAATGTCTTTTCCAGGTTGAGGGATCCGTCCTCTCCGTTGGCGATGTTCTCGCCCCAGTTGTACACATACAGGGTCGTGCCCTTGTACGGGGTGTCGATGGTTTGGATCTCATCTTCCTTTTCCCCGCAGGAAACCAGTCCGACGGTGAGCGAAAGCACCAGAAGGGCAATCAGCAAAAGAGAAAGCAGTTTTTTCAATTCAGATATACCTCCAAAAAAAGATAACAAAAGGAATCAGTGAGCGCCTTGCTTCTGCTCGGTCTTGCGCTGGATCACGTTGGACGTGATCAGCAGGGCCAGAACGATGAGCAAAAACAGGGTGGACAGGGCGTAGATGGAAGGCGGAACACTCTTCCGCGCCATGTTGAAGATGAACAGGGGCAGGGTCTCGAACGAGGACCCGCTGGTGAACAGGGAAATGACGTAATCGTCCAGAGACAGGGTGATGGCCATGATGAAGCCCGAAAGAATGGCAGGGAACAAAAAGGGAAGTTCCACCTTGAAAAAGGATTGCAGCGGAGTGCAGCCCAGGTCCAGCGCCGCCTCGGGCAGATTCCGGTCCATCTGATGCAGACGGGGCGAAATCGACAGGATGACGTAGGGCAGGTTGAACGTGATATGGGCGATGAGAAGAGTGACAAACCCAGTCTGGCCCGAGCCGACAATCGCGAAGGTCGTGGCGAAAAGCAGCATCATGGAGATGCCCGTCACGATGTCCGGATTCATCATGGGCATATTGGTGACGTTGGTGATGACGGCGCGCAGGCGGCGTCGATGCAGATGGAACAGTCCATAGGCCGCGACGGTTCCGAGCACGGTCGAGATAAAGCCCGAAAGAAGGGCCAGGACCACCGAATTGCGCAAAGCGATCAGGGCCGCTTCGTTCTTGAACACCTCGGCGTACCAGTATCCGAAGGGACGTTCCGAGGTATAGGCGAAGGACATGGTGGAGGTGCTTCTCAACGCGTTGAACGAGTAAAACACCATAATCACGATGGGGGCGTAAAGAGCGAGAAGAATCAGAACGGTGTAGATGCGTTTGAATGCTTTCGCTATTTTGGCGGCTTTCGTTGCTCTCATACGGCCACCCCCTCGACGTTCCGGTCGCCGAACTTGTTCATGATGAGCATGCTGATGATGATGAGGATCATCAACACGAAAGACAGGGCTGAGCCCCGGCTGAAGTTGCTCTCGTTGAGGAAGGCCGTCTCGATTTTGTCCCCGATCAGGGTGACGGTTCCTCCCGACAGGGTGCTGGAAATATAAAACGTGGATACGGCGGGCACGAAGACCATGGTGATGCCCGAGATGATGCCCGCCCTGGAAAGGGGCAGCGTAACATGGAGCAGCGTCTTCCAGGGGGAGGCGCCCAGGTCCGCGGAAGCTTCAAACAGGCGGTTGTCGATGCCCGTCAGGGACGTGACAATGGGGACCACCATATAGGGCAGGAAGTTGTACACCATGCCGAAGATGATCAGGCCGGGCGTCCCTAAGAATTTAACGAAGTCTCCTTCTTTTTCCAATATATGCATGGATCTGAGCAATTGGTTGATGATGCCGTTGTCGTTGAAAATGTTCTTGATGGTATAGGTCCGGATGATGAAACTGACCCACATAGGAATCATGATCAGCATGTTCATTGTGGTCTGGCGGCGGGTCGGCATGCGGGAGATGATCAGCGCAAGCGGATAGCCGAGCAGAAGGCAGACGGCCGTCGAAGCGGCCGCGTAGATCAGCGAGCGGCCGAAGCATCGCAGGATTTCCTTTGACCCGAGATACTTGATGTTGTCAAGTGTGAGGCTCCCGTTTCCGTCGATCATCATATAGTAAAGGATGAACAGGAGGGGGATGACTATGAAAGCGACGCACCAGAAGACGTGGACCGACAAAAGGCCCATCGGGTGCTTTACGTGGTCGATTCTGAGTGTTTTAGTTTTGGTCATCGTCCTTGTCCTCCTCGACGAGCACGATGTCCGGGTCGGACATTTCGTCGGCTTCCTCGCTGAAGGTGGAATAGTCGCCGAACTGGCCGGAAAATTCGGATTTGCGCATGACGTGGATGGCGTCGGGGTCGATCTTCAGCCCGATGAGGGCGTCGGGAGCGACGTAATCCGAGGTTTCCACCATCCATTTGAAGTTGCACACGTCCACAATGATTTCGTAATAGTCGCCCTTGAAGGTGACCGAGGTGACCTTGCCGGTCAGTTTGGCTCCTAAAGTCGGGATGACGTCCACGTCCTCGGGGCGGATGACGACGTCCACGGGTTCATCGGGCTCGAATCCTGCGTCGACGCAGTCGAACGTCTGACCCGCGAAGGAAACCAGGCGGTCCCGGATCATCCGGCCGTCCAGGATGTTGGACTCTCCGATGAAGTCGGCGACAAAAGCGTTGACCGGTTCGTTGTAAATGTCCTCGGGCGTTCCGATCTGCTGGATTTTTCCCTTGGCCATGACGACGACCGTGTCGGACATCGAAAGGGCCTCTTCCTGGTCATGGGTGACGTAGATAAAGGTGATGCCTGTCAGGTGCTGGATCCGTTTGAGTTCGTTCTGCATGTCCTTGCGGAGCTTCAGGTCCAGCGCTCCGAGCGGTTCGTCCAACAAAAGAACCCGTGGCTCATTGATGAGGGCACGGGCTATGGCTACGCGTTGCTGCTGGCCGCCCGAAAGAGTGGAGATATAGCGCTTGTCAAATCCGACCAGATTGACCAGGCGCAGCATTTCCGCGACGCGCTCTGCGATGGTTGTCTTGTCCACCTTGCGCAGCTTAAGCCCGAACGCGATGTTGTCGTACACGTTCAGGTGCGGAAAGAGTGCATATCTCTGGAACACCGTGTTGATGTTCCTTTTATAGGGCGGTACTCCACGCAAATCCTGTCCCTCGAAAAACAGTTCCCCCAGGTCCGGGGTTTCGAATCCCGCGATGATGCGCAGGGTCGTTGTTTTGCCGCAGCCCGAAGGTCCCAGCAGGGTTACAAACTCTTTGTCATGGATGTCCAGGTCTATGTTGTCCAGGACGGTTTCTCCGTCAAAAGACTTTGAAATACCATGTAACTCGATCAGTAGCGACTTCTCCATTCCACATAAAAACTCCGTAAATGTAAAATTTGCAAAGAGTCGACGTGTCGTGCTTACCTCAGCCGTACATGCTATATACAAATGCGATTCCCATTATAAGCAAATCGTTTTTGAAATGCAATAGGTTTGATTAAATTTATCGTTCGGATTTAAAAAGAATTAGGCTCAAAGAATCAAATTTAATGGGAGAAAGTTGAAAAGAAGTGCCGGATTTCTCTTGAAATCTCGCAAAATCTCTGTTTTCAATCGGTTTTCCTCTGCTTTTTCCGCCGTTTTCGGGCAGACCGGGAAGCGCCTTCCCGAAGTCAAACTCGAGTGGATTTGGAAAGTCCATCCCAAAAGATGCAAAAAAACGGATATGCACCTCTTATCATTTTTATGTACATGTTATTGTACAACATATTGACAAATACATTGTGCTGTGATACAATGAGGGTAAAAAAGAGAGGGTGCGCCAGTTCGGTGCTGAATATATAGTCGGTGGGAATCCGACACGGTAAAGCCTAGCAAGCAGCCGTTATCGAGTCCTTGGAGCACGTAGGGCAAACCGAGTGTTTAAGCGTAGGACAGAGAGCAAGGAAGCCGC
>JAFTBN010000074.1 GCA_017455185.1 Clostridia bacterium
TCCAGGGGGTCCCCTTCTCGGCGGGATCCTTCCTGTCGGCTTCATTGACCCGGATCGTACCGTCAATGATGACGGTATTGTCAAGGGTCAATACATGGTCTTCCTTCCGAAGGCCTTCCCCTTCCTGAAGCGCATAGACTTTCCTGCACTGGGGTTGGAACGTCAGCACCTGCGCGGACTTGACGGTGCTGTTGGCCCAAGTCAACTGGTGGTTCTGGATGGGACTGTAATGCTCGCTGTCAGCCCAGGACGGAAAGGTGATGGTGGCCGTCACGAACTGGGCCTGGGTGAAGGGGAAATCCGGCGACAAGGTCAACGAAAAGAAAAAGAACGCATCCATCCAAAGGGATTCGACTTCAAGAAACACCTCGGGAAGAAGCGCCTCCAGGGTCATCGGAATCTCGAAATGAAAAGACGTTTCCGTCTGCCCGCCGGGCACGGCTTCCGTAGAGACGGCCTGGTTCGGTCTGGAAACCCTCACTTCCGGGGCGGGATACCGGTAATTGACGGAAGAATAGTCGGTGGAGAATCCGAATTCGAGCCGCCCGTCCGCCCCCTGCGGCGTAAGCGAGAGGGCGTCCGTGACATACTGGCTCTGATAGAACATGGACTCCGCCCGAAACTCCATGTTCCCCGCCTGGACGGCAACCGGCTCAGGGAGCGGATCGACGGTCTGCTTGGCGCACGCACATGCAAGGGTGCAGATGGCCGCGAAGCCGATTATACGAAATGTTCTCATGATTCTTCTCTGACATTGACCGTAATCCGTGCATCCTTCAGGGTAAGGTTATGGCTTCTGCTGAACTGCATACCCAAGCCTTCGGCGGGCGTTATGATGAAATAAAGCGAGGCCTTCCAGTGATCCTTTCCCGGGTTGAAAGCGTAGTGGAACCAGGGCAGAAAACCGCGCCACCCCTTGACAACCAGGTCGTCCAGGAAGACAGGACTGTTTCCCTCCAGCGTAAATACAGGCGTGATGACGCAATCGAACGGAAAGTAGTTTGCGAAGGTCATTCCGATCTCATGGGTCCCCGCTCCGGGTGCATCGAGTTCGTCCCCGTCCAGATTAAGGGTTTCCGTCCGGACGGAGATACCGGCCATCTTTCCGGTGAATGAAATCGGAAGCGTCCATTCCGCTTCTGCGTCCATGCTGTATTCCTTCCCCGGCATGGCAATCATGCTCGTTCCCGGAACGACGGGACGGACCGTCATGCGGGGCGTCAGGGTGCCGTCCGGGGCGGGTTTCCGGAAGAGTTCCTGCAAGGCGGAAACTTCCTTGCCGATGATGCCCGGCCTGGACCGACCGTCCTGCCTGGGCAGCAGGAGGTAATTCCCGGAGGATGTCAATTGGAAGGAAGGGGAATCCTTCAGGTCGGGGAACGCCCCCTCGAAAGAGGCCCGGAAGGGGAATCCCTGGGTGTATCGGATAAGGATTTGCGGACCGGTGAGAGACACGTCGGATCCCGTTCCCGTCAGGAAAGACGGCAGGGCGACCGGTTCTCCCTTTAGCTCCTTCCCGGGGAATTCCAAATCGGAATATATCAGGTTGCTCTTGCCGAAATCAATCCTGTCGGAGTCAAAAGAGCATCGGAGGCGGATCGGGGCGGATGAATCGTTGGACGGAGACAAGGCGTCTTCCGCGCTGGCGGTGACTTGGGCGTAAAAGGTCGTCTGTGCCGACAGGTAATGCGTGCCGTCCTCCCCGGTGAAGCCGGTCGGCTCATAGATGTTGGTCAATGAGAACTCGATGTCAGCACCTTCTTCTGTCAGCGTCATGGCGGGAATCGACCCTCCGGCCGGCGCAGCCCGCAACCAGGACGGAAACTGGATGGAAAGCTCCGAAAGGAAAACTTTGCGGTACGAGGATGCGCCGTCCAGGCTCAGATGCAACCGGAAAGTCGCCGGGCAATCGGCAAAACCCAGTTCCCTGCAGCCTTTGGGAAGACAGTACTTGATGGCAAGGTATTCCGTAGAATAGAGCGTCCAGGTCCGGGATCCCGACGTGGAAGATTCCGCCGTAAGAAACACGGGACTGGATGTCTGGGCGGGGATGAAGCACGAATCCACCTGAAAGGTCTCACTCCATGTCTGCTTTCCGAGTGGGAGGAAAAACGCTCCGTTCTCTTCCCGGATGGACGGATTGGATTCCAGTTCTGGAATCAACTGGACAAGGGACAGCTCCTGTTCGTAAGGAAGCGCTTCCTCCCGCTGAGGAGGCAGTACGACCGGCTCTTCCGGCTGTTCTGCGCGCTCACAGGAAAACAACCCTGCCAGGCAGAAAGCAAACGGAAGAATGAGCGTAAGGGGTCTTTTCATGATACCGGATTGAACGATACAAATATAGGTATATATATCCGTATGGCCAAAGGTTTGTTCTTCTAGTCCATCGGCCAGTCAAGACTGTCCCATCCCGGAAGGATGTGCCGCACAGGGTGGCCGTCGGCTGGAGCCATACGGATAACGAGGCCTGCGGGATAGTCTTTTTCAGGACGGCAACGGGGGCTTGACGCCGATGATTTCACAAATTCCTCACAATCAGCGCATTGCAAGAGTTCTTATGGCAAACCCTCCGGTTTTCAGGTTCTTCGTCAATTTCGGTGCAGGATCTTCTGTGCAACTTTTTGTCAATCAGCTTATTGGGCAAGGTCTGCGTTCATTTTGGGCAAGATCTGTTTTTTGCGGACAGGCCTTGCCCATTCATTATGGCCTACGCCGCACTGTGTGGTAGATTCGGCGGGCAAGGTCTGTCCAATTAAATCAGACTTTGCCCAAAAGTATGAATGACCTCGCCCAAAGGCGCCTCAGACCTTGCCCGTCGTGATCCGCTTACTTTTCCCTTGCACCGAAAGTGACGAAGAACCGGTTTTCAATGGTGCTTGCCGTCAACCGTCCCATAAACGCATGACACACAGCGAGTTGCAATTCTTCCCGCTTCAACCCCTACGGCCCGCCTCTTGCCAAGATACCCGTCAGGGCCTCCTCGACACACCGCCGGTAAGCTTTTTTTCAAGACGGCACATGGATTATGACTCTATGAAACCATACATTGCACTGACTGACAAGACCAGGAAGAAGATGATGGAAACAAACTTCTGATGATATGACAAAGATGAGTTGAAAGGGAAATGGCTCCAAGGTTGTTTCCCTTTTTTCTGTACTAAATGGAAGATAATTACTATCTTTGGGTCAATAAACTTGGCTTTGTATGGATAAGTTGAAAACTCACAAAAACCTTTTCTGGTGTTCTCTTGTTTTGATGGTGGCTTTTGGCATTATCCTGATTCGTGATTATACCACCAAGACATCTCTTGACCCTTTAACTGGGTGGCTGGGTTTGGCTGCCATGGCCCTTACAGCTGCATCACAGTATAAGATGATTAGAGACATCAAAAAGCACAAATAACCTCTCCACAGAACCCACCCAAATAGGGTCTTGTCACACTTTGGTGCATTTTTGGGGGGCCCTAAAAACAAGAAAAACCCCCTCTGAATGTGTTCAGAAGGGGTTTTTGAATTTTGAATTGTGGAGATAGTCGGACTTTAACCCTTCTGCCACCCCTTGAAAAAACCCATATAAAATACGCTTTTCAGGTGCTTCTATTGCTTGTTTATACTAGTTTTCATATCTTTGTGATACCGATTTCGGGCCTAAAAGTGGGTCCAA
>JAFTBN010000075.1 GCA_017455185.1 Clostridia bacterium
ATGTCCCAGAGCAGGATTCAGTTCCGCACCGCAAACCGTGCAAACCTGAGCTTCCGTGCAAGTCGCTGCGTCGCCCGGTGTATGACCGGTAGCGGGATTCAGTTCCGCACCACAAACCGTGCAAACCTGAGCTTCCGTGCAGGTCGCTGCTGCAATATTCGGTGTATGACCGGTAGCGGGATTCAGTTCTGCACCACAAACCGTGCAAACCTGAGCTTCCGTGCAGGTCGCTGCTGCAATATTCGGGGTATGACCGGTAGCGGGATTCAGTTCAGCGCCACAAACCGTGCAAACCTGAGCTTCCGTGCAGGTCGCTGCATCGCCCGGTGTATGACCGGTGGCAGGAATCTCTTCCGTTCTGGTTTCACCGCAAACTCCAGTGCCGATCACGCAAGTGCAAGTGTAAGTCTTCTGGCCGGGCTCTGTGCATGTCGCTTCGACTGTAACCACACCGGCATCCCACGTATGAGGTAATTTAAGGGACGGATCATTTACGACGAAGTTCAGTCCGCAGTCCACGCAGGTATATTGATAAAGAGGAGAATACTTGCAACTCGGAGCACGCAGTTCGATCGGGGTTTCCTGTGGATCATAATGGTGTGCTTCCGGATCGATATCAATAACTTCTTGGGCTACAATCCATTCGTTGCAAGCCGAACACTGAACGCCATCCGTTAAACCTGTCGCAACACAAGTCGCAGCCACACCGGGAACATCAACCTCGGTATGAGCGATCATCGGAATATCTTCGTCATAATTATTGCCGCAGACCGTGCAGGTATAGGTCATTGTTCCCAAAGCGTTACAGGAAGGAGGCGTAGTCTGGACACCAGCGTCATAGGTGTGCTCACCCGTCGCATTTATAGTTTCATCATTCGTTGCACCACAAACCGTGCAAGTGTATTGCATTGTGCCATCAACACCGCAAGTGGGAGCAAGTGTTACGACGCCTTCGTCCCAGGTATGTCCCAAAGCGTCGATCACTTCCGTATCAATCGCACCGCAAACCGTGCAAGTGTAAGTCATCTCGCCGGCAGCTGTGCAGGAAGGTGCGACAGTTTCGGTTCCTTCGTCCCAGGTATGCTCACCGTTGTTCGGGGTCGGGATAACGCACGCTACATCAACCGCGTCACAAAGTGTGCAGTAACCGATTCCGTTACCCGGAGTCGTGCATGTCGGTGCATTAATGACATAGTCTACGACCAAAACATGAGCAGTCGGATCGATGGGCGTATCGTTATAATGGTCATTGTCAGGATCAATTGCATCGCAAACCGTGCATTTGTCATAAGTATAACCACCCGCAACGCAGGTAGGAGCTACTATGACGGGCTGATAATCATGACCGGTAGCCAGAATATCTTCGTCCTTTTCCTGACCGCAAACCGAACATGTGTAGTGCATCACACCGTTCGCCGTGCAGGTCGGAGCGAGAGTTTCCACTCCTGTGCCCCACGCATGGTCTGTCATCGGAACATTCTCGCATCCGCTCAAAACAGCTTGACAAACTGAGCAAACCGTGCCGGCTGTACGACCCAAGGTCTGGCAATCTGCCGGGATGGCCGGAACATCAACCGGTGTGTGCCCAAGCGGGTCAAGGATGACCTCGTTAAGGACCAAACCGCAAAGGTTGCAGTATTCAACGTCATGGCCGTACAAAGTACAGGTCGGATCCTGGATGGAATGAATAAAATTGTGTGCCTCGTTTGTTGAGATGGGCTCGTTCTTCTCTGTTCCGCAGACCGTGCAAGTATACAGCATATTACCTTCGGTAGAGCAGGTCGGTGCAAGGGTCTCCACCCCTGCTCCCCATGTATGCTCGAGCATAGGAACAACTTCCTGCTCGACAAGAATGGCACCGCAAACCGAGCAATGGCTTCCTTCCGTCAAACCGGTTGACGTGCAGGTCGCATCAACAGCCACATCCACAACCGGAGTATGCCCCAGAGCGTCAATGGCCTCATCTTTTACCGCATCACAACGGGTGCACTCGTAATGCATGACACCCGCGTTCTCACACTCTGCAGCGACGGCAATCGTTCCGCCATCCCAATCATGTCCAAGAGCGGGAACCACATTCTGAGCTACGATGATTTCGCCGCAGACCGAACAATGACTTCCGGCTGTTAAGCCAGTCTCCGTGCAGGTAGCTGCTACTGCAAGATCATCTACCACCGTATGAGGGGTGTTCGCAACGATCTGAACAGAAAACGTTGCATCGCAGTTCACGCAGGCATAAATCATCACGCCGGGTTTGCAAACATCACTAGGCAGATGGGTTGCCGGATTACTGATCTGCTGAATAAACTGATGGCCTATCGCAGCCGTTATCACCTGATCGCCGCAAACGGAACAGGTCTTAACGCCGTCTGTCGTACACGTCGGTTCTGTACCTTGATAATCATGTGCACCGGCAGAAGGAATCACTTCATTTTCAACTTCTCCGCAGATCGTGCAGGTTTTTGTCAGCACTCCATCCGTCAGACAAGTAGCCGCAAGAGTTACAACGCCGGCATCAAAGTGATGCGGTCCGTAACCTGTGTTCTCCTTTACGACTGTATCGCCGCATACTGAACATACATCGACTTTCTGGCCGAGTGTCTGACAGTCTAAGGCATTGATGATCTGCTCCTCATAGGCATGCGGCACCATCTGCTCAAAGTCAGCCAAATAGTGCTTGCCACAATCAGGACAAAAATACGGGGTATAACCATAAGATGTACATGTCGCCTCGACATGTGCGCCTTCGGCATAGCCGTTCGCATGGTCACAAGGACCTACAGCCACAATTGGCAGGCTCATGGAACAAACCAATGCTACTGCCAAAAGTAAGCCTAGAAGTCTTGTAGAAGTCCTTCTCATACTCTCCTCCATAATTAAAAAATATATATTTACAATATACAAACCAATGAACAATAATTCAAAAAATATACAAACAAATCGATTAAAATCCAGCAAAAAAAGGGATCTGGACATTAGTAAAGCCATCATACCCCCCCCCGTGAACTCGCGATTAATTTTTTGTAAACAAGTTGTGAACATACGATACTGTTCAAACCTTTGCATAATTATATTTTTATACAAAAAATATGATAGATTTCAAAAGGAAAAAGGACTACCCAAGAGTAGGTAGCCCTTATGCACAAGATACAACGGCAATGATCCCCGTTTGTTCACTGACAGGGAGAATTTGCCAGACTGTATTCCCACTGTTGATTCGTAATTGTCTCTCCTCTGGACTCAAGCCAGATTCCTTTGATCATCCTCGACCTTCAGATACTGAATCCCGTTGCCCTCACATGCATCCCCACGGTAGATTACGTATTTCCCGTCGATCCGCCCCAGTCGCTTTTCCACATGCAATTGCAAAGGGGTATAATAAAGGTATAATAATGGTGCTTCACGGAAAGTTGGGGAATGACGTTTTAATTGATGCAAAAGGAAAACGGGATCTACCGCGAACTGTACGCCCTGACCATGCGCTGAACAAAGCAGAAGCATCTGCAGATAAAAAACGGAAATAAGGAGGTCGAGTCTTTCATGCCATCTCTTCGCCCTTTGCCCAAAACCCTTTTTTCGGGATACCAGGGAAACAACCACTGCCAAGGCATCGCCGTAGACCCCAAAGGGGGATTTATCTATTATTCCTTTACCACAAGGCTGGTCAAGACCGACCTTGCGGGACATCCCGTCGGGTCCGTGGAAGGCCTTTGCGGCCATCTTGGCTGCATCGACTTCAACGAACGGGACGGACGGGTCTACGGTTCCCTCGAATACAAGAACGACCGGATCGGAAAGTCCATTCTGCAAAAACTCAACCGTTCCGACCCGGTTCCCGACGCCTTCTACTGCGCCATCTTCGACGTGGACCGGATCGACCGGCCGGGCATGCAGGCCGAATCCGACGGCATCATGCGGGCGGTTTATCTTAAGGAAGTCGTACAAGATTACAACGGGGAAACCGTAATCGGCAAAGTCCGCTATCCGCATCGGTATGGTTGCAGCGGTATCGACGGCACCGGCTGGGGACCCGTACCCGGAACCGACCGTTACCGGCTGCACATCTGTTACGGCATTTACGGCGAACCCGAACGTCCGGACAACGATTACCAAATCATTCTCAGTTACGACGCGGAAGAGTTCTGGGACCGGTACGCCCAACCCCTGAATCAGGAGGCCATGCACCGAAGCGGTCCGGAAAAGTGCGAGGCCCGGTATTTTCTCTATACGGGCAACACGACTTACGGAGTGCAAAATCTGGAATACGACGCTTACACCGGGAACTGGTTCGCCGCGGTCTACCCGGGACGCAAGCCGAAGTTCGAGAACCCTCCCCTGTTTGTCATCGACGGAAAGACCCCGCCCGTTTCAGGCGTGCATTCCTTCACGGGCGAATCCATCCTGCAATGGACCCTGCTGGCCCCGGACGGAAAGAAGGAAAGCCCTGGCGGACTGTTCTTCCCGCACGGTTCTACCGGCATGTATGCCGCGGGAGACGGACGGTATCTGTTTTCCGAGGCGGGTCACGACGCGTCGGGACAATTCACACGCGTCCGTCTGTATCATTTGGACCCAACCGATAAAAACTGGTTTCTGCCGGTGTCCTGACCGGACCGGCCGGACGTTTTCTCCGTCCGGCCTTATCTCTTGCAGGTCAGACGCAGGTATGAAAAACAGATTGACTCTGTTTTTCCTATATGGCCTATAATGCAGTCAGACCTGCTGCAAAGACAGCGGATGACAGATAAGGAACCGACAAGGAAAAACTATGAACCAAAACACAGACAAACCCGTTTGCACAGGCATCTGTCCCTGTGCTTCCCCCTGCCCCATCAGCCTGACTCTGAAGGCAATCGGAGGAAAATGGAAGCCGAGAATCCTTTGCACGCTCTACGTCGACAGAGTCCAGCATGAGCGAGATAGAAGCATGGGCCAAAACGTTATAAAGTCCGGGATCTGAGAACCGATTCGACAAAACACCCGAGGAGACTCATTGAACATGATTTACGATTACAAAGTACAAACCTCCAAAGGAACCGAACTCAGTCTTTTCGATTTCAGGGGAAAAGTCATCCTGATTATCAATACAGCAACCGGATGCAGCTTTACCCCGCAATATGCCCCCATCGAGCAGATGTATCGTGACTACCACGAAAAAGGACTCAAGATTCTGAACATCCCTTGCAACCAAGTTTTGTATATACAAATCCAGTGCTTGGGTATTTGATCAAAGCCTTGAAAACCTAATCCTCGTCACACACCATTTCATATTGCAGATGGAACGCTCCGGCAAGGTATCTACGGCGGAGGTCGCTGTTTATCCATTCGATATTCTTTTGAAAAACGCTGCTGCCGCCGTTCCATTCGACCAACTCGTCATACTGCGGATCTTGCGGGTCTTTGAGAATACGTATTAACTCTGAAAAACCTTCCGGGCCGCCGCAGTCCTCCGGCGGCGCGTCGCCTTTCAGTTCTGCACATATCGGGGCGGGAATATCCGCGTTTTCAATTATCTCAACAAGCCGCACCTCATGCGTCCATCCGTCGCCGAAATCATATTCGTAAGAAATGCTGTCTGTCTTCGAAAAAACCTCCTCGAGCGTAATCTCTCGCTCGTCAACAATCTCGCATCCGCTTGCGCCGAAAATATCTTCATCCTCCGAAGACGGTATTCTTGCTATCCGCAACGGACGACCGTTTTTTGACCGCTTCAGAATAAACTCATGCAAGTGGTAATCTTTCCACAAAAACAGATTCTGGATGATATCGTGCAGATAGAAAAGCGAGAAATCCATGGGAATCGTCACGCGTCTGAGGCAAGGCATTTCAAGTTCAAGCGATACGTCAAAAATACCGGCGCGGGTACTGTAGAGCTTGCCATATTTTTCTTTAAGCGCACGTTCCTGCTCTTCGTAAGTTGCGTAGACGTCCTTTTTGTCGGCGGTGAACTTGATATCATAGTTGATTTCCGGAAGAATGATTGTTTGGAAAAGATCGTCTGGTTCAAAGCAGCTTTCGTAGTAACCAATTTTTTGACAGAACTTGTTTAATCTTGCAACGGAAGACCTATCAGCTGTCTTGCAGAAGCTTGCCGGGAAACGGCAATCGGCAATATAGCGGTCGATCACTTCTTGGGAAATGTTTTCCGACGCGAGCATATTCCGCAGTCCCGCCTCCAACAGTTCCTGCAGATTCTTTTTATCGCTTGCCGTGATCCCGTACAACAGGAAACCGCATCCCGTCGCATCATTGGCGATCACAATGCACTTCCTGCGATTCAGCAGAATAAGATTTGCAGAAAAAGCAAAAAGCGGTTCGATTTCTTTTGCGGTCTGTGCCGGAGATATGCCTAAATAATCGATCAGTTTTTTTGTGCATCCGATTTGAATCATAATACTTATTCCTTTCGAAATTCAACAAGATCTCAGATTATTGTTCAACTCTGTAATACTTCTGAAATTTGCTCTTTGGTTTTTGGGGAATCGTCATGGCAAGTTTGCCTGCCTTGACAAGCGGCCTCAGATATTTGGTAACAACGTAATACGGCGTTTGGATGTTCAGAATCGAAGCAATCTCTTCCTTGCTTTTCGGCTCTTTACAAAAAGCAAGTATCCGTTCTTCAGCGGTGACTGTTTGATCATTCTGAATGACCGACGCTTTTTTCTCAGAATAAAGCGTTGCCCGGAAATTGCCCCTGTAATTTTCAAACAGCGGATCGGGCAGCCCTGCCCTTTTCATTGCCTCGCGTATCGTCGGGATGCCGGAAAAACGGTTTTCGGTATCGATCATGATTTCGAGATTGCTTGCGATAAACGGGTTTCTTGTGTCTCCCGGGACTTTTCCGAGTTCGTTGATCGTCAGGCGCCCGTAAAGCTCGCCCGGATTTTCTACCACAAGTCTGTCGCGGAAAAGGATCACTCTGACAGGAGAGTCTTCGGTATGAACGCTGTAATCACGGTGGATCAGAGCGTTGAGGATCAATTCGCGGACGGCGATGAGCGGATATTCGGGTCTATCGGTCCTGCGGCCGTTTTCATCCACAACAACGGCGGTTTTTATGTTTCGCCTTACAAAGTTCATTGCGCCTTCCAGCATCTCCGGTATCGTTCCGTCAAAGCGCTTGTTGTCGATAAAGCGTTCTCCGGACGCTCCGATGTCGCCGATCTCATATCCGTCTACGACCATAGCGGTAATACCGAGCTGAGGGAAAAACGCTTGAGGATAATCGCCGACAAGCATCAGCCCGGCGACGGTAGGCTTGCCGTTATCCGCGAGCCCTTGAAGTTTCATGATCCTGAGATCATCCTGATTTGCGAGCTGCGGCTTTTCCGTTTTCAGCTTTGCAAAATACAAGCTCAGTTTTTCGCGGCTGAGATCATCCGTTTCCGCGCGGTCCACGATCCGCAGCTCGTCGCGAATCTTCTTTTTATAGACTTCGAAACTGTAGATCTCATATCCGGTCATCGGCATATCCGCGTCGCCTACGCGAACATAAGAGCCGCGGATCCTACCGGCCGGCTTATAGAAGCAAGGTTTGTTTTCGGGCTCGCACTCGGGTATTTCGGCGCTTACAACCACTTTTCCTTGGTATTCGGCAACCGTAAAAAACGGGCGAACGACCGGTTCCATCTGCTCCGCGGCGTTTTTGACCTGGACCTGCAGATCCTGCGCGTCATATACGCCCGTAACCTCATACCCAGCCTTTTCATTAACGCCGAAAATGATCGTGCCACCGCCGTTCTGGTTGGAAAAGCTCGACAGAGTATCGTACAACTATTTCGACGTGCCGCCCAACGCCTTTTTGACTTCCACATACTGTTTTTCGCATTTCTGACGCTTCAGAGCATCTATCAGTTCTATCAGATCTTTCTCTGTCATTGCCGTTGCTCCTTTCATTATCGCAATCCTATTATAAAGTTTTTCAAATCGATTATCAAACATTTTTCAAAGCAAAACTACGTTTTTCAAAACCAATTTTGATATTTTTACAATTATGTTTTGAAAAATACGGCTTTTTTCAAATTGCGGAAGCGTTTTAACGCTGCTTTTCGACAAAAGCCGTATTGAATGAACGTTACAAATCATTTTTCAAGAGGGTAACCATGGATGAAAGGAAATACTATAACTGAGTTTATTGACGATTTGCTTACAATGGGCGGTCCGGAGAAAGAGTTTGAATACAACGGGAAACGCTATCTAATGGAGTCCCAAGCATATGAGCAAGATCCAACTCTTGTAGAATTTGTAATATTCGAGTGCTTTGGGGATGAGAATTACATTTTCCGCTGTCACGGCAAAAACAACGCAGAATGTGTTGAACAGTTTGATAAAGCCAAGCTCTTCGACGGGAAAACCATTTACGAAGCAGAGCAAGACATCACTGTATTGTTTGGATAAATATGCTGAACAGCAATGAGCCGCCGGCACACAAAAATGCTTGCGGCTTTGTTTTTGGTCCTCGGAGGAAAATGCGCGCAGGTGCCGTAAATACTTGATTTTGTTGTGGTTCGGTCAAATCCGTTATCTTCACTCGGACCAGTTCGGCGGGCAGGCGCCCGGAACCGATGAGGAAATCCAGAGCGATCTTCAGGCACCGAGTACACTTTGACCGACGCGAAACGCACCTGCAAAATGCGGGGAAAAAGAGAGTTGACAGATGACTATCGCAGTCCGATATGATTCCAGACTCGGCCACACCGAGGCAATTGCAAAAGCCATCGCACAGGGGGCCGGAATCAACCTCCGCCCTGCCTGTGAATGGCCCGGGGGAAGACCGACGCGTCACCCGAGTTGAGCACGTAAAGATACAATCCTTCCCTTCCTTTGCCGCAAAAGCAGAAGTTTTTTGCACAAGTGTCCCGCAATCAGACATTTTTTTTCGATAAACGGTTGCATCTTTTCAAAAAAAGGTTTATGATACTCATATAGGTTGTGCAAAATAATATTGTGCAAAACAAAAATCGATACGAAAGCAGGAAAAACATGAAAATCGCCATTCTGAACGGAAGCCCCAGAAAAGGAAACACCGCCGCCATGGCCGACGCTTTTGCAAAAGACGCCGCGGAAGCGGGACACGAAGTGGAAATACTGCACGTCGGTCAAAACGTTATAAAGCACGGGTTCCGTGACCGATGAGGCAATCCACGATTGCCAAGCCCTCCGTTTTCAACCCGCTTTTTTCCGGATGAAAAAGCCGGGCATCAACGGGGACAGCGAACTGCCCCGTACCCCTGTCCGGCCCCCAAAAAGGGATTGACTGACTTCGGAGCCTCCCTTGCCGGGCGCGGCTCAACGCCTGCCCGGCTTTCCCAACCCTCAAAGAAAGACAACATTATGAAATCCACCCTAATTTTTGAACCGTTTTCCCTTTCCGCTCTGAAACGGATGCTGCCCTATATCCGGCAGAATCCGTCTTACTGTTCGGACCTTTCCGCGGGCTACCTGTACATGTGGCACGAAGGCGTCGATATGGAGTTCTGCGAATTCCGTCAGACCTTTTGCGTCCGTCAGATTGTGGGCGGACAGCCGGCGTTCAGCTGGCCTTTCGGCGCCGACCCGGGCGGCATGGTCGACGAACTGATCCGCTATACCTCGGGCCATAAAATGCCGCTTCGCTTTTTCGCAGTGGACGAAAAGACGCTCCCGCTCATCCTGGCGGACCGGCGTCTACCCGACCCGATGTACGCCTTTGACCGGAACTGGAGCGACTATCTGTACTCCTTCGAGGAGGCGATGACCTTCTCCGGCAAGAAATACGGCGGACAGCGCAATCACATCCACAAGTTTGAGCGGCTCTACGGCAAGCCCCAAATCCGCCCCCTGACCCCGGCCGACCGACCGGCCGTCATCGAACTGCTCGATGCCTTCGCGCAGGAGCATCCGGACGCGGGAGCGCTGGAGCAGCTGGAACGGGTGGAAACCGAAGCTTTGTTTGATGCCTGCGAGGAACTCGGCCTGTATGCCGCCGGTCTGTTTGTGAACGACCGACTCGCGACGTTGAGCATCGGAGAAGTGATACGGGACACCCTTTTCATTCACGTGGAAAAGGCCCTGACCGTCTACGAGGGCATTTATCCCACCCTGTACTCCTCCTTTGTCCGGCTGACTGCGCAATTGCATGGCTCGGTCCTAACGTACGTCAACCGGGAGGACGATTCGGGAGACATAGGCCTGCGCACCTCCAAGATGCAATACCACCCGGTTTTTATGGCCGACAAATACCTTGTCCACGTCGACTCACCGGGCGCTCGCATACAGGGTCCCGTCTGCATTCCGGGACGGGACGTCGTCCTGACCGAAATCCGGGAAAGCGACAAAGCGGCCTATTTGAGTCTGAACACAGACGTCGAAAACAACCGGTATTGGGGGTACGACTACCGCAACGACCTGAGCCTTCCCCAAAAGATTACCGAGCAGACCTTTTACGATTCGGTGAAGTACGATATGCAGGCCGGGGATTCCGTCAACTTCGCGATACGCCTGAGCGAGGACGGTCCGATGATTGGCGAGACAATTCTGTGGAACTTTTCCTCGGACGGTTCGGCCGAACTCGGCTGCCGGATCCTGCGTCCATACCAGGGACGCGGCTACGGGAAAGACGCGTTCGGCACAGCCGCCCGCTACGGTGCGGATGAACTGGGGCTTTCGGTCTATGCCCGGTGCCACCGGGACAATCTTCCCTCCCGCCGCATGATTGAGGCAAGCGGTTTTTCCCCGCTTTGCCGGAACGAAGCCTATCTGTACTTCCGATATCAAACAACCCCCGAGTCAAAGGACACACCGTGCGGCGCCATTCGTTGCAAAGCCAATTCCTGAGTTTCAAAAAGGAGAATCCAATGAAAACCATAACCATCTTCTACCTTTCCCACTGTCCCTATTGCCGCCGCGCAATGGACGCGCTGAAAGAACTGAAAGACGAATCCTTCCCTCTCGAAGGCATAAAACTGGAATGGATTGAGGAATCCGAGCAGCCCGAAGTGGCGGACCGGTATGACTACTACCGTGTTCCAAGCCTGTTTTACGGGACAAAAAAACTGTACGAATGCAATCCCTCGGACGACTATGCCGCTATCAAGGAGAACATCGCTCGGGCGCTTCGGACCGTATCCGGCTTTTGACAAAACAAAAAACCAGGAGCATTCATAACCAATATGCACTTGTTCGAAGGATACTTGTATCTGCAGAAGGCACCCGTCAGGCGTTGGCAGCACCTGACGGGTTTTCTTTATCCCTTAATACGGCATACTTTTTCCTGGCTTAGCAAGAGCACCCTTATATCGCTCCCTTTCCGCCTCGCAAAAAATACAGGCCCCTTTAAAGGAGATGAACAAAAATCTGTCTCCTCAGGAAAGGAGTATCCTATGGATGCAAAAGCAAAGAAAAATCTGCTGATTGTCGGCGCCGTGTTTCTGGTGCTTGCAATCCTGGGCAGCGCCCTGTCGCAGAACCAGAAAAAGAACAGCGGCTCAGCCAGAGAAAAACAAACGTCGGCTTCAGCCGGGCCGGAACTCGAAACATCGGTTCCAAAACGAACGGATTACGTTCTGAAAGACGAATTCGCCCATCTTCTTCTCGACCAATTCAATTCCGCACTCCTTGTTGCAGGGATTACGGTCACGAACACAGGTGAGACAGACCTGTATCTGCCTTCCGGCACAATCGATGTCGAGGATGAAAACGGCAAGCTGTTCGGAACGGTGAGCAGTGTTACCGCCTATCCGCAAATCATAAAGCCCGGGGAAAGCGGCTATTATTACGGATACACGCTGTACGACGGCCCCCTGGAGGAAAATCTCCGGCCTGTGCCCCACGTTCAGCCGGAAAAAGCCCGCAAGTCCGGAATCAGTTTGCCCGTGATTGAACCGGAAATCAAAGTTAGCTTCGGACGGTATCACTTTACGGGCCGTGTCCGCAACGATTCAGGTCAGGACCAGAGCATGGTTTATGTAGTGGTCAATCTGTTTGACTCGAAGGACCGTTTCATCGGACGGGACCGCACAATCCTGCACAATACGCTGGCGGCGGGAGACACGGTCGGGTTCGATCTTGCCCTGTATCCCCCGGCGTCCCTTCATCCGTTCTGGAAGTATGAGATCATCGCATTCCCATACACCTTCCAGTTCTGAATTTAGGAGTGGTAATATATTACTCATTTCGGTTCACATTTTACCATTTTTGTAAAATGTTTATATTTTTTTGTACAATTTGTTAAAAAGTCTGTACCCACTTTGTACCCACTTAACGCAAGGGAGCCGTGTTCCCTCGGCCCTCTCAAGTACACATCCGCGAATATGTACCCCCATTGGTTTTATTATACCATAAGGACAAAAAAATTCAAGTCAAAATGAAATCTTTGAGACAAGGCGCGTAATCATCTCATCGTCCTGCGGTAAGAGATGACTGTAAACGTTAAGCGTCATAGCCACATTGGCATGTCCCAGCCGCTTTGATACTGCCGGAATTGGGACCCCGTTGGAAATCAGCCAGGAAGCGTGACTGTGACGCAGGCCGTGTATCGTGATCTTGGGCAAATCCAATTTTGCCGTGACCTGCCGCCATGCTCCTTGCAAAGTGTAATACGCCAACGGATAATCCTTTCCCGGTCCCGGAAAAACAAACCGGGATCCGGGCACACGGGCCGCGTGAATCTCTGCAATGATCCGAGGATCTACCGAAATCGTCCTGTTGGATGACATAGTCTTCGGAGGGCCTATCACAAATGCTCCAGGCGCGCGTGACATCGTCTTATTGATACGGATGCTGTTGCCCCGTATATCATTCCACGTGAGCGCCAACGCCTCGCCCACGCGCATGCCGGTTGCGTAGAGCAAATCAAAAACAGCCTTGTATTTAACCGGCACAGCTGCCGAAAAAACCGCGTACTGCTCCGGCGTCCATACCACCAAGTCCTCTTTGATTTGCTGCGACCGAAGCACCTTGTAATCCAGAACGGCGTCCACGTGTAGCCCGTACGCCTTGCGGCCATACCTGCACATGGTTTTTAGTTTGGCGATGATCTGGGCCCGCGTGGCGTCTGTGTACCGTTTCATAAGCTTGCGATCCAGCTCTCGGAGGACGTCCTCGGAGATGTCCTCCACCACGTAATCACCCAGCTTTTCAAGCAGCATGTCAATGAGCTGTCGAGCCGACACCTGCGTGCTGCGTTTGACGGTTCCTTCCCTGTATGCAAAAAACTTATCTGTCAGCTCTGATACCTTCATCCGGGCCGGCCGTTCCGGCTCTGTTTCTTTACGGTTGATATATTCAATGTATGCGGCCTCTGCCGCTTTTTTTGTTGCAAAGCCGGACAGGCGTTTGTTTTCCCCACCTGCCCGGAACCGGACGCACCACTTGGCGCCGCGTTTCTCGTATGAAGCCATTATTTGAATCTCCGGACTACCCCGACCAGCCTACCGAGGACCCGAACCTCGGCCATCTGCGCCCCCTGAAAGACCAGAGGCTTATACTTACCGTTGCACGGCGTCAGGATCATCTTGGACCCGTCGTAGGTATACCGCTTAAGCGTCGCCTCGTCTCCGATCCGGACTGCCACCAGGCTGTTGTTATCCACAACCGGCTGCAAATGGATGTACGCGATGTCGCCATCATAGATTCCAGCCTCTATCATAGAGTCCCCGACGCACCGCAGAGCCATGTCGGCCTGCACGCCCGGCAGTTCCGGGAGCATTTCCTCGATGTTCTCCTCTGCCAGGATGGGAGATCCGCACGCGATCGCACCAACCAACGGCACCGTGTACGCCGGATGATCTGATATGGGCAGCGCGTTCCGTGGCTCGTCGTCGGGCTGCTTATCGATTGTCATCAGCTCAACAGGAGATACCCCAAGAGCTGCGGCAAGGAGCTTGGCTTGCTTTACCCTGACGTCTCGCAGGCCACTCTCAATTTTACTCATGGTTGACCGCGCGGATGCAGACGTATAACCTATCATGTTGGCAAGCTGTTCCTGACTTAATCCTCTTTCTTCTCTTAATCTTCTTATTTTACGTCCTATTAATTCTTTATCCGTCATGATCAACACCTCCTTGACATGCTCATTGTACCACGGTTTTGACTGCTTGGCAACAATTTTTTGATTTTTTTAAAAAAATTTTTGAAAATGTGTTGACAAGACGAAAACATGGTGGTACAATGTGGACAGTGGGGCAACAAGGCGCCTCACGGAAAGGAACTGCAAACCATGACGATGAGCGATTTGTGCCGGATGTCCGCCGGCGAATTAGACGAGCTGCGCAACTACATGGCAGCTCGCGAGAATCTTAACGTGTGCCAGCGAATCGACGAGGTTGAACGATTTTACGGCAAAACGATCAAGGTGGTCAAGGGGCGCAAGGTCCCGCTCGGGACTATTGGCGAGTGCTTCTGGATGGGGTCGTTTGACAATAGCAAATACGGAGACCCATGGGGCATATACACCACAGTCCGCGTCGGGTTAAAGACCACCGAAGGTCAAGTATACTGGACGGCGCTCAACAACGTTGAGGTCGTTGATTAATAAGGAGGATAGAGAAATGAAAAAAGCCATTGCTTACTACGTGATCGGCGGACAGTACGAGCACATCTGCTACGGCGGAACCCCTACCCTGATCGGAGCGAAACGGCTCGCGACGAAGAACAAGGAGTATTGGGATAACTGGCAAGGCTGGCATAAGCCCCGGATCTATAAGGCCGAGGATACCGTGGAAATTACAAGCCGTGGCGCCATCACAGTTCCGGACGGCTGGAAGATCCGGGTGCCGAAAGCCGGAGCGGAGCCCATCCAATAAAGGAGGAGAGGAGGTGTAAAAATGACCATTGAAAAGGCTAAACTGGACGAGGCGATCCGCCTCAATAAAAAATATTACAGGACCGGGGACAAGGACTTACTTCCCGTCCTCCGGGCAGCCGAAGACGCCGCATTTGGCGATCAAAAACGCGGGATCTACTCGCTTTTGTCCGCAATCACCCTCACGCGTCGCGACTACAACACGCCCAATTGCACCTACTACGAGGTGCTTCAGGTCCTCGGATTTGAAATTGTCGACGGAGAGGAGGTGAGCACATGAACGGAAACATGCTACGCGGCCTGATCATAGCCGCAGGTTACACCCTGCAGGAATTCGCGCAAGCGATGGGAATCAACAACACATCCCTGTCGCATAAAATCAACAGCAAGCGCGATTTTACGCTGAAGGAGGTCCAGAAGATCTCCCGAATCCTGCGCCTGACCGATGACCAGATCTACACTATTTTTTTTGCTTGAAGTGTTGACGAAACGTAAACAGGAGGAAACACATGGAAACCATTATTACCGACTTAAAGTCCCGGCTTAACGCCATTGACACAACCCTCGAGTACGAGTACCTCAACGACCGCGACGACACACGCGAGTATGGCCGGCTGCTCAAGGAGCGGTCCATCCTGCTCAATACCCTGCGCAAGCTCGAGAGGCTGTACCGATGATTGACGAGGACAAGCTCCTGATCCCGTTGGACCCGGATGAGGAGATACGGATCCCCAGGCACTACCGCCGCCTGCGAGGACTCATTCACGCACGGTCCGAGACGCTCGCATCCGTTGCGGACTATCTGATGATCAGCCGCAGCGCCATGAACAAGAAGATGAATGGCCACAAGGACTTCACGATAAGCGAGGTCAAACGGATGGCCGAATTTTTGGAGGTTAAGCCCTCCAAGATCTGCACCTACATATGTGAGGACGATTACTAAAATGGACTATTTAGACTTGATTTCCGTCCGTGAAGAACCGGACGTTACTGAACCACAAACCCACCACAAAAAGAACAATGAAGAAGAAGGAGAAACCCATGAAACTGTACGAAATTAACGATGCCCTTGAGGCCGCATTGAACCAGGTCATTGTAGACAATGAAACCGGCGAGATCATCTCTGCGCCGGACATGGAAAAAATCGCAGAGCTGCAGATGCAGAAAGAAGAAAAGATCGAAAACGTGGTGCTCTACGTGAAAAACGCAGAGTCTGACGCCGCCCAAATTGCGGAGGAAATCAAGAGACTGCAGGACCGCAAGCGGATCCTGGAAAACCGAATCGAATCGGCTCGCGGATGGGTCCAGCAGGCCCTGGAAGGTGAGAAATTCCAGACGCCAAAATGCCAGGTCACCTACCGGACCACAAAGTCCGTCGCCATTGACGACATGTCCGCCATCCCGGCCGAGTACCTGCGCGTCAAGACAGACGCAGACAAGGCCCTGATCCGCAAGGCCATCGCCGCCGGCGAGACCGTCTCCGGCGCCCACATCGAAACTGCAACATCAATGTCCATTAAGTAAGGAGTAACTACCATGAACGACAACCTGAAGTTTTACGAGATGGGACGCAAAGTCCCCCAGGAAGCACAGAGACCCATCAGCGCCGGAAGGCTCAAGGGCATGACCGATATCAATCCCATGTGGAGAATCAAGATGCTGACCGAAATGTTCGGGCCCTGCGGAATCGGATGGTATACCGAGATCGTCGATATCTGGAGAACCGAATCCACAGCCGGCACCGAGACCGGATGCGAGATGATCGTAGAGTGCAAGATCAACCTGTACATCAAGGTAGACGGCGAATGGTCCAAGCCGATCGTAGGCATCGGAGGAGCCACAACGGTCGCAAACGAGCGGAACGGTTACTACACGGACGACGAATCCAGCAAGAAGGCCTACACGGACGCCATCTCGGTCGCCTGCAAGGCGCTTGGCATTGGCGCCGACATCTACTACGCAAAAGACACCACCAAGTACACCCCACGCGAAACGGCCTCAAAAACCGCGCAGGACGCACGGAAAGACTCCGGGGCACCTGTTACCCCACCCACACCCGTTAACGCGCAGGCGAACCCCTGGCTTGCTCAAATGGAGCAGATGATTGCAGGCTCCACGCTGACCATGCAGATGCTCGACGGAATCGCCAGACGCGACTACAACACCACCCTTGACCAGCTTAACGAGCTGCAGCAAATGGAACTCGAAATGAAAACCAAAGGATACCTCGAAAGGAGCAAAGCACAATGAACATGATCATCCTGAAGGGTCGGCTCACGGCCGACCCGGAACTCAAGCAGACCACCTCCGGCGTAAGCGTCGTCGACTTCACTCTGGCCGTCCCTCGCCGGTTCGACAAGGACAAGACCGACTTTCTCCGCTGCATCGCCTGGAGACAGACCGCCGACTTTATCGCCCAGCATTTCGTTAAGGGCTCTCAGATCCTGGTGACCGGCGCCATGCAAAACGAGCAGTGGACGGACAAAAACGGCAACAAGCGCGACAGCTGGATCGTAAACATCGACGCTGTCGAATTCACCGAACGCAAAGAGGACAAGCCTCAAACCACAACCTACACCCCGGTCAACAAGGCCAGCGATGATTTCGTCAACGTGACCGATGACGTTGATTTCCCGTTCTGAAAGGAGGACAAAAAAGTGAATGTTGATTTTCTGACCGTCAGACAGCGGTTCTTAATCCAGTACCTGCAGCTCCACCCCGGCCTGCATAAGCAGCGCGAGATCCTGGAGGCTATGCGCCCCTACTACGTCACCGAGAAAGACGAGGATCTTTCCCATGAAGGAACGGCCCGGCGCCGGCTGACCGCCGACATTGCCGCCATCCGGAACAACGGCGTGGCCGCCGTCATCTCAACCTCTCGCGGAATCATGCTGACCACCGCGGAAGGATTCGCCCACTACCACCACGGCAGAATCACCCAGATGAAACGAGCCATTGCCCGTGAGTACCAGGCCATAAAGGAATTCGGCCTGATCGACCAGATCGACATGGACGGCCGGATCCGTGCGTTTATCTCGGAGGATGAATGATGGGAGATGTGCAGTGGATCCGAATAGCCACCGGCATCTTCGACAACCGCAAGATCAGGCAGATTGAGTACATGCCCGAAGGCGATGCAATCATCGTCATCTGGCTCAAGCTCCTGATCCTTGCGGCCGAAACCAACGACGACGGTCTGATCTACCTGACGCGCCAGATCCCGTACACGGAAAACCTGCTGGCCAACCGCTTCGGAAAGCCGGCAGCTCTGGTCCATCTTGCTATGTCCACCTTCGTCAGTTTCGAGATGATCGAGATCGAGAACGATATCATCCGGATCCTGAACTGGGAGAAGTACCAGAACATCGACGGCCTTGACCGGGTCCGGGAGCAAACGCGCATCCGGACACGAGCCTGGAGGGAACGAAAAGCACTGTGTGACGTCACCGTAGCGTCACCTGTGACGGAGTGTGACAGCGATGTGACGGAACAGAATAAGAATAAGAATAAGAATATATCTTCTCTTTCCCCCGACGAGGAGCCGAAAAAGCCCCCTCTGGAGCCTCAATTGAGGAAGCGGTTCGATGCCTTCTGGGAGGCTTACCCGAAAAAAGTAAGCAAGCCGGATGCCGAACGCGCCTGGAAGAAGCTCAAGCCTGACGGAGATCTGACAGACGAGATCCTCAAGGGATTGGAAAGAGCAAAGCACCTGGACAGGCGCTTCCGGGAAAGTCAGTACATCCCCTACCCTGCCACATGGCTGAACAGCCGGGGCTGGGAGGACGAATTCACGGAGGACGTCCCGACCAGGAAAGAATCAAGTTTTGAGGAGGACGAGTTTTTCAATGCGGCCTGTAAGCGTACAAAATGAGGAAGGTGAGCAGATCGCCGTCTGCGACTGGCTGCGCTGGCACCAGTTGGTGTTCCTGCACGTACCAAACGAGGCGAAGAGATCCCAAGCTGCAGGCCATCGGGAAAAGCTGATGGGCCTGCAGAAGGGCTTCCCGGACTTGCTGGTGCTGGAGCCGCGCGGACGGTATCACGGGCTCGCGATCGAGATGAAAGCCATAGGCGGCAGGGTCCGCCCGGAACAAAAAGAATGGATCGAGATGCTTAAGGCGAAAGGCTATGCAGCTTCGGTAGCCTACGGAGCCGACCATGCGATAGCATTGATTCAGGAGTATCTCAAGGTAGGTGAACAGGATGAGTGAATTTGATAAGGACACAAATGTCCCTACCAACGATTGTATCAGCAGACAGGCATTAAAGAATGCGCTTATCAATTGGCAGATGGAGTATTCGGAAAAGGACAAAGATGTCGAACGCTTCGATACGATTGGCAAGGTGATTGACCTTGTGGAACAGATGCCAACTGCCGAACCGAAGACAGGGAGGTGGATTAAGAACGAGGATAGGTGTGGATGGCAGTGTTCGGAGTGTATGACGGACAACATTTTTGCGTATGATTGGGATAGTGAAACGGGAGAATACAAATTTCAAGATTTCTACTGCCCGCATTGTGGAGTGAAGATGGAGAAAGATGAAGACATTCCAATGGAGTATTTCGAGAACGGAGGAAAATAATGAATGAGAAAAAATACGATTTGCCGAACGGTAAGACAGCGGTCTTTTGCTATGACGATAACGGAGTGGGTAGAGTTACACTGGAAGCCATGGATGCGCTGATGGAAATGCTACGTTGTCAGTGGATTCCTGTGACAGAGAGATTGCCGGAGGAAGATGGCGGTTTGTATTTAGTGACAGACTATGCGGAAAGCATTAATCGAAGAAGGATACATCTATCATGGTGTTACGTGAACAAAGACGGTTTCTGGAGTGATGTTCCGAAAGGCTATAAGGTTATAGCATGGATGCCATTACCCGAACCGTATAAGGAGAAAACCGATGAGTGACTTAAAACCTTGCCCATTTTGCGGCGGAGAAGCATGGATTGTGCATACAAACGATAACCAAAGAAGGCCATATGTACAATGCAAATTCGGATGCTTCAAAAATCCACCATGTCCAGTTACACATCTTGTCACATGGGTTTATAAAACGGAAGAAGAAGCAATTGAAGCATGGAATAGGAGGGCAGACAATGGATAAGTTGAAGCCTTGCCCAAAGTGCGGAGATGCGTGGATATATGCGGTAGTTGGAGATTGGCCATCTGGATACGAATTACATGGGTATCGATTAAATTGCAAATGCGGATGGGCTTGGCAAACACTTGTTGAATGGTTCCCGAGCAAAGAACAAGCAAAAGAAGCCTGGAACAGGCGAGCGGACACACCACACAAATGCGGAGACTGTGAAGATTTCCACATTTGCGAGGACTATGTAGAGCCGAGCGAAACATTCCCCGAGGTTGGGGGATGCCCGGCATTTAAAACGAAGGAGGAAAGCAATGATAAACCCTGAAAAACTGAAAACAAAAAGCGCCTATGAAAAGGCGCTGGCGGATTACCTGGTCGAGAACGCGTCAGAAACGCTCCAGGAGCGCATCAACGCCTCGGACAAGACCATTGCCGGGTGCGGACGCTACATCATCGAGGAAGCGCGGAAACGGGCCAAAGGAGCATCCGCCCTTGCCATGACAGATGCCGAAGTGTTCGGCCTGGTACTGCACTACTTTGAGGAGGACAGCATCAAGGAGAGCGAAGTCGGCAAAGTGACCGCCAAAGTCAAGACGTCCAAGGCTGTTCAGGAGGAGACGAAGCCCGAGCCCGAGCCGGCGCCCAAACCGGAACCGGAGCCCAAACCGGAACCGAAGCCTCGGAAAGGCATCCTGGAGAATCAGATCTCCATCTTCGACCTGGCAGGTGCAGAAGCATGAAAGAACAGAGACTGAAAGCCCCGGACAAAAGGCTCCTCACAAAGGAGGAGCCCATCCCGGAGGAAGTACGGAACGCATACGTGCGATTCTATGACGAATGGACAAACACCAGCACCGTATGGAAAGACTACATCAGTCTGGAAGGCGGAAAAGTCGTCATCCGGACCTTCGCCGGGAAGAACACCAAGCGGCACGGCCTGCAGATCCTCGAAGTCATCCGGCGGATTCCGGGCATCGAGCACTACGGCGCCAGGTGTCTCTGGTACAACTACCTCGGAGGTTGGATCCCGAACTTCGACCCGGAGCAAACGTACTACGGGACCTACCTCGATAAGCAGCTCCGAATGGAGGCGACGGTCATCAACGAGGAGATTCTGCAGACGGTACCGGAATTCCGCTATTGCGGAGAGATTCACGGCAACACCTGGGTCTATCTGACACGGTACCTGGAGCACCCGGAAGTGGAGCTGTTCGGGAAGATGGGGCTCCGGCCTTACGCTTCCCTTCTGTCCAAATGCAAAAAGGACCATCAATTCAGGCGCTGGCTGTTTGAGCACCGGGAAGAATGCAAGTACGCAGGACCTGCCGCAGCCATCCGGGCCTACACCGATCACTGCACCGTCACCGAGGCGCAGAACCGGATCTACGAAGAGAAACGGTTTATCTACGAGCTGAGCGACTGGGCATCCTGCCATAAATGGTGGGACGGAGTCGACACCAAGCGTCTGAAGGGTTACTTCGACACAAAAAAGGTCGGACTTCGGTCCTACAAGGATTATCTCTCCGCCTGCCGGGAACTCGGACTTCCGCTCACGGACAACATCCTGTTCCCAAGCAACTTCGAGACCGCGCACGACCTGCGAATCAATCAGCTCAATGCCAAGAAAGTCAAGGACAAGGAAGCCATGTGCGAGAACTTCGCCAAAATCTGCGAATCCTACAAACCCCTGGAGACGACCTTCGGCCCGTACTGCATCCTGATTCCGGTCCAGGTCAGCGACCTCGTCCGGGAAGGAGAGACCCTGCACCACTGCGTCGGCAAGATGGGCTATGACCTCAAGGTGACAGAAGGCAAAAGCATCATCGCCTTTATGCGGAGCACACAGGCGCCGGACAAGCCCCTGTACACCATCGAGTACGGAGTCGCCGCCGGGAAGATCCTGCAGTCGCACGGAGATCACAACATTTCCCTGCCGGAGGACGCAAAGCAGGTGGTGGAGCAATGGGCAAAGCAAGTCAAGCAGCAGTTGAAAGGAGGCTGATATGGTCTGCATTATCATCAAAGATGGTTCAAAAAACGTCATCCTCGGAGACCAGTTACGGTTTGGAGAGGACGGCAATCTGTACGTTATGCAGGGGGAGACCTGCACCGGATTCTTCCGGATGGAAGACGTCAACCAAGCGTATGTCACGCAAAGGAAGTAAGGAGAAGAAATGATTTACTGCAACAACTGCAACAAAAAGTTTAAAGAGCCACTCGAAAGACATGTGGCCTACGGAGACGGGCAGCTCGACCTGGAGCTCGTCTGCCCGAACTGTGAATCAATGGACTGGTGCTGGACCATAGATATACCGGAAGAAGAAAGGAGAAAAAATATGAAACCAACAAAGAAAACAACCATCGCACTGATTGCCCTGATCATCGGGCTGATCTTCCTCGCCGCCATCGGACCTCTGGTCAATGCCATCCAGGGGAACGTCGAGAAGAGCCGGGTCAAGGAGGCGGTCCTTGACAAGATGCTGGATGACTACGACAACGAGGACTACCTGCTCCGGATGGAGAAACTGGACGTCCGCAGCTCGGAGCATCCGGACGCACACTTCTGGCTCGTATACATCTACACCGAAGAGGACGGGTCCTGGTACGTGCACGCCCGGTACGAGAACGGGAAGGCGGAAGTCTTCCCGGCCTGAACCGCAACGGCTATACACCGTACAGCAGGAACGGCGACGGCAAGGAGCAGTCTTGCTATGATCGGTAAAGGATATGTGCGGCACACATTGGCAGAGCAAGGGCACTGTGTTGAGGGGCACGGCGGAGCTTCGCAAAGGCAAGGCAAGGCCATGAATCGCTCTGAAACGTAATGGCATAGCTAAGCGCGGCAAGGCAATGGAAAGGCAAGGCGAAGATTCGCGTTGTTATGGAAAGGCAAAGCATGGAACCGCATAGTTGTGGAAAGGCAAAGAAACGATCAGAAGTGTTGAGCCAAGGAAAAGATGGGTAAAGATCAGCAGTGTTGAGCCATGGCAAAGTGGGGCCGAGTATTGCAAAGCAATGGCATAGCATAGCATAGCTGAGAATGGCGACTGCAAAGTGGGGCCGGGCGGCGTATCCGAACGCAGAGAAATGGAAAAGCAACGAGACGGACTGACCAGCTTGAACATGCAAGGGCAAAGCGAGGCGTTGATTCGCCATGGAAAAGTAAAGAGAGAGCGGTCTCTATAAACCGCAGAAAGGAAAAAGCATGAAAGAACTGAAAGAACTGAAAGTCAAGATCACATTTACGGAGCCGCTGCTCGGCACGGCTTCCGGCAATCCGGAAATTCACAGCACATTTATCGCGAGCAAGGCGCCTGACGCGCCTTCCCGCGAGGAAGAGGTGGAAGCGCTTGGTATCGACGAAGTCGAGAAGAAGGAAATGACCGTGTTCGCACGGACGGCAACCGGCAGGCCCTGCCTCTGGGACTACCAGATCAAAGGATTCTTCAAAAATGCCTGCTATAGCCTCAAGACCATTCCGCACACGGAGAGTGAGAAAATCAAGGCGTACAAGAAGGTCATAGACGGTCTGATCTTCGTTAAGGAACGGCAGATTCCCATCTACTTCGAAGGGCAGATCGGGAACCTGCAGAGACCGCTCCGGGCACAGACCATGCAAGGCGAGCGCGTGGCACTGGCGAACAGCGAGATGATTCCGGCCGGGGCAACCATCACCGTCACGATTCAGCTCTTCAACGAGGCCCAGGAAGCCCTCGTCAAGGAATGGCTGGATTACGGCGCCTTCAACGGCATTGGCCAGTGGCACAACGGATCTTACGGCCGGTTCAAGTGGGAAGAAATCAAATGCGAATCCGAGAAATCGTCCTGATCTGTGTCGGCTTCGCGGTCATCAATCTGGCTATGTGCGTCGCAGGTATCCTGTCCGCCTGCGATGCGCTGGCCGTAACCGGAGCCGTGCTCGCCATTGAGACCGCCATCTTGGGCGCAATCCTTTGTCTCGTCCTCGGATTCGGAGGCATGGATTGACCGAACGGGAAATGTTACTGGAATTAATGGACAGGGTCGCAGAACTGAAGGAAGAGGTGGAAACGCTTAGATGCTATTCGGAATTGAATGGTGGCGATGGGCCGCCGCAGCAGCCGTGTGTATTGCTGTTTGCGCCTTCGTCATCTGGGCAACAAAAGGAAAGGGAGAATGAGATGAATACCTTCGAGGTGCAGAAAAAGAACGAAGAGAAGATTCTGAAGAGCGCCGGAAAATGCAAATTCTGCGGAACGCCGCTGACGGTCACGCCAAACAAGATGCTCTTCACGTCGGTCATGTTCAAATACGGCGAAGCAAAGGTCAAAATCGGGTGCTTCCGCTGCGGAATCTACCTGGAAGTCAAGTCATGGGACACAAAGGCAAACACCTACGCAGACGCCTGCAATACAGCCATACAGAAATGGCACAGCATTTTTAAGAAGGAGGAACAACAACATGAGAACGATCAACAAAAAGATATGGCCTAAATTCTTCAACGACGTGCTGTTTAATAACAAGCGGTTCGAATTGCGCGAGGATGAAGACGACGCAAGGCCCGGAGACGTGCTCGTCCTGCACGAATGGGATCCGCAGACATGCTCGTACACAGGCAGGAGCATGAGCTGTACCATCACGTACGTGCTCCGCCCGGAAGATGCACCGGGAGGCCTGGAGGAAGGATACTGCATCATCGGCTTTGCGAGGTGGGACTGATGTACGAGATGCAGCAGAGATATCTCAACGAGGAGTACCCATGCCACGAATGCAAGCATGAAGGCTCGATTATGTGCCAGTATTGCGGAACGGTCGTCACGCCTTCCGGCGTCATTCACAAGCCTTCCCGGTTTGAATCCCGGTACGGGCGCAAGAAGTACGACAACGTATCTGTTCCAAAAGCCCTGCGCCGTGTGGTGATTGCCATCATTGCGGATACGGAACGGCGCCAGCGAGTCATCAATCTCAAGGCGAACAAAGAGGACGTGTGTACGATGTACGAGCTGCTGAACCGGGCCGTAGACAAAGCATTCCAGGGCATTGAGGCAAACCTGCGGTCTATGCTGATGGACGACTTCTGCAACGGATCCGGCTATGACCGCTCCCTTTCCTCGTCTGTCATCAGCCAGCGCGCTTACTACAGGCGCAAGCGGAAGATCATTGCGGACGTTGCGGTCCTTCTCTGCCTCATATGAAAAGAAACAGCCGGCCAGGTTTCCCTGACCGGCCATCTTTCACATGGATTTATATAGGATTTGATATCGAATCAGATATGTAAAAACAATTGCTTTCGGGCTCGGGATAACCGCACCTGCGTCTGCACAACGGACAGCCCGACTTTATCGGCTACCTGCTCGATGGTCAGCGCGTCAAGGAGGTAAAGTACCAGCATGTTCTGGTCCCGTACGTTGTGAACCCACTGATGGATCAGCCGGAGCCAGTCGTCCCGGCTCTTGCTGTTGATCACTTCCGTGTACCGCTGGCTCATTCTGCTCCTCTCCTGCTAACCGTTCGCTGTATTGAATCAATTGCTGAATCAGGTCTGCCTGGTCGGTTGCATACTCCGTTGAAGAAATGGCAATCAGGTCATACCCGTATTTATACCCAAGAAAGCCCTGTGCGATGATGACGCCGGCCTTGATGATGGCTTCCGCGAAGGTCGCCCAGGTCGGTTCCATAATCATCTCAAACATCAGAAAGGCCATGATACCCGAGACAATCGTAATCCGCGTGATGGAAATCATCGTATGGATTCTGCGCTTAACTTCGGGCGCCGTTCCCAAAAGGCCCCTGTGGTTTCCTCTTGTGGATTTCCGGAGGAGCATCTCCGGCCGCAGGTTCAGCCTTTTGGTGGCGTTGGCCCGTGCGATGCATTTCAGCTGCAGCTTGGACAGGTTCGGATATTTCTGTTGCAGAGTCTTGGTGTCCTTGCCCTCGTACAGAGAGACAAAGGAATTGTACGAGATACCATAATTGGCAAGGATAGCCGTTCTCTGCATCTTCAATTCTTCCGTACACAGTTCCTCACAGTAACTGTATGCATAGCCGTGGAGGTTGTGGTCCACCACATACTGCCGCAGATTCGCATACCGTTCCTGCGAGCTGACGTAGGAGGCAAGCTCCTTTGCTGCCCGCATTCCGGAGTCCGAGCAGGAGATATACGTAACCGACGCGCAAATGACATAGAGAAGCCATGTCATCACGATATCGGACGCATACTCCCAGAAGTCCTCCGGCGGTATGGATTGTATGTGCGTCGTCATGGCGATGATGAACGCCGCCACAACGAACATGGAAAGGATCAATCCTCCATAACTGATCAGGGAGCGCATGGCGCGCTTCGTCTTTTGGTTGACCACCTTGATGGCGGAATCAACACGTTCCTGCAATCCGGCATCTTCCGTCCGGGACACTGTCGGTATTTTATCCATACCCTACTCCTTGTGTTCAATCTTCTGCGCCCGTCTCCGGTTTCGGCTTGTCTTCCCTTTCCTCGACTATGGCTCCGTACTTATAGATGAATTCGCCCACCGTGTTGCAGATCAGGCCGACCAGGCAAACGGGAATCATTTCATCGATAATGTTCTTGAGCACAATCAGCACGACAAAGGCAATCGTCCACATCAGCCAGGCGGCAGGGCTCTTGAAGAGCTGCCGGAGCTGCCTGTAGAACGGAACGCATGCAAGCACCATCATAAAGCAGAACAAACCGGAAATGGTGGAATTGGAATCCCTGTGCACCCAGATTGGGAACATGCACAGGATGGCAATGGCAACCGGGACAACGTCAATGCCGACCGCAGTCGCCTTAATCAGTTTTCCCTTTTTCTTGTTCGTCATCGCTTGCTCCTTCCACGCTCTTCTTGACCAGCTCCGCAATCGCCTTCAGCTCCTCGTCGTTCTCCAACGTGGTCAGGCACTTTGCGTATTTGTAATTGATCAAGTCCTTCGTTCCTTGCGGAATGTTGCGGTTGTTCGCGTAGACGGTCTGAAGGATCCCGAGAATCGCAAGGTTCGTCTCAAGCACAGAGGATACGACTTTGTTCCGTTCGTCCTCCAGATGCTGCTGGGCCTTGTAACTCGCGTTCATATCGTTGTAGCCATCGATCAGGCCGTTTACCGCGGCCGTCACGTTCGTATCCGTTGCGGATGTATTCGTAGATGCAGCGGATGCGTCGGACTTGATGTCCACAAGCTGGGAAACGATCTTGTCGTCCATCTTGCTCTTGGTGCGCTTGACAAGATAGAGAATCCCGATGATGATGCCGTCCAGCACCACGGAGACGATCATCAGTTTGTTGTCCACAAACCACTGATACAGCCGGGTGAAGAAATTGGCAAGCATCTCGCCTTCTGTCTCTCCTGGATCCGGCGCAGGCGTCACGACCGCGTCCGTTTCCTTCTCGGTTTCCTTTTCGGATTCGGCGCCGGACGTGTTCGTTTCCTCGTTTGTTTCGGCACCGGTCGTTTCCGTCTCCTCGATTACATGTTCCGATACGATCACGTTGTCCAGAGTGACGACGACGTCCTCGTTCCCTGCTCCGGAAAAGGTGAGCCTAAGGTCGGAGACGTCCGAACTCCGGGTCGTGTAATCCACGTGATAGTTTCCGTCCTCGACGGCAATCAACGCCACGTAGCCTTGCCCGGCAGAGCCATGCAGCTCGCTCACATAGACGGCGACACGGGTTTGAATCCCTTCGAAAGACACGTCGAAAGACACGTCATATTTCGCGCCGTCGTGGTACTCGAACGGCAGTTCATAGGCGTTCTCTTTCAACTCGCTGACTGTCCCTGTATACGCTTCCGCGTACACACAGACCGAGGTCATGACCAGAAGGGCCAAGACCAGGCAAATTGTGTAGATTTTTTTCACTTTCTACCTCCCTAAATTATGTTGTACCCTTCAAGCAAGGTAGCAATTTTGCCTTTGATTACGGTAATTTCGTCCTGCATGGACTGAATATAACTTTGGAGGTTGTTCAATTGTTCTTTCAAGCCGTTGATTTCGTCCGTAATACCGGTCAGATTCGGCCGGATCATAACCACGTCATCCGTTACGATGACGTCGACCGGCGGACACTGCCAGGTGTTTGCCAGGTCCCCGTACTGTTCCACATAGGTTACGTTCAGAAGGGTGGATTCACGCGGAACCGGGATGCTGACTTTTCCGTCGACAATCTGCCGGTACCGCTTTGATCTCTTGGTATTGATGACCGCGTAGGACCCTTCGGCCGCTCCGTCGAATTCAATCGTGAGCTCGGATGCCTTGTTCAGATCCTCCCGGCAATGCAGCTCGCTGGTTCCGTTGCGGTATAGTTTATATTGCATGTTGCCTCCTCAATTGTTCATCGCTTCGCGGCTGCGAATCTCGTCTTTCAATTCATTGTACAGGTGGCCGGCGGTGTCGTCCGAGATTTCTTTCCCGATGAAATACATCTCGAACAGCTTCAGTAAAACCTCAATTTCGTGGTTGTCAAGGGATAAATATTTCGGCTTCAAGGTCCACCTCCGAGTACACAATTTTTCTTGTCACCTATATTATAAACTACAAAAAAGCGGTTTTGGTATCCCATTTCGCGGTTTTCGAAGATTTTTTGAGAAAATTTTGAGTAATTTTTTTACCAGTCAACGATGGTGGCCAGAGCTTTGAGTGTATTCGCATATACAGCAGGCAAAGACCCTTGGTTGTCAGAAAATTTAAAATACAAATTTTGAAGTTGGGTATAAGAAAAAGATCCGTAATTTTGAACTCCCATAATATTGAGAACATTGTTAATAGATCTATACCCAATTCTCCAGGTACCGCCGTAAGCCGTATAAGGAGACCCAATATAAGGCGTTACGTTCCAGCTGTACCGTGAATAATTTCCATCTGCATAGGCTCCACTTAAAGGAGTAACGCCATCCGTGTCATAGAGTGTGCCTGATACAGCCACGTTGGTTGAAGAATAAGGAAAGCTGCTCCAAGGAATATTGTAAGAGGCTACGCTGGCGCTGGGTTTAAACTTCCATTTCGTTCCTGCGTACGTTACGCCGTCCCACACTTTTGTCTTGCACCGGGCTGAAACCACAACGTCCTCAGTCGGGTTGGAAAGCGTAAGCGTATTGGTCGCGCTATCAAAGGTATATTCCGCTCCGGTCACCGAAAGGATCTGTGCCAGCTCGTACGGAGCCGTCGGGACAATGGTAATCTCCACTGTTTCCTTTTCCTGGATCACGCCCGGACCAGTATACGTTCCATTCTGGATTTCGCATGTTATGGGAAAGGTAGCGGTTAGTAGCGAGGCACCTGCGAGGAAAGCCTGCGTCGCCTTTCCGCCATTGAAGAAAAACGCGGTCGGCTTTCCCCCGATAAGAAAGAAATCAGCCATATTCTGAACTCCTCTATAAAGATTATATTACATAAGAAAGCGGTTTTGGTATCCCATTTCAATTTTAGTTAAACAGATACTATTCAATTTAAGTTACTGAATTTAATATAGTATTTGCTATGCTAAAAAATGTGTACTATTGCGTTTGTAGAAAAAACGAAAATATCTTTCTTTACTCCTTGACAACCGGATGCCGATGGCACCAATCCGACCAGGCGCGCCGTTTGAATTTGGCTTTCATGAGAGCAGAATCTTCATCCGTTCCGTTCTCACATCCGTGGGCCTGCAGATACGCATCCAGCCTCATGTCCGGTTCTTCCTTAAGGAATTGCAACAGAACAGGCAGATAGCTGTCCCGGAAAATGAAATCGCCTTCCGTGTTAATCGGCTCGGAGTAATCGAAATACTTGTACGTTCCGTCTTTGGCAATTCCGATCTGGAAGCGGTCCTTCGGCTTCCATTCCAGGATCTCCGCGATATTATACGGGATATTGTTCGCCAGCACGTTGTGGATGCACTGCTCGCACATACCGTCGCAGGAGCACGGCACCCTGGTCAACTCTGCGTGGTCATACAAGTCGCAATAGATGCCGTCTCTTGCATAGTCGATGAAAAACTCGGATTTATCCTCTACATACTCCATATAGAGGAAATCGTTGCTCTCGTCATAACGGACAATATCCGCAAGATATTTAAATTTGCCGGAATTGTAACGGTCTCTTTCCGAACGGCTTTGCAAGATTCCATTTCGGTTCACCGGAATTTTCAGCACCGTTCCGTCTTCCATCAGGCAGGAGACTCTTCCTCTGCCATGCCCCAGATATTTCTTTATCTTCATATTTGCCTCCCATTATGAGCCCTGATAATTGGTGGTTATGCTAATATCTGTGGTATAACCATCTATATAGATATTGTTTGTCGGGGTGATGTCATAAGGATAATCACCGCCTGCTGCCCACTCGCTAACGACAGTTACTCCATCAACCACAATGGTAACGTCAACAGAAGCGCCGGACACTGAAACGGTAACTACATCGCCATCATTTATGTTTATAACTTCGTTTTGTGAAACAGATCTCCACACACCATTTATAGAAATACCCTGAGGAGGAGCATTAGTACCAATCGTAATTGTATACCCGGTCTGTACCACTACGCAGGTAGCAGAAACTGTAACATTTCCGGTCGGATTGGAAATGGTAACGACGCCGGTTTCGTTGTTGTACGTGTAGTCTGCACCGGAAACCGCAATGGTTTCAGGGAGCCCGTATCCTTCCTGCGGCGTAATCGTGAAGGTCTGGCTTCCGCCTTCCTTGATAACGGGCACGCCGTTATGGGAACCATTCGTGATAATGAAGGTTGCCGTGTATTCCGGAATGATGATATACAAATAACCATCGTACTTGGTAGCCGGCTCGGTCGGAAGAATTACAATCTTAATTCCGTTCGGATTCGCAGCGGACGGCGCGGATGTGCGGTACCAGAGCGTATCGATCTGGTAATTGTCTTCGCCAATCGTAATGGACCGCAAAGACGGATCTGACGCGGTTCTCGTGGGATTCGCCGCAACGGCAGAGCCTCCCCCTTCGGGCATCTTGTACTTGGTACCGTTCACTTCCAGGCCTTCCAGCTCGGTCTCGGTCCCGGCAAGGGTCGGATTGGCGGAAACAGTCGGCATTTTGTATTTCGTGCCGTTGAGTTCAAGGCCCGTCATAGCGGCTTCCGTTCCGGCCAGGGTCGGGTTGACTGCGATGGAGGGAACCGTCGGATGCGTAATCTTAAACTTCGCGCTGTTGATCTGCAGGCGTTCAAGCTCGGTCTCGGAGCCTGTCTGCGTCGGGTTGGCCGCAATCGTCGGGACGTCCGGCATCTTGTACTTGGTTCCGTCTACCTGAATGCCAGCCAGTTGCGTCTCGGTTCCGGCCAGGGTCGGATTTGCTACGACTTCACTGCCCTCCGGCATCTTGTATTTCGTGTCGCCGACTTGAAGGCCGGTCAGCTCCGCCTCGTTCCCGGAAAGCGTGGGATTGGCTGTGACGCCCGTCTGCAATGCTTCAATCTGCGCAATCAGGTCTCCCAAAGGAATGTCGACGTGCGATCCGTTCGCAAGCACCAGCACCAGCTTATCGTTGCTCTCGTCATAATACGAGCCGTTCCCGATTACCAGTTCGGTCGGCAGGTCCAGGGTTGAGGTTGTGCCGTCTGCATGCGTGAACGTAATCACGCCGGTTGACGCATTGTAGGAATGACTGACGACAGCCCCGTTGATTTTGGCCGTCAGCGCACTTGCCAGTTTGGCTTCCGCTACCGCTCCTGCGGCAATCTTCTCTGTCGTGACAGCCGATACCGCAAGCTTTGCCGCAGTGATAGCCGAATCCTTCACGTGGGCCGTCTCTACGGCCGTCGGAGCAATCTGGTCGGCTGTTACCGCCTCGTCCGCAATCTTTTCGGTTGTGACCGCTTCTGACGCGATTTTCGGGGTTGTTACAGACCCGTCTGCCAGTTTGGCTGTGGTGACCGCTCCGTTTGCCAGTTTCGGCTCGGTTACGGCGCCTGCCGCAATCTTGGGGGTTGTCATCATTCCGTCTGCCAGCTGAGATGCGTCAATGGCACCGGGCGCCAGCTTCTCCGCGGTTACGGATGCGTTCGCGAGCTTGGCCGTGGTGACTGCTCCGTCCGCAATCTTCGGGGTTGTAACCGCTGCGTCCGCCAGCCGGCCCGTTCCGGTCGTAAGGTCCAGGTTATAGGCCGCCACGTTGTCCAGGGAACCTTCCTGATTCCGCAGAGCAATGGTGAAGACGTTGCCCGACAGGCTCAACACCACGTGCCGCAGGTCTACCGCATTGGTCTGCAGTTCCTCGATGTCCTCTGCGTGGTCCGCAAGGGACTGCGAGAACGAATTCAGGATGGCCTGTACGGACTGCGTTGTGGACGAATCCACGGAAGGCATCGCATACAGGATGCTTGCAAGATCGCCGTCGACGATGGCGTCAATCAGTTCCTGCAGGTTGGTGATGCCTTCCTCGTCCAGGTCTATGCGGATGTGCTCCGCTGCGTTGTCGCCTCCGAGTACGTCCACAATTTCGTTGATTTTCGCCATCATAATGGCCGGGAATCTATCAAACCACGCCTTCAGAGAAGCCGCGTTCTGCGTCTGTTGACCGAAGTTCAGGTCCGAGTTCGGTCTGTCTGCCAAAGCCTGTACGCCGTTCGCCTGCAGCTGCTGAAGTGTCAGTTTATCAATCTGTGTTACCGCCACGTTCTGTTCCTCCTATCTGTTCTTGTAACGGCCGAGTATGTAGTACCGATATGCCAGGTAGTACAAGGCAAACGGCTTCCGGTACTCGTCGGAATAAATGTAGTATTGCTTTTCGACCCACCGGCGTTCCTTCTCCTTGATCATGAACAGGTCCTTGTCGGAAGCCGAGAAGGAGAAGTCCGAGAAATCCAGCGTTTCAAAATCCATGGTCATGCTGTTGATCCGCGCCACCTGGTTAAATACGTTCCGGTTGGTACGCACCTTGATCTTGGCTGCCGAGGCGTCAAACCGCTTGGTCTTGAGCACAATGGATTTCTTTACGGTCGTTTTGGTGAATTGCGGAATACCGCAGTTGTCCATCTTGGTCGCGCATCCGCACAGGATGGTGCGCCCGTTGAAGGTATACCACTGGGAATCAATGGTCCCGTCCGCGTTCCGCATATCGGTATTGAAGCAGAAGATCTTCCCTTCGCTCGTCCCGAACAGGAGCCGGTCTCCGACCGCCTTGACGAGCTGGGCCGGATGGAAAACACCGCCGATTTTCGCACCGCTGGCTTCCACCAGGAATGCGTGCAGGGTTGTGGTACCTCCGGTCATGTCTCCGGGATACGTGGGCTGTTCCGTCTCGTACACGACGAAATGGACCGTTCTGGCTTCCGCGACTCCGTACACGGTATACACCTGCACGTCCGTGGAATAGATCTCCACGGAAGATGTCCCGTCCTCTTCGGGCGGATTGGCCACCTGTCCGCTCAGGTCTCTTGTCTCGTACAAGGCCGGGAAGTACACCTGGGTTGCGTCTTCCAGGGTCAGGTTCACCAGTCCGTCATCGTTTCCGCACGTGCAGTCCTCTTCCAGGTTCTTGCACACCCGGCAGAAACGGATGGTCTTCGGCTCTGTCGTCGCAACGTGCTCTTCCCACTGAAGCCTGGAAGCATAGCGGTATTCGTCGTACTGGCCCTTGTAGGAGCCGATGTCCTCCAGGTAGTACCATTCGTATTCCTTGACGCCTTGCGCGCCCTCGTAGGCCTGCCGGCTGTCTGCCAGGAAGATGTGCCCCTCGATGGCAAGCACCAGGTAACTGCCCCAGACGGTCATCTGCGCTTTGGTCAGGTCCAGATTGAGCAGTTTCGCGTCAATCAGGGTTGACCGATGCTCCAGCGCCCTCTCCAACCTTACGGACAATTGCCCGATGGCATCCAGGCCGTGCTTGGATACGAAGACGGGATCGTCGCGGAAATTGGAAGCCGCGCCGAGGCACCCGATCCAGGCAAGCCCCTGCTTGGAAGGATAGGTCACCGGGAGCAGGTCCTCACCGGTCTCATAGGCCGTATGGTAGAAGATGCTTCCGTCCTGCGTGGTGTCGCCCTTGAAGACGGCCAGCGTATCCGCCACAGGAAGCATGGCCGTTATCGGCACATTCTCCACGCCGTCGGTCACATAGTTCAGCAGACCCCAGTAAGACGGATCCACAAGGCCCGTTTCGACGTCCCTGCCGCACCAGAAGATATTGTTCGGATACTTGGGATTCCCGGACAGGAACACCCGTCCGTCGTACATGCACACCATCGTGCAGTTCTTGATCAGGTTCTCGATCTCGGCGGTCTCGTTGACGATGCCGTTGACCGAGGTCACCTGCTTCTCCGCAATGATTTCGATGCCGGCGTATCCGGTCGGGTAGTACCGCACCGTCGCGTTCTGCGAGAATTCCATAATGGCATTTTCAGGCGCTGCCGGAGGAGCCGTAAACGTAACAAGGCCCGTATCGAGATTAAACGAGACTTTGTCCGAATCGGTCTGCATAAGGATCTCGGGCACGCCGTCGGTCGTGAGGATGTCGAATTCCACTTCGGTAAAGCCGACGCCTCTGGTGATGACGATCCGGTTCCGGTCTCCGTCTTCCTGCAGAGCGCTGAACCAGTCATGTGCGGAATCGGGATAGTATACGCCGTAATCCTCGCGAAGGTTATAGGTCGCAGCGGTCTGGTCTCCCTGCAGGTACCAGGTATCCGGGCTCCCGGAAAACAGGAACACGGTATCGCCTTCGTTATCTCCGAATGCGGTTTCGGCCCACACTTCGGGATCCACGTACACGAAACCGGGAGTGGCATACACCGATTCTTCCGGAAGGTCAAGCCCGATTTCATCGGCGCCGTATCCGTTCGGCCCCTGCACCCAGGTTCTTGCGGTCTCCCGGCTGTCCCAGTAATCGATACGCCAGGAATCAAAGCCGGCGGCCTGGAGCACAATCCGGAAGGTTCCGTTGACAGGGCCGGCTCCGAATCGGGAAGGAAAGCTCTCCCGGATCTTGGCCACAATGGTAGCAGCGTCCTGCAGGCGGTCGACCATGTACTCTCTGCCGTACACTTTGATGGAGGAGATCCGGTCCAGGTTTGGAACAGCGACCTGAAACTCGGTTGCTTCCCCGTTTCCGACGTAGGTCTGCCGGAATTTCGGAGTGAGCATGTTCCGCTGCTCGTATTCCTTGCCGATGGTGGCATTGACGCCGGATGCGATCCCGTTGATGTAGATGGTGGGAACATAGGCGTCCTCCTCAATTGACTTGACGTTTGCGCCGTTGAGCACGAGGAAATTGGTTCCGTCCAGGATGTACAGATTGTTGTTGAACGAGAAGGATTCGCTCCTGTGGTCGGCCATGTTGGACGCAAGCACGGACATAGGCGCGTTGCGGTACACGTTCAGGATGACCTGGTAGGACATATAGACTTCCTCCGTGGTCGTCCACGTAAAGGAAAACACCCACCGGTTGTTCACAAAGGAACGGCTCTCGTTGACCCAGCCGGCGGCCGGGCGGACGGTTGTTTTCTTCGCTTCTCCCAAAGGCTGGTAGACAATGGAATTGACGCGCCAGCAGTCGTTGACGGTCAGGGTGAATACTCTCTGTCCGTTCAGCTCCTCGTAATTTTCCAGCGTATAGGTCTCCTGCTCGGTCACGCCCTGCGACTTCGGGAAATTCAGCCAGGCGTGCAGGTTGGTGCCTACGTGGACGTACAGGTCGGACCGCTGTTCTCCGTTGACGATATAGCGCCGTTCGTGGATGCCGTTCACGTTTCCGTCGGGCAGGTCCACCAGCTCCCGGAAGCCGGGAACGGTTTCGATGCAGTTTCCCTGCGCGGACTGGTAATCTTTGTACATATTGCACAAATACGCCAGCCGCCGGTCATGGACGTGCGTATGGTCGGAGGAAAAGTCCACGCCGCGCAATTCGTCGTACACCTTCGTATAAATGGTGCCTTCTGTGATCAGACTGTTCTTCGGCATGCTTACCACCCGTACGTACTCCGGTACTGCACCGGTTCGCTCTTTGCTTCGGTCGCCCGGATCAGGGCAGCCTGCTGTTGATACTGGGAAAGATAATACTGCGCTTTCGCGTCCTCATCATCTGCCCACACATACGCGGCGATGAGCAAAGGAAGCAGCTGGCACAGGTCTTCGTCCAAGTCGATTACGTCCTGCGAGGTTGCCGGGCTCTCGCTGTCCGCGATGGCCTCCGGCTTTCGGATATATCTTACTTTGTAAACGCCGGGTTTGTCGTACGGCAGGAGAATGGCTTTCCCGTTCTCGATGTCGTACTCGGAGCCTCTCAGGTAGGCGTGCGTTCCGTCGTCCACGATGGGCGGTTTGTACAGGCGGAGGAAATCATCCGCCATCATCGGCACGTCATACGAAGTAAAAGGCTCAAACGCGGGGATATCCGAAACGTTGGGCCCGAGGAGCTCCTCGTACAGAGCCGCGTTCCGGACGTAGAATGAATAATCGCCCGTGAAGCGCAGCCTCACCTCGCCGTTTACAAAATTGCTGTCAACCGTAATAAAATTGCGGAAAGGCATGTACGTTCCGGGGGACGAGATGGCAATGGGGGCATAGCAATCCTCCCACACCCATACGTTATCTACCTCCCGGCAGCGCTCCACGTGGCAATAGCCGTATCCGCAAGCCTCAAAATAAAAAGCCTTTGCGCCATCCGCCGTATAGACGATGTCGCTCATCTTCTTGACTGGTGCAAAGGAATAGTTTTTTATCATATTCTCCATGGGTTCATGATGGATAAGAACGTGGCTCGTCTGAGGCCGCAATGAAGCGACCTCAAACAGAGCGCGGTTCGCTGACAGTATGAAGTGTCTGTCATACTCCAGCAGAGTATCCTCAAAACCTAACTGAGCAACATGATCGTACAGTTCACATACTTTCATGGCTGAAGTCCTTTTGTTTGTGGATTAGGAGTTAATGGCCTCCGCTGCCGAGTTGGATGCTGCGTCGTCAAACAACGCGATGTGCTTCCAGTTGGTGAAGCCTACGCCGAAGCGGCAGTAGCCGTTCCAGATGTAGTTCCGGGTGTGGTCGTCGATCCAGGACCGGATATCCAGGTTGACGCGGTTGTAGAACATGTTTGCCTGCAGGTTCTCGTTCGCTTCTCTGGACATGACCATGATCTTGTCGGAGGTGGTTTCCCAGCCATCCAGGACCACGATGGACCACTGGCCGTACTGGACGTTGATGTCGTTGTTGCCCGAACCGATGGTTCTCTCGGATCCGACGACTTTCTTGACCAGGGATTCCAGGGCGGGACGGTTTGCCGGGATGATGATGACATCCGGGACATAGCCCATGTTGTTGCCGCCTTCATCCTTGAAGTTCCGCATGCGGTTGGCAAGCAGAGCCAGGGTGGATTCGATGGTGGTAGCCGAAAGCATGGACGTTGCCGAGCCGTTGACGAAATAGTTAGCCTGGGTGCCGGAGCGGTTGGCAAAGGTGTGCGCCTTGTGGAACAGAGCCTTGCCGTCGCCTACAGTCAGGTCTACCTTGCCCTTGTTGTAGGTGAAGCCGGTCGAGGTGGCGTTGATCAGCGCCTGCTCCGCGATCTGCTTCTGGGTCAGGTAGTAAGAACGGACGAATTTCTTCGGCTTGTTCTTGATGTCGGCAGAGATACCGATCTTGGAATCATCAGCCATTTCGCGCGTGATGGTGAATTCCTTCATGAACGCGATGTGCTCGATGGTCTTCTGATAACCGGGATCGATGCTGTCGTTTTCAGCGCCCTGGCCTTCCTTGGTGGCCTGGAACGGACGGAAGTCGCCCTCACTGATGACGGTTTCCGCATAGCGGTTGGATTTCTCCACGTTGAACAGGAAGCTCAGAACGTTCTTCTGCTTCTCCATGTAATTGGATTCAGACTCGATCAGAGCCTTGATCGGATGCTCGAATTTCCCGAACATCGGGTCATTCTTGCCTTCCAGTTTGGAATAGATAATACTTGCCATTTCGCGTTACCTCCTTACTCAAACTTGACAAGCGCGAGCTTGTCAGCCACAACGGACAGCAAGGTCGCAACGCCATCGGATGTGGTGGCGGTTATGGCGTCGCCGGTAGCGGTCAGGGTCACCTTGGTGCCGACCACGGCGGAAGCCAGCGAAACAGACGCGTCTGCTTCATAGATTTGCTCCGGGGTTACCGGGATAACCGGAACGGATTCAGCATTGGCGGCAGCTGCGGCCAATGCAACGAACGTGGGTTTGGTGGTTGCACCGCATACCACCAGATTGCCGGAAGACAGTTTCAAGCCTTCACCCTGCGTGATGGCAGCAGCGCCGGCAGGATAATATTCAGGCTCGCCTACGTTGATCCTTCCGTTTTCAACTTTGGTCAGTTTGAACATAGTCTTTCTCCTTATCAGATTTTATAGTGTGTCCCGGAACAGGCGTACGATTTCTTTGTCGCTCTTTCCAGGGAACATATCTCTCCACGCGGCAAGTTCTGCCCGTGTCATCTTGGCTCCTGTGTCCTTTGAGCCTTTGGGAACGGCGGATTTCAGATGCGCTTTGCTCTCTTCCAGCGTTTTCTTCTTCGCAGATTCCGCGGCCTGTGTACGAATCCGGTCCGGGTTCGCCGCAACATATGCCTCTTTTGCGGTCAGGCCTTTGTCTCTCAGTTCCCCGAACCGCTTGAAATTCGGGATATCCTGTATGACCTTCACGTCGTCAAGACCGGCAAATGCCGCTTTGATCTCGGCCAGATCTCGGGCCGCCATCTGCTGAAACCGTTGCGCTTTCACGATTCGCAATGCTTCTTCCGATTCCTGTTCCGAAGCGCGTTTGCGCAGGTAATCGTCCACCGAGAGACCTTCCTCGTCTGCGGCCAGCTTCGCAAGGCCTCTCTTCGCGTCCGTTTCCTTTACGCCAAGGCGCTTCAACGTATCCTGAACCTGGGCCTGGAGATCTCTGTACTGCTTTTCCAGCGTTGCAAATTTCTCGTCCGGCTCGGATTCTTCGCTCGCTTCGCTCTTGTTGGCAGAGCTTTCGTCGGATTCGTCTTCTTCCTCGTCATCGGGAATAATGACGTTTCCGTCGTCGTCAAATTCAATGTCCCCGTCGTCTTCTTCTTCGGTAGAGACTTCCTCTTCCTCGGTTTCCTCTTCGGGCTCTTCGGCCTGTTCTTCCTCGACGTCTACATCAAACAGTTCTTTCTCGTTTGGCATCGTGTGCATCTCCTTTTCGTTTTTTGGTGGTCGCCTTATTTACCGGTTCTCAAATCGTTCCCACGTTTGACATCGGCCTTCGGCTGCTCTGTGGTTCTCGGAGCCTTAATGATTCCGCCGGCGTTCGTCTGAAAGCGCTGTCCGCTCTTGCTTACGTTCTTGCTCATCTTCTTACCTCCTTGTTCCTAATAAAATAGAGCCACTACTCCCGTTTCCGGTTTTGTGGCTCTTCCTCAATGGGCAAATGGCCTGTGATTCTCAGATATTCATTTAACGGTTTGCACGGACCATAGTTTGCCGCATCGTTTGCATTTGAAGGTCAGACCCTTGACTTCGGAATCCCGGAGCAGCCCAACAAACCGCACCTTTTCTCCGCACCTCGGGCAGGCCAAACGGGTAATGTCTCCCCGTTCTGTTTCTAAAATTCGCAAAGCCATTTTCATCACCTCGTCTATATTATAAACTACAAAAAAGCGGTTTTGGTATCCCATTTCGCGGCTTTTTGAACTTTTTTACGATTTTTTTCGCAAAATTCTGTTGCCCTTGACCGTGAATCCGCACCGCTCCGCGATGGCTGCTTTCTCTGCCTGCGTGACCGGCAGAGACATGATGTATTTCAGCAGCATGGTCGTCGCGCTTTCCTCGCTGACCGGGAGCCCGGAGAGCGTGTAACCCTTGACGGCCATCACGTACACCGCCTCCTGTTTGCTCAGTCCGCTGGTGGTCAGATACTTGTACACATTCTTTTTCTTGGTGCCCGAAATGGCATTGCCCTTCTTGTCCTTGTCCGTCCCGATCTCGTTCAGCCCGGCCAGGACGGTCGCAAACTTTCCGATGTCTTTCCGGAAGAAGGTCAGAAGCGTGTTGTTGGTGGTCTTTGTCTTCGTCACCTCGTCCTTTGCCATCATAAAATACGCCGTGTTGACCGACTTGATGGCTTTGGCCTGGTCTTCCTCACTCAGCTTCTTGAATACACGGTCGTTCAGCATGCTCTCGATCACCGGGTTCGCCTTGGAATAGAGATACTTGAACTGCTTCTTCTGGTTGGCCGTGAGCTTGTAGGATTCTGTCTTCGTCTCTCCGTTCGCGTCCGTGTACGTGTACGACAGCGTGTTTCCGACCGCCTTGGGAAGGACGTCATAGCCCTGCGTGTAGAGATTCAGCAGGACGTCGCGCGCTTCCTTGCTCATCGTTCCCGTGTTGTCTTTCGTATACAGCTTGAGCAGATACTCGGCCATATCCGTGTTTCCGTGATTCATATACTCCGAAAGGTCGGTCCGGTAGTCCGTCGCATAGAAGAACGAGTCCACCGCATAGCCGGCTTCGGGCGCGAACCGCCTCATCATGCCGGTTACCGTGTTCATGATGTTCCGCACCGGGATTCCGGTCAGCTCTCCGGCCGTGTAGACCGAGCGCCGCAGAACGGATCCGAATTCGTACCGCTCCACCGGCTGGCCGGATGCGGCCTTGCCGATCAGCGACACTATGTTCTTGGAATCCATGAGGAAGTCGTTCACGGTATCGTACACAAATCCGGATACGCCGTAGCCCTTGGTGAAGTAACTGGCGATCTGGTTCATGCCGGGCATCATTCCGATGGTCGTTACGGCAATGTCGGTCAGGTAATCCTCGGCAAAGGAAATCTCGTTCCCTTCCTCGTCTTCCCTGCGCTTCTTCTTGAACAACCAGGAAATGAATTGCCCGATCATACAGTACATGGCGTTCGCAATCAGGATGGCCGAAATGGCCCTTCCCAGCTTCTTGGCGGCGTCTGCCTTCGCTTTAGCATTCTTGGTCTGCACCGCATACGAAAGCTCGCCTGCGGCTTCCACAAGCCGGGAATACTGCTTCAGCGGCGCCGACGTGAACATGGAGAACACCTTGGCCGCTTCGTGCGTGGAGCGCATCATCGCGGACCGTTCCGTGTTGGAATAGTTCGGCTGTGTCTGCCGGATCACCTGCTCGAGCAGTTTTCCTGCTTCCTTCATGTTTTCTTCGGTTCCGAACACATAGCCCTTCTCTTCCTGCACCTGCGCCTGGCTGGCATTCCACAGGACGCCGATGGTCAGACGGTCTGTCCATTGAATCGGCTTGGTTGTCGCGTCCCCGATCTTGCCCACTTTGTCAATCACGCCTTCCGCCTTCACCACCACCTGGTCATGGTTCCGGGTGAATGCATACGGGCAGTATTTGTCCATTGCCTTGAAATCGATCTTGCGGAAGAATCCGCGAAGCATAGCCTTCGGGCTCAGAACAATGGCAGCGGTCGGGAAGGATGCGGTCTGCGACAGAATCACCTTCAGGTTGGCGCCCAGCTGATACTTGGCATATCCTCCGCGGAGCGCCCCGAAGAGGTTGAAATCCTCGTTCGGCATGACGACGCCCTGGATGTCGGAGAACAGTTTCTGCAGGTAGGCCGAAGCGCCTTTCCAGATGTTTTCGTCCACAAACTTGCGCACCGTCCGGACGTCGGTCTTTTCCCCGATGTTCTTGTTGTACACCCGGTCGAAGGTCTGCATAGGCTGTGCCAGGTTCGCGTAGACGGACATCTGCTTTGCATGCGTCTGCACCATATCGTACACGTTCCCAATGTGCAGCTCGGTAGCCGCCTTCGGCTTCGTATCCTTGTTGAAGGAGAAGTTATTCAGTGCGGCCACATCCTTCAGGAAGGAGCGCACGTCCATGGTGGACCGTGCGATCGTCGTCCGGTCGCGGACAATCGGGAAATAGAATTCATCCAGAACGTTGGTGTATCCGAGGAAATTCAGATCGGCTTCGGTCTTCGCGTTTTTGGACTCCACGTTGAAGAAATTCTCCACCAGTTTGATGAATTCCTTGTCTTCCTTGGTCAGGCTCGATTCAATCGTCTTCCGGAACCATACGGCGTTGTCCTCATAATCCTCGTCCGTCAGGTTGGTCTCCATCGTGCCTTTTACGTGGTGCGTGTTGCCGTCCTTGTCCTCGTAGGAGAATCCGGAGCAGGCAAGGCCCTTCTGCGCCTGTGCGCGCTTGGTGGTCTCATACAGGGCAATGGCCTGATTCAGCGTCAGGGTCTCGCCATGGAAGTCAATGGTCGCGCTTGCAAGCCGCTTCTGATACCCTTTGTTCTTCTTGAAGAATTCCTCGAACGGAAGCATGAACTGCACGCGCTGGTATTCCGCCGCGGTTTCGCCCTGCAGGATTTCGTTGTACATCCTGGTCAGGAACCCTTTCGGGTCATAACGTTCCAGCATCCGGATGACCACGCGAGGCTCTACCGTGTAATTGAACCACTTCTGGATAGTTTGCGTGAGCTTGACGAAATGCTTGATCTTCTTGAATTCCTTGGACATCAGGAATTTCATCTCGTCCTCGGCCAGCTGCCTGGTTGTGTAGCGCTTCCCTTCCAGGAAGGCCGCGTCGTAGTTACGGAACAGCGCTTCCGCGGAACCGAGAATCACCTCCGCCGCCTTCAGCTCCTCGTAGGACAGAGGAAGCGGAACGCCGCTTGCGGTTTCCTTTTTGGCGTTTTTGATGACCTCAAACGCGCCCAGCACGTTCGGGTCCAGCTCGCCCTTTCCGTCCTCGCTCGTCTCTGCCAGCCAGTCCATCAGAGGCTGGTTCTTGGCATTGTAGAACTTTTCATAAGTCAGCAGGATGTTCCGGGAATTGGCCTTACGGAGATTTCCGCGAAGCACCAGCTTGCCCAATTCCTTTTCCCACTTTTCCAGGATCGGATTGGAAAGAACGGTAGAGGAAACGTATTTCCGGATGGCTCCGTCCTTCAGTTTCCGCGCCAGGTCAACGACCCGGTTTTCCACCTGGTTCTTCTTGTAGGAATTCTTCAGTTTGTCCAGAAGCTTCTGCTTTTGCTCCTCGAATACGCCTTTGAGCGCATCGATCCGCTTTTCATAGCCTTTCCTCTGCTCTCCGAGTTTGCGCTCATACTGACCGCGCACACGTTCGACCGCCTTGCCTTCCTTGGAGATGGTCCCGAATTCATCGTAGGCGCGAAGCAGGTCTTTGGCAATACCCTGGCGGTAGTCCTTCAGAGCCTGCTCGCTTCCGAATTCGCGGAGCTTGATCTTCGCCGCCTTTTCATCCAGCATGCTTTTGCAATGGTCATAATGCTGGAGCAGCTGATGAAAGATTTGCTGCGCAGGCGCGTCCACATCCACGTCTCCCAGGTAGATACCCTGCGACCGCATTTCCATAGCGATGACGTCCGGGTCCATGCCTCGGGTGCCTTTGGGTGCCGCCCACTGCATCCAGATTTCGTTGGCCTTGTCGTCGAAAACATACTTGGCTTCGCTCTTGATCTGGTCCGTGATATGGATCCCGTGGCGGTATTGATTCATTGCGTCAATGAATTGGGCCGCCACAGCGGACGCGTCGGTTCCCACGACGATTTCGTGCATGATCACGTTGTCGATCAGGTAATCCGCGATTCGCAGAGCCGGGTTGAATCTCTCGCCTGCCGGCGCGCTGTTCAGCATCTCAAAGATCTGGTTGATGGCCTGCTTTCTGCTCTTGCCTATGAGCTTTGGCTTGAAGATGTTGCTGTCCCATTCGTCTTCGAAATACGAGCGCTCGCTTTCGGTATACTCGATGTTCTCCATAATCCGGTTGACGATTTCTTCGGCTTCCTTTTTAGTGTAGCGCTTGAATTCGTAGCCGTCAGAAAGAGAATTTCTGCCTTCCTCGGATGAAGAATTTTCATTTTTTTCTTCAATGGGGGTTGACAAGTCATCGTTCTGTGCTATACTGTTACCAGAATTAGTGCGTGGCACAGCGATTTTAACCACCGTTGGGTGAGTGTTGTGCTGCGCACTATTTTTGTTCTCCTGTAATGAAAACGTGTATACGTATCCATCTTTGTCATTATACTTTTTCTCAACATTTGCCAAAACATCAAAAAGCTTGTTATCTATCCAAACTTGTTTAACAAAGTAATCAAAATAATCTGCAGGTGTATGTTTTTTGTGGTTTGGAGAACTGCTTTGATACTTGGAATTTTCAATCAGTTCAAAGATATTTCCGTCTGCGCCTACTTTGACCAGCGCTTTTTTTCCTGCCTTTGAACTATTATCATCGCCAAATACAGGCTTCCTAATACTGGTTTTATCCATTGTTGCATAATAGGTATGCCCATTTCTAACAAACTTTGCCGTTCTTCCAACATAGTCATTTTTTAGATAATCCAAATATTTCGCAATTCTCTGCTTTTGTGGCAAATTTAAGATAGTTTGGCTTGTTTCATAAACCTCAATATCATCCGCATCATAGCCAATAAGGCTATACCTTCCCTCTTCATGGAACATAGCCACATCAGACAGCTGCTTTCCATTCGACCGATAGTAATTGCGGATGTCATCCAGCACGGAATCGAAGTTCCCGTCATAGCGGTAGTTTGTCCGGCTGTCATCGTCAAACGCAATAGTCAGTTTCCCGGAGATCTGGCTTAAAGCATCGCGGATTGTCTCCATCTGGTCATCGGTTAAACTATCCACCGCTTCGAAGGAAGGCATGTCTATAATGCTCGGCATATTCTTTGAACCGTTGAAATTTACACGGATATTGCCCTGGTTAATGTACGCATGCGTTGCGTCAGATCTTTCGGTAAAGCTCGGCTTGTCCTTTACTGCCAAAATGATGCTGTCATGCCACATATCCGGGCGATTCGGATTCATGCCCTTCGTCATAACAGAAGAAAAATCAAGCATTTTGCCGTCCTTTATAATGTAGGCGGCTTTTTTGATGTCATCTGTTGTGCCGAATTTTTTTACGGCCAGATCGTCAATATAATCAGGCAAAGAATAGCGAATGTCATCGTTTGCGGATTTTGTGACAACAGCACTGGTTTTACCAAAGAATGTAACGGCCTCAACGTCATACCCTTCGCCAAGCGCGTCCTTCAGATACGCGACAAGCTCGCTCTTTTTAAAGCCTTTTTGGTAAGAGCCACTACCTGAAATAAACACCTCAAGGTTATCCTTATCCAGAATGACTTTGGAAGACGCATTCATTACATCTTCGCCGCGCACATTGACAAAAATTCTTCCACCGGGTGCGAGAAGTTCTCCCATTCTTGCAACAAGCGAGTCCCGGAGATCCTGTGGAAGAACATTCAATACGGCATTGCTGATTATGACGTCGTACTGGCCGGAGATTTTGGTGTAATCTCTGTAATCCGGTTCATGCCTTTCGCCAGGATACGGCTCGACGTCTTCCACATCAAACCCGTATTTGTCTTTCCCAAGCTCGGTTCCATATCCAAGACCGGAAGATGCGTCAAGGATTTTTCCTTCAAACCCTTCGTCTTTCAAGAACGAGTAAATCTTATCGTACGATGCAACCGTCACCTTTACGGACGTCGGATTCTTCTCGGAAGATTCATCTGCAGACACATCCCACAGATCCGGATGCTGCTCTTTTACCTCTTCGAATGTCTGGCTTCTCTTCCATCCGCCGGTCGGCACAACAGGATCTACCGGAGCCAAAGAATACCTTCCGTCTTCTGCAACAATAGGAGTCTTTGGCATTTCATCCCGAATATGATTGATTGCGTCCACCATCTCAGCAAGCATGCCGGTCGAAGAATCATCCGCCAGGTCGGCCGAAAGATTATCCAGCGTTTCCAACTCCTTGCGCATCATCCGCTCAATGTATGTCCCTGTGTCCACCTGCTCGACTTGACCATCCTGCCCAATAACCGGAACCGTTTCTGGGATCACCAGCTGCACCTTTTTGTGCGGAGCATAGTGCCCTTCGCTGTCATAGAGCGAGAAATCGGCAAGCAGTTTGTAATAATTCGGATGGTTTGAGAAAGCCGCGTAAGCAACAGTCCAGCCTTTTTCCGCGAGCTCTGCCTTGTACATATCTGCGGCAAGCTTGGGGATGTCATCATACTTATAGGTCTTCCCGTTGAATTCGGTTGTTTCCTTTTTGTGTGTCTCCGTGCTTGCATTGTACCCGAATTTCTTTTCCGCGGAAGCAAGATACTTTCCGAAGGTAATGTGCTTTGTTTCTCCGCTTGCATCTTTCGCCTCGTTTAATCCACGGTAATTCTTCGCAAATCTCGCGCCCGGATACCGCTTCTCCGGATTCTCCGTATTATCATGGAATCCGATGATCAACTGCACCCGCGGATCATCCAGCAGTTTTTCGATATGCTTATCCGAGTACCCGATGCAGATGGTCCCCACGCTCTTGGAATACAGTTTGTCCATGGCAATCATGAACGCCTCGTCCGGGTTGATTCCTTCCACCGTATCAAACAGAAGTTCGCCGTTCTCCCCGAGCCCGGCATTTTCCAACGTCCTGGCATAATCAATCTCCCCGTCCGCCGTGCGGTATACATGCACCTTCGGGATCAGGGATGCATTGATTTTTGCACCGCTCAGACCGAGGATCTTCAGCTCCGCCGGAACCTTGGTGTAGGCGTGAATGTAGTAACCTTTAGCCGCCGCGTCCGCATACATCTGGACCATATCCATAAGCAGATACATCTGCAGGTCACTGTTGGACTGGTTCCGGATACCTCCGGCATTCCGCACGGTTCCGGCTTTGAATCCTTTGGTCAGAATGTCTCCCAGATAGATTACAGGTCTTTGCTTGCTCTTGTACCCACTGACGCCTCCCTGACGATTGAACAGCGAGTACAGCATAGGATGTACACCGGCAACGTTCTGTGTCACATAGGACGAATACAGCATGTCGCTGTCAATGTATTTGCGCGATTTCGGCTCAAAGGCAAGCGCTTTCAAAAGGGCCAGATTGGTCGGAACGTTTCCTTTCAGGGATGCGGAAAAGGCCTGCGGCGTTGCCTCCTTGATCAAAGGACGCACCGTCTTGCTGCTCTTGTTGCTTTTCTCAATCTCCCGGTTTGTGATTTCCATCAGGGCTTCATAGAATGCATTTGACTGCTCTGCGCTCATCTCTACCGGTTTCAGATTGTATTTGTCGGTAGTGATATCCCGGCCGAATTTGCCGAACGTCATCTCTACGCCCTTCTCTGCCATCTTCCGGGAAATCTCGTCCAATGTGGAATTCCATCCGATTTTGGCGCCGTCTCCGTTCAGGAATTTTTTAATGATAGCTCCTTCCCGTTGCCGCGCCTGCTCTACATAGCAAATGGCGCAAGGAATTTCATACCCGTGCGTTTTCAGAATCCTGTACAGTGCTTCCTTTTCCTGCTTCCCGATGACGTCGGTCTTCATCTGCGTTTTGAGTTCTTTGCGTACGATTGCGTCAATGGCCTCAAACAGCGGAACACCCTTTTTGCACATGGTGGAAAGCTCGATGTTGTACTTGTATCCGCTTTGTTCCTTAAAGACCGAGAAGTTCCCGTCCCGGCCTTTTTTCTCGTTCCATTCCTTGAGGAATTTGGAATCCATAATCGCCGTTACATCCCGCCAGATCTTCGTAAACCGATCCAGCGCGGCATTAATGCCTTCCTTGCTCTGCATGGCGGACTTTTCGTCATAATTCTTGTCGATATCCTGACGATGCTTTTGGTCATATTGAAAATTGTTCCGCCCCGTTTCTCCGTACATCGCTTGTCTGCGATTCAATGCCATCTCAAAGGCATTGCTTCCCTGATTGTACGCAGACAGCCGCTGGAACGCCTGCTTGAATGCATACGCATAGGCTTCTGCAGCAGTTTTCGCCTGAGTAAAACCGAGCTTGTTGCCAAGTCTGCGCAAGAATGACAGGATCCTCGACTTCAGCGTCGCATCCTCCTGCAGGATTTCCGTCCATAGATCGTCATTCATCCCGAGTTCGCCGGCATACGCTGCCTGAATCTCGTCTTGAATGATGGCCTCGAGTTCATCGCCACTCTTTTTTGAGTCTTTATAATAGTCCGTATACAGCTCACGGATTGCGTTTACGCGTTCTTCCCCGAGCGCCTTCTCCGCGAGCTCTACCATCATAGACTTGCCTTTGGAGGAAAGATGGTTGTATACCCAGTGCCCCGTTTCATGCGCAAGCGTAGTGAGCAATCCTTCAGAAACACTTGCGGAAGGATTAACGTACACCGTATTGTGCATGTTGTACCGCCCGGTCGAAATGATTATGTGGCCGTCCTTGTCTCTTTTATTTGCCGTCAGAATCTTGCGACTGAATACAATGTTCAAACCGGTTTTAGCCGAAACCTTTGCAAAAATGGCAGTCTTGTCCGGGCTGACATTGTTTTCCAATGCCTGCATAACGGTCCTACGCACGCTGCGCTTGACCGATTCGCTGAGTTTGTCATAATTCGGAACGTATTCCCTGGCCTTCTGTTCTGCCTCTTCCCGAACCGTGTTCTGCCTCTGCTCTTCTGCGCGGAGGCTTTCGTTCGTCTTTTCCCGAAGCAGCTGATTGACTTCCTTCGACGTCATGACGCGCGTAACGGACCCAGATTCCTTGTTCACGATGCGGTACTGGTTGCCCTGTTTTACGACAATGTACCCGTCCCCGATGTCATAAGCGCCGTCTTTGTTGGTTCCGAATGCCTTGGGTGCCGGCTTGACTTCGCCCTGCGCGGCCTGCTTTGCGCTCTGTGCGCTCTGCATAGCGGACATGACTTTGTCATGATTCCGGGCAAACGCTTCGCTGACTTCCACCGAGGATGCTTTCTTCCAGTTATCCACGCCGATCAGTCTGCCGATTTCCTCTTTTTGCTGTTCGGATGCGGTTTCAACAAACTGCTGCAGTTCGTCCGCCGTGATATCGCCGGGATGCTCAGCGGCAAACTGCACCCATGCGTCCGTCTGCATGGTGAGTTTCCCGGTAAAGGACAAAATCGCCAGGCCCTGGAGGACGTGGTTATGCATGAGAGCGCTGCGGACCTGCTGGACGTACGGCTTGCCGGAGTCGGCCATAGCCGTTACGCCTTTGCGGATATCGTCTGCCGTAATCGTGATCTTGTTTCCCTTGTCATCCGTCAGGAAGGAGGAAATCTGCTGTGCAATCGCTTCCGGATTCTGCAGAATGTTGATGGCCTCGCGCTGAAGCAGCGGATTGACCAGCGCTCCCACGTTAATCTGCATCAGATTTCCAAGAAGCATCTTCTGCCTGGGAGTCGTAACCACGTTCCCATTCTTCGCAATGGATTCCTTCAGCTGGTTATAAGTGTCCTGCAGAGTGTCAACGACTTCCTTGCTGACGCCGACCTGCTCTTGATTCTCCAGGATGCTCCGGGCGGTCTCAAGAATCGAGTTTACACTTCCGTTCTTGACGGCCTGGCTTCCAAAATACACGCTTCGCGCGGAAGAAATCTGGCTTCCTGTCGCGCCCATCATGACACCGGAAAGACCGCCTACCAGCGCCTGATAGCCTACGTCCTTCCAGTCAACCTTCGCTTCGGGATCTACGCCTGTCAGCCTTCCCCACGCAGGTTCCAGAAGAGCGGATACGCCCTCTTCGAATGCTTCTCCCAAAAAGTCTCCGCCAAGGCGCTTAACCACTGCCCATGCGGTAGACTTGGAGATGGCCTTTGTTGCGTCATTTGCAAACTGCTTGGATACAGTGGACAAAACCCGACCGGAACCCCAGCCGGCAAAATCGCCCAGCATTTCCGTCCCGGCTTCCGTCAGACCGGACAGATAACCATAGCCCATTTCTTTCCAGCCCAGTTCTCCGGTTTTCTTCACTGCCTCGCTTACGCCGGAGCCATATGCGGAGACCCCGAGTGCGGTCAGGGAGGCGGCCTGAATAGCCGCCTGTGACACTCCGCCTACCGCGTTTCCGATTCCGCCGGTCGCCCAAGCAACCACGAGAGAAGGCAAAGAGTTTCCAATGCCTGACGCCACATCTCCGGCAATCTTCCAGCCTTTGGAAGGGTTGAATTCCCTTGTGGCCTTCTCGTAATCGAACCAGTCGGTCGTGAATTTACGTTCTGCGTAATTCAGCGCATCCTCGTTATTGAAGATCTTTCCGGCCAGGAAAGCAGGAAGGCCGGTAACAGCATCGGCCGCTCCTTCTATGGCACGGATAAAGCCGTTACCCAGCTGCTGGCCGAGATAATCGAGCCCGTACCCTACGTTATGTTCCCCTTCTTCAAGAGTGATATCTGTAAATTTCATATGCACCTCTTTTTAACTTGCTTGTAACTTGCTTGCAACTTGATTGTAACTTGTCACGTCAGTATCCCGCCGCGTTTTTCGACCAGCATCCACATGTCACCGTCACAATAATACATGTACCCATCTCTTTCTACCAGGAGATTCTCCCTGAGCCCCAAAATATCCGTGAGCATTTCTTTCATGTTTTTGTTCAAAGTCTTCAGGTTATAATCAATACCGTCAACCTTCAGCCCATAATTGGATCCCGTATTGTTATACCCAGTCACCAGCTCAATGCTATGCCGTCTCGGGCTCGTAACCTTATACACAGACTTCATGTCTGCTATCGCCTGATGGTATTGGGTTGCTGACAGTTTTCCTTCCGTCAGCATATCTTTCAGGGTCTGCTGAATATCCTTGTAATTCGTGCTTGTGTATTGCGTTGCATACACGTGGGCCACTTTCCCGTTCACTGCACGGTATGTTTCCAGATTGATGGAACCGTTGTTGTAATCGGAGTCAAGGGTTGCAATGATATCAAGCAGCGGCTGGTTGATATCTCCGTACTGATCGATGCTGGCAAGGACTGTATCGTAATTGCTGACATACGTATTCATAGCTTCCTGGTACTGCTTGTTATACTGCTTGAGAGAATTGCCCTGTTCCTGGGTAATCTGTCCGCCTGTCACAAGCGCGTCAATCTCAGAATCTGTCAACATTTCACCGTCTTGGTATCCGGCTACCACATCCTTGTAATATTCGTTCTGCGCGTTCAGTGTCTCCTGATCGTATTTCAGCTTTTGCGCCTCAAGGTCAGCTGCATACTTGGCCTGCGCTTCTTCTTGCGCCTGCTGATATGCGGCCATACCCTGCTTGTAAGAGATGCCGGCGGATGCAATGCCCTGTTCCTTCGCAAGCTCTGCGTTCGCGTTTGCCGCGCTCTTCTGCAGGTCTGCCTGAAGCATGCTGTCCCGGTAGGTCATATCCGCGTTCTGTTCAGCCGCAAAGCGGTTCGCTCCTGCCGAGTACATTTCGCCCCGGCTGGCTGCATATGCCGCCTGATCCGCATAGTCGGAATACCCGGACATAGCCAGCCCATTCCGGCCCAGTGATTCGCCACGGCTTCCATACCCTGCACGATTGAGCGCATACGCATTCTGCGCGTCGTTGACAGCTCGCTCGTATTCGGATGCGGCCGCCTGCCTGGATGCGTCAGCCTGTGCCTGTGCGGCATCTTTTGCAATGCCGTACTGCTCCTGCGCTGCCTTCTGGGAGATTTCATACTCACGGTTTGCGTACTCTTCCTGCTGGCGCCGGATATCCGCCAGCCAGTCCTCATACGTCATAACCGGAGGCGTGCCATCTGTGGTTCCTTCCGTGGTTCCGGTTCCGGTATCTGTACCTGTGCCTGTATCGCCCTGGTCGCTTCCGCCTGTTTCGCCCGTGCCCATGGGGGGCTGGTCATCCGGCGTTACCATCACGTAATCCCCCTCACCGTCCGGTACGAATTCTTTGCCGGAATCGCCCGTTGACACCTTTACCACCGGCTCGTTCTGTCGGCTGTAAACTGTGGGCGCTTTGAGTTGCGTGCCCATAGTGATCTTGTCCTTCGGCGGTTCCATCACGTAATCACCGTTACCGTCCGGAATGAATTCTTTGCTGGTGTCGCCTCCGGTCTGGTCGCTTCCGCCGGTCTCGCCCGTGCCAATGGGGGGCTTCTTCAGGTTGCGGACATAGTCGCCTTCCCCGTCCGGATCAAACGCTCTTTCCTGTACTTCCTTTACCACCGGCGCGCCCTGCCGGCTGTAAACCGTGGGCGTTTTGGGTTGCGTGCCCAAAGTGATCTGCGTATAACCGCCTGTGTTGCTTTCGCCTCCGGTCTGGTCGCTTCCGCCGGTCTCGCCTTCGGTCTGGCCTTGATAGGTTGGCGGTAAAATACGCGTCGGATCTGCCGCTTCCGTTTCGGTCAGCCCCTGTTCCAAGGCCTGTCCTGCATAGCTGGTCGTTTGTTCAGGAGGAGAATCTGTCACAGGCGGAACATCCGTCAGAGGAGGATAGCCAGGAGGTGGTTCAATTTCGGTCTGCTCGGGCCCGTAGACCTCTCCGTCAAGATATTTGGATGCCTCTGCGTAATTCCAGTCCGGCGTAGGCGTCCAGGTGGATTTGTTCGAAGGCGGCGCGTTCTTCTTTCTCTCTTCTTCCTCTTTCCTCTTTCTCTCTTGTTCCTCTTTTTTCTTTCTCTCTTCTTCTGCAATGATGTCCAGATACTCCTCCGCGTCGCTCAGAATCTGGCTCTCTTTGGTCTTCTTGGTATCTAAAGGTTTCTTAGGCATTTGCGTTTCCTCCTCTCAAGGTATCCTGCACGTACTGCTCGTAAGCCTTGCGGCTGTTGACCTCGTCCTGCAGGCCTGCGATCTGATTCTGCAGCTGCGCCATCTCGTTCAGGCGTGCGATCTCGGTCCGGATGCGCTCCACGTTGTCGCGTGCGTACGGATAGTGCGCTTTTTCCATATTTTGCCAGTATATGAGCTTTGTCTGCGGCAGAGCCGGGTCTCCGTAAGCACCAGCCTGGAAGTTTTCCTTGTTCTGCTGCCAGAGCCATGCACGGTCCAGTTCTTCCTCGGGGTTGCTGGAGCACGAGAACGTGTAGTCGTCCGCATAGTAATACTCGCCGTTTTCGTCTCGCTCGATGAAATCGTAGCGGTTGAAGATGCAGTTTTGCAGATTGCCTTCCGCGTCCCGGTAGGCCGCCGGTCTCGGTTCGTCAGCGTAAGCGAGATAATACTGAAAGATGATGCGGTCTATCTCCGAATACGCGAAATTCTTCATGACGCGCTTGGACTGCAAACGCCCGGAAGACTGCTGAACCTGGACCTGCTTGGCAACACCGGACTGCGCCGTGCTGTCCGAGAGGCCTCTGTAGCTGTCCGTGATGCCGAGGATCCGCTTTGCGTGCTCATACACGCGCTCGGACTGCTCCACGTCCTGCCCGATCTGGGCCTGCAGGTCCAGCTTGGCAAACAGGTTGAAATTGTTTGGCCGTGCCCGGAAGACCCTCTCATACAGGCTGTCATCCAGCTGGTCGACGAAATCGTCCGGCACGATTGGGAACACGCCCGATTTGAGAATCTTTTCCAGGATCCTGGACTCGATCTTGTTGATCTCCTGCTGCTGGTCCCGGATGTATTCGCAGTCACTCTGCCCCAGCAAGGACTCTTCCTGGCTGGTGTTCTTGCGGATGACGACCGGGAACGCGGTAATCTGATACCACGGAATGCGCGTCGGCTCGGTCTTGGGAACCTCGACGTCTACCATCATAGGCAGGGCTACGCCGTTGATCAGGTCAATGGCGGTAGAACCGTCCGGATTGGTCACCGGCGCCTGCTGGGTCTCCATCACCACCTGCCCGTTCTCAATCACCGGAGACAGGCGAGGCAGCACGGACCCGTCCGCCCGGACGATATCGTGGTCCAGCTCCTCGAATTCTTCATCTTGCACCTCGAAATAAGGCATTTCGCACGTGCACAGGCGCTCCGGCCTTCCACATTTGACGCACACCTTCTTTTTGCGGTTGTAATAGTCTTCTATCCACTGGATTTCCTGATCGCCGGACCAGATGTACTGGCAGACCTTGTCCTTGTCGTCCTTGTAATAGCACACGTACAGGGTCGCGGTCTTGTCGTCCGTGCTGTCTTCGCTCTCCAGATCGTCCAGGATGGACACGTCCACGTCATACTTGCGCAGGATGTCTTCCTTCGTGGTCTCGAAGAGGATAAACAGGTACTCCATGTCTTCGATGGCGTAGATGTTCGGCTGGCCAACGAACCGATGCGGCGGCAGGCAGCTGACGCGCACGTCTCCGCTGGTGTTGTGCGTCGTGATGGTCTCATCCCATTCCACAAGCCAAACGGACCCTCCGTAGATCGGGTTGTACCGCTCGTCTATATCGTTGAGCGATTCAAACGGCAACCGGTCCCGGTTGGTGTTGAGCATGGTCTCAATGGCCTTGGCGTTGCGCAGATTGCGTTCTGACACCATCTTGGGCTCTACCTTAGGCGACGGGATATACGTTGAGATCTGCGCCTCCACGAACTCGTACGTGATGTTGCGGACCACTTTTGCATCCACAGACGACCCGTCTATCTGCTTGGAGCCCTTGTACTGCTCCATCCACTTCTGCAGGGCCAGCCGTGAATTTTCAGACTGCCCCAATGCTTCCTGGTACAGGTCCTGAAAAAACCGTACCCGTTCTTCCTTGCCGTTTCCTTCTATCTTCATGCCGGCAATCCTCCCATTATCTTGATAATTGCCTCTCGCTCTGTGTTACTCCGCGCGTTGCGGTAGTCCTCCAGGCGATCCGGGCTGTAATGTACATATTTAACGGTCTGCTCTTTGGCAGGCGTTATCCAGTAAATGCAGAAATACCGTAAACTATCACAATTATGGACAATCACTCCACTATTTACAGAAAAACAGTGCGTGCTATCCACATATAAGTCATATACTTTCTGCTTGTTCCCTCTCCTTATATGGGTGATATGCACAAGACCTACCTCCTTTTTGTCTGCTTCTGAATGCGCCTTTACAATTATTGCTACAGAATTTGCTCCTTAAAGCACACATTTTTGGCGTTTCGTACTCTCTTCCACACATAAGACACACCTTTTTGACTTTTGTCTCTATCGACGGAAGAATTGACGAATTCCAGTGTTCTTTATGCCACACTCTGCCTTTTGTGCCTTTATGCCATTCAATTGCTTTTGGTCTTGCTTTCTCATTCATGTTTTTTCTTGCTCTTTCTTTTGCGACTTGCGATGAAGAATGAAGTGATAAATGACCATAACCGTTTATCATTTGCAGATTGTCTATGCTATTGTTTGCTTTATTTCCATCCTTGTGATGAATGTGATATCCTTTCGGCACGACACCATTGTGCTTTTCCCACACATAAATATGCAATCGCTTGATTTTCTTTTTCCCAACACTTCCTGCATAGTAACCTTGCTTAGTTGGATAAAAACGAAACCCATCCACTATGATTGCCTTTGAGTCTTTACTTGGTTTCCTTCCGCCTGGCATATATCGTCCTCCTCTGTAAGTATTCCTGCGGGTATCCATCCCCTGTTGCTTGTTAGTACAAGATGATCTGGCGTGCATTCCAACTCGGTTCCATCATCGAATGTAAGGATAATCGTCTCCTTTTCTCCCATACAAACGCAAGCCTGGTAATCTTGCTCTTCACCAAGCAAAGATATCAATTTGCCACTTGTGCCTTCCAAGTCTTCTATCCTTGCCTGCGTGCCATCGGCCATGTTGACGAGCGTATTACCCGCGAGACACGCATGCGTTATCTCATGCGGATCCAGCGAGCAGTCGTTCGGCCGTTTCGGGTCCCGTAGGATCTCGATCATGCATTTGATAAGCTCTTTGCAGGTGTTGAATATCCGCAGCTTCGGGATCCCGTGCTCATCCGGCCGGAGCATCTCCTTGATGGCAAGCCATCCGGCCTCCCGGTCGTTGCTCGCTTTGGTCAGCTCCAGGCCTGCCTCATAAAAAAGCTCGGCCTTGCTCTTGCCGGTCTCCTGGCTTCTGCTCCACAGATCCGGCGGAGCGAGCACAGCGTATATATCATCGCCGGCAGACCACTCGTTGATTTTCTCGGCCGCTTTGCTGATAATTAGGTTACTTTCGCAATACTCCTTGTAGCAGTACACGTACCCTTCCCGGTCTATCGCGTACCAGTAAGCAGCGAGCCGGTCGAGGCCGTAGTCAATCGAGATATACCGCCTCCAGGACGAATCAAGCGGGCAAGGCTGGATGACATGCACCCGGCGGTCAAAATCGTCAAACATCTGACCCTCGGCCACATCCCACGAGCCATAGCGCCATCTCTTGCGCATGTCCTCCGGCAATGAATCCAGCTGCGCCACGTAGTCCGGGTTTGCCTCCATCAGAACCTGGTTATCCGTAACCAAAGACTGGATAAACAGGTAATCGTCCGGGTTCTCTCCGTCTGTGTAGTCCCGAGAGACAAACAGGCGCTTGACCCAAGCGAAGCCCACGCCGTCCGGGTTGCATGTCAGATAGATCCGTTTCGGGCGATTGTTCGCGCCACGAAGGCAGGCCTTGAGGACGTTGAAAACGCTCTCCATAAATTGCGTCGCTTCTTCCAAAAAAATTACATCGTACTCTTGCAATCGTGTTATCCGGCAGGCTTTTTATCTTGCCGTTCTTGCGATTTCTCGCAAGTTCAGCATATCTTTTCATCCCTTACGGGAGCCGTGGCCTCGTGGACGGGTTATATCTTTTCACCGTCTATGCGTTGCGGCTGGCAACAGTAACTGCTGCCTTCACCTCTGATTGCCTTGCTTTTTGCATATAAGAGACGTTTTCGCGTAACGGGATCCACCTGCAATTGTCCGGCGAATAGTCCAGATCCGGGTTAATCCTGTCAATTGACATGCAATCACCTTTTGTTTGCCCGTTTTGGGGCTCTACATATCCGTGACTGTACGACCATTCCCGGAAGGCCTCGTAATCCTGCCATTCCTGGCAAAGCTTGACGCCTTTTCCGCCGTAATACTTGTATGTATGCACATTTGGGTTGTTGCATCTCTGCTTTATTCCAATCCAAATGTTGTAAAGCCTTTCCTTGTCGGAATGCCCGTGCGTCAGATGGCTGTTTACGCCTGCTTCACGCCGAAAGCATCCGCAAGACTTGGTCACACCCTTTCTCAGGTTTCCGGCTTCTGCGACCGTGACACAGCCGCAATCGCATGCACATCTGTAATACAAGTGTGATTTTCGCGTGTGATCATACGCAATAACAGTCAGTCTTCCGTATTTTTTCCCGATTTCGTCTCTCATATGTACCCTCCTTTGGGTATTTTGCAAAAAGTTTAGGTTTCCAGGTTTTTTCCACGGTTTTCGATGGCCGTTACCGGCCAAAGGGGCAAGATTCACCCTGGTACTGTAGCGCGTCCGCGTCTGATTGGAAGTACGAGCACTTTAGCGTTGACCCATTCACGAACTGAAACGTGCGGTCCATCTCTTTCCATCGCGCGATCTCCGGCGGAATTTCGGCCCGGAGCGGCATGATATGGTTGTCTTTTAAATCGACGAAGGTCTTCCGAATGATCAGCATCTTGATTCCGGGCCACTTGATGGCCAGCCTTTTTGCCTTTTCCCGGACTGCCCAGCTCTTTCCACCCATTATTGTTACCGCAGAGGCTTTTTATCCTCTGCTTCACGGCCTTTCGCGCCGTGGTCAGCGTACATTTTCCGCATTCGCGGTCGGGCACTCTTGGCAGGGTTATATTTATTCACCTGCTACGCGTTACGGAGATCAGCAGCCTTTCGCAATCTGCTGATTTTCCTCGGTGTTGCCATGATATCGATTCAGATTCGCTCTCGTCGAATTCGTCTTTTACTTCCATCTCCATGCCTCCTTGCACGTTTCGATATTTTAGGTTTTCACCGATTTTGCCCGATTAAGAGGCAGTGTGTTTACCTCTCGCGCCGCCAAAGGCCACATATTTAGCGGTCGCCGTCATAAACTCCCTTTGTTTGGGCTGTGGCCGGCCCAGCTTAAACGTAACCGTCATACTGACTCCTCGTCCACCTCGGCCTGATTCTCGGTCTCGATCCGGACAGTCAGCACGTTGTCATCCGGCGCCTTTTCCCGGAGCCCGTACTTGGCCGAAAGCAGAAACTTCCCAAAATTGGCGTTGTGGACGCCGTCGTTCGAAGCGTCAATCAGGTTCTGCTGATCATACCGGTCTACTATGTCCCAGACAGCCTTCCATTCCGGATAGCGCAGCTTTCCGTCCGGATCCACGGCACAGGCCCAGTATTCCAAAGTGCTGATCACCACGCCAATTCTCCGGGCAAAGCCCACCTTGGATGGCAGAGGCCGGGTCATCCGGTACTTCTTCCCGGACGCGTCCTCATATTCGTCATACATGGGCTCGTTGTAGTAATCGAGGAGCATTCTGGCATACTCGGGCTGATACTTGCTCTCGTGCAAATACACGCTGTATTTGTGGCCATCTGCGAACGTTCCGTTCGGATTTTTCCCGTCCCATTTCTCTTTTGGGCTGTATTTTTTTGCCATTATTTTTCACCTCCTTGCCTCAATTATACAGAATAAAAAAGCGGTTTTGGTATCCCATTTCATTTTTGCCCTCGGCTTAGAACCCAATAAAAAAAGGCAGAAAAAATTCTGCCTAAATCTGTACCCACTCTGTACCCACATATACAGTATATGTGTAACATGTTATATACTTACTGTAACAATCAACCTTCCAGTTCTGAACGTGCGGTCATGTTCCAAAACCCAAAAAACTTTTGCCAATACGCCCTTTTGGCACTGAAATGTGATACAATGTTTCTGCCGCGGAATTGTCTTTCTGCGGCAGAAAGGAAGCGCCATGATGAAAAAACTGTTGGCTATTCTTATGGTTCTGATGCTTTTTACTCCGGTTCTGCTTGCCGCTTGCGGCCAAAATGCCGAACCCGCAGAGTCAGACACGAAAAAACCGGCCGCAGACGAAACAGCCGCCGGCGAAAGCGACACCGATGCCGGGCCGAACGCGGAAACTGAACCCGGGCATGAAACCGAAAACACGACGGACAATTACAAAGATATGCAGCTGCTTCTGGTCACCGACGTTCATCTGTGTCATCTGAACTGGTACGGGATGACGTCCGAGGACCGCATGGCCAAAATGGTCCGGGACCTCAACGATTACTATCGCAAAAGCCCCTACGAGGCGATTCTCTTTTTGGGGGATTATTCGCTGGATTTCTGGGAAACCGGTATTTTGGGGTCCTGGAGACACCAGAATCTGTCCAATACGGACATTCTCCTGCACGATTATCTGCCCGATCTTGATTGCCGGAACCGGTATATCATCCCGGGGAATCACGAACAGTACGGATACGATTTATGGAAGGAAATCACCGGATTCGAGCGGCAATACTACATCAAACTCGGCGGGTATCTGATCTTCATGCTGGATAATTTCCACGGAGACCTGGATCCCGACACGGACAATCACGGAGTCTACACCCCGACGGATCTGGAATTTATCCGGGACGTGATGGACGAAAACCCCGACATGCCGGTTCTCCTTTGCGCCCACTATTTCGACCTGGCGCAGGAAGCTGCGGCAGGAGACGGATTCCGCCGGCTGGTCTGCGACGACCGGGTGGTTGCGCTCTTCTGCGGACACGATCACGTGCGTACCGTCCAGAACCTGGGAGCAGACTATGCAAACAAGATCATCTTCCACTGCGGGCAGTTCTCCTATACGAAAGCGACCATCACGCAGTGTCCCTGGGGATGGAGGAGCATGGATCTGAGCCGGGACGGCATTACCGTGACCTATTTCGCTCCTGAAAGCACCCTGACCGACGGAGGAAAAACCATCCACATAGACGAAGGTTATCTGGAAGAAATCTTTGTTCCCAACCTTCTGACCAACCCCCAACCTCAATCCGGAAAAGAAACCGACGCCCGTCCGGAGACGCCCGACCTTTCCGGGTTGGAGAACCTGTGCCGAAACGCGACCATCGTGTCCGCCTCCCCCGGAAACAAGGAAAAGAACGGGCCTGCCTCCCTGATTGACGGCGATACGGCCCTGACCAAATGGTGCGTCACCTCGGACCCGAACCTTCCGGCCGATCTTAGCGGAAAGGCTCTTTACTATGCCACGCTGGATCTGGGAGAGACCCGCCCCCTGAAAGCCTACCGGCTCTTCAATGCCTCGGGAAGTTCCTACGCCGGAGATTCAGGCAACGCCGGCATGGACACAAAAGCATGGAAACTGCAAAGTTCAGCCGACGGCGTCACCTGGACCGACCTGGACAGCGTCAGCCAGAACACCGCCCCGCTCTACGCAAGCGCCCTTGAAGGGCAGGCCCGATACGTCCGGCTTCTGATTCTCCCCGGCGGGGCCAATCAGAACGATGACGTCGTCCGCATTTACGAGCTGGAGATATACGGATAAGTCCCCCGCGGCATTTATAAAAGGAACGGCCTTCCCCTGTGGGAGGCCGTTCCTTTTCCGTGCCCGACTCTCTGTTCGTCAAGGCTTACTTGTTTTCTTCCTTTTTCCCCCGACGGCAAACAAGCGTTCCGCATGCGGCGCTCAGGAAAAGCACCGGCAGTCCAGCGCCCAGAACCGATCCGCATCCGCCGGATGAGCCCGGATTCTCCTTTTGCCCCTCGGACTGCTTTCCGTCCTGATCCGGAGCGGGTCCGTTCGTTCCCTTCTCCGTTTCATCCCCACTGCCTGTGGTTGCCGCCTCTTTTTCGGTCTGACTTTCGGTCTGCATCTCAGTCTGACTTTCGGTCTGTATCTCAGTCTGACGTTCCGTCTGTTTCTCCGTCTGACTCTCGGTCTGACGCTCCGTCTGACTCTCAGTCGTTTTTTCGGTTTGCGCTTCGGTCTCGGTGTACGGCTGCAGCGGTTTGTCTGTCTGCCGTTCCACGGGATACAGCGGAGTCTGCTCCACGACTTTCTCCCCCTGCGCCGCAAAAGTCAGAGGCGCATAGCATTGAGTGGATTCATAAGGATAATCGTCGTAAACGGAGTTGTCGTCGTTGCTCACCGTATCGCAGTTCCACCGGAACGCGCTCTGAAACGCGCCGGTTTCCCCGTTGGTATCGTTGTACATGAATTCCAGCCCCCATGTACCGGATTGCGGAATGGAGGTCAGGGGCTTCATTTTGATTTCCAATTGATAGATGGTATAGACTCCCTGGGAGTCCTTGTTGCCCGGGATGGATTTGCATTTCGCATCCACCACGACCGACTTATATGTCTGGTCTTCGTTCAGGCTCTTCGCTCCCTTGGCGCCGTAGGAAGGATCGTACCCGCTCATCCCCGAAACGGGAACGCCGAGCTGATACGCATAATCCGGCAGTTTGCCGCTTCCGTATTTCTCGGCTGTCTGCTCCTTGGACAGAAGCGTGTATTCCTCGTCCAGATAGATTTCCAGCTTATCAGACGCCGAAGGAGAATAATCGTGCACAACCGCCAGGACGTAAAGATAGGTTCCGTCGTGCATCACAAAGGCGTGGCATCTGGACAAAGGTTTGGAAGTATTCGGGGAATTTCTCCAGTTCCACTTCAGATAGGCATCCTGCGCCCCGTTCCAGATTTCGTCTATCTCCCCGTCAATGACCGGTGTTCCGTATAAAGCTTTATAGGAATAGCCCCGCTTGGCGAAGGCGCTGCCGCTCAACGCTCCAACCAGCACGGCTACCGTCACAACCGCAATCAGAATTCTTGCTGTCAACCGATTCATCTTGTCCTCCTGTGCATTTGTCCCTGTGACATCTGCCTGTTTTCATCATTATACCGCATCTGACTGCTTTTTGCAATTCTTTTCTTCCGCTCCCGGGCGCAGCGGCCCGTCCTTATCTTGACACCCCCGTTCCGCGTTGCTATAATGGGGGGCAGAAACCATTCAGGAGGAAACACATGAAACAGACCCCGAACTTTTTCAAATCTTCTTTATCCGTCAGGCTCATCGGCGTATTGCTTTTGCTCTGTATGCTGTTGGCATCTTTTGCCGGATGCGGAAAAGCCGGATCCGACAACCCCGGCGGCAAGGACTCAACCCCTGTCAGGGATGAATCCGCCACCGTACCGGGAAACGAAACCGACCCCGGGGCAGACAGCGAAACCGAACCGGAAAGCACCCCGTCCGGAACGAAAGAAACCTCGTCCGAGCCCGCGGATCCGAACGCTCTGCGCATTGACGCCTCCTTTGTCATTCTGCGGAGTGAATCCTCCAAGATTTATGCCCAGGCAGCCAATTACGTCAAAAACGCATGCTACAGTCTGTTCGGGGCGGAACTGACCATCTCCACCGACAAAATACCCGAAGGCGGAAGCATCCCGGAAGACGAACACGTCATTCTAATTGGGGAAACCAACCGGAGTGCCTCGGCCCAATACGCAGAAAAACTGCGGGCCAACGACTACGCTTACGCCGTCCCCACGAACCACACCGTTGTCATTTCCGGTTTTACCTCGGGCGCCCTGACATCCGCCGTACAGGCCTTCTTCCTGGATCTGTTCGATTACACCGAACAAAACGGCGGAACGGCCCGTTCCGTTCCGACCGGAACCGAGAAAATCTTCCAGGCGGATTATCCCGTACAGTCCCTGAAACTGGAAGGAATCGATGCCTCCGAACTCAGAATCCTGACTGCGGGCTCGACGACGGAATACACCAACGCGGCCAAGAAGATTACAACCGTCCTGTCCAACTGGACGGGCTACAGCATACCGGTTGAAACCGAAAAAGGAAAGGACGCCCTGCATGCCATCCGGCTGCGCTCGGGTCAGGGGGACATTTACTACTCCATATCCAAGCAGGACGGAAGCATCGTCATTTCGGCCCCGACCGGCCAGCTGACTACAGCGGTCAACAAGTTTGTCTCCCTCTATCTGAGCGGCACCCCCTCGAAGACCATGAACATCAAGGTCTCCGACAAGCCCACTTACGTCTATTCCGGTCTGAGTGAATCCGAATATTCCGGCATTGTACCGGTTTCCGAAAGCCGCACGACGATTCGCCCCGGCATCGAATACGTGGAACTGCATTATACGAACCGAAACGGGAAGCCGGTTGTCGCCCATGCCGTCATCGTGAAAAAAGGCGCGGGAGAATTCGTCCTCGGAACACCGGACGCTCTTTACGATCAGTCCTCGCTGGCAGCGCCGCTGGAAATGGCGCACGCAACCGAAAAACGGTTTGAGGATCTGGATGTCGTAGCGGTCGTCAACGGCGACCAGTTCGGCAACTATTATCCGCTGGGTCCCACCTATATGAACGGCGTCAAACTGGCCGACCCGTCCGGCCTGACCCCGCACTGCTTTGCCATGATGATGGACGGCACCTATTACGCAGGCACGCCGAGCGGCATCCGGGACAAGAGCAAGATCTGGCAGATGGTGGGAGCAAACGGTATGATTCTCTCCGGAGGAAAAGCCGTACGGAACGGAACGGCGGACTGGTTCACGACCACACATCCCCGTACCGCCTTGGGCTATGACGACAGCGGCGCTTTGTATCTGCTCGAAGTCGACGGCAGACAATCCAGTATTTCCAACGGTGCCACCTTCATCGACATGGCCGTCATGTTCCAGTACCTGGGCGCGACAAACGCAGTCAACGTCGACGGCGGCGGATCGAGCATTATGTACATCGAAAAGGACGGAGCGGATCTGACTTTGGTCACTTCCCCCTCCGACGGACGTCCCCGCCTTGTCGTCAACTCGGTTCTGGTGGTTACAAAGAAAGAAGCAAACTGATCTCCTCTCGGGAGATTGAACCCGGGATATCTGAAAAAACGGCATGGTTCAACGGTTTAAACCATGCCGTTTCTCTTTGCTCCCTGAAGCCACCCTGTCCGGATTCTTTCCGTGCAGGATGCAAACCGATTTGCCGCTCTGCCCCGCAGGCCGGCCTTACCTGCCCTGCGGGGTGTTCTTCTCCATTCCGGACAAACTCCGCGCGATGGTGCGAATCAGCCCCCGGTCTGCGGGAAGCCATGGCACACTTTCCAATTCGTTTGCGCCAAGCCAGCGGGCGTCCAGAGCCTCCCGGAGTTCCAGGCTGCCCCTGAGCGGCACGCACCAGAAGCACTCCATGGACAGGTGAAAGTCCGGATAATCGTACTCCACGACCTCCATTCTCACCAGCACCTCAATCTCGGTGTCGAGTTCTTCCAAAATTTCACGGCGCAGAGCCTGCTCGGGCGTTTCGCCCGGCTCCACCTTACCCCCGGGAAACTCCCATCCGCCCCGAAGGGGACCTTTGCCCCTTTCGGTTGCGAAAACACGGTCTCCCCGGCGGATCACCGCCGCGACGACGTGCACTACGTTTCGTTTTTCTTCCAAAGCCGGATTCCTCAGGCAAAGACCAGTCTGATCACGCGCAGCTCACCCGGAGCGAAATCGAGCTCCACCCGGTTTTCCGTCGTTTCCAGAGCACAAATCTCTTTCTCGGTCACTTCGGTCAGCCCGGCGCACGCGATGGGCTTTTTGCAAACAATCTGTCCCTTTTCGGCTTTGTCCGTCACATTGAATACATGCAGAATCAGGCCGTTTCCGTCCTCGGCAATCTTAAGGCCGGAGAGTTCAAGGAAGGGGCTGATTTCCAGCAAGGAATCCGCCGCGGGCAAAGAGCCCCTGTGCGAATCGGTTCCGACGTAAAAACAGGTGTTGGAGAACGCGTCGTTCAATTCGGACAAATCGACCGGATCGACCGAACACGGGGCAATCCCCAGTTTCCACTGTCTGAATCCGAGTTCGGGACAGTTGTCCGGATTGTTGGAATTGCGCAAAAGCGAGGTGCTCAGCGCCCCGTCCTTGACCCGGAAGCCGTATGTCGCGTCACTCAGAAGCGCAAGGCCTCCCGACGCGGTTTGAACCGCCGCGCATCCGACAGCCGGCACGTCGTGCTGCTCGGGTTTGCGGGACAGATATCCGCCCGGCACACGGGATACGAAATCTTCGATTTCTCCTTCGACAGGCAGAATGAACCGCAAGGCGGGAATGCCCTTCTTTTCCGCGAATGCTTCGCGCCATTCGGCTCCGACCTGGAGCGTCAGGAACCGGTCGCCCTGGCCCAGGCCCACCGTCACACGGATTTCACTCTGGTTGTACAGAATCCGGTAGCCGTAACAGGGATACAGAGTCCCTTCGGGCTTTGCGGTTGTAAAGACCGGGCAGGTGCGGTTCAGGTTCTGCTCCATCACGGGATAGCATTCGCTCCAGGCGTTTCCGGGCATACCGGAACCCGAATCGATGTAAGGATCCTGATAGACCAGAGAGAAATATCCGGCACCGCTCTTCAGCAGTTCCCTGCCGCTCTGCTTGTCCACAAAGGATACAATCTCCATCTGGTCGTTGAAGCAGACCCGGATGTACTCGTTTTCAAGCTTCCAATCGGGATAATTCTCGGTGCGGTCCCGGGTGGAATACACCGGCGGAATCGTCCGCCCGCCGTGCTCGACCGCAACGGTGGTATATCCGAGGGGCGGAATTTTGACCCGGGTCTGGATGTTCCGATACTGATGCAGCCACCAGGTTCCGTTGTCCAACAGTTCCACGGGCAGCTCTTCCCCGTCTGCCGTCCGGACGCACAGCGTGCTGTCGTCGCCCGGAAAATCCCAGAGCGTCAGCTTGAAGCGCTCGTTCCGCTCGCGCATGGTCGGGTTGAACAGAACGAAGATTCTCTTGGTGCCTCCGCAGGCCACCGCCCGGATATCCGGGTCGCCTCCGTACGCGCTGGTCCATTGTGCGTCTCCCCGGTATCCGACTCCGGCCCCTTCGGCATACGAAGCGGGGTCGTCAATCGGACCAAAGACAGAAGTGTCGACCGCGGAGGCGATTTCATTGAGCGCGCGGGAACGGCCCGCGTATGCGTATCCCATCCCCTCCTGGTAGCGGCCCATGGCAAAATGGCGGGTATCCGCCACGCCCGACCCGGTCAGGATGTCATGGAACTGATTGAAAAGCGTATGGGTCCAGGCCGTACGGTAATCATAGGGATGTGCGTTGACGAGCACCTTGCCAAGGGCGGATGCGGCTTCGGACGCATAAAGTGCCCGCTCGATTCTCCGGTTTCCTCCCTTGATGGCCGCCTGGGACGTATAGCAGCCCGTAAAGACGTAGTTCTGTTCCTCGTTGAGAACCGGGAACGTCTGCCCTTCTGCCTCTACCGCGGCAAAATACTCCCGGTAGGTGCTCAGTCTGGCCTGAGGCGCGATCGGCCACTTGCCAAGGTCCAGGATCCGCTCGATGTCGCGCCGGGTCGGTCCGCCGCCGTGGTCGCCCACGCCGTACAGTTTCAGTCTCTGATGAATGCCGTTTCGGTCACACTCTTCGGGCACACGGGAAAGGAACCCGTATTCAACCGGTCCGCCGTATCCCTCGATTTCCCGATGCATCAGCACGGTCTTGCCGGAGGGAGACTGCCACAGATGCAGGTCCTTTCCGTCTTTAGGCATATTTCCGCGCATGTGATAATAATACTTCACGCCGCCCAGGGCCAGCACTTCGGGAACAAACCGGCTGTGCCCGAAGGTGTCGGGTTCAAAATCAATCTGTACGTCCTTTTCATCCAGACCGAACTTTTCCTTCATATAGGCCCTGGTATAGAGCAGATGACGGATCATACTGGAATAGTCCATCATGTTCTTGTCCGCTTCCACCCAGGTGGACGCAGACACTTCCCAGCGGCCCTCCCGGATTTTTTCCTTGATCTGCTCAAACAGAACGGGATCAAACTTTTCCACGATTTCATAGGTGGAGGTCTGCGACTGGGAGAACTTGAATTCCGGGAATTGGTTCATCAGTTTGATGACGGTACGGAACGTATCCAGAGCCACAGCGACCGTTTCGTTATATCCCCACATCCAGTTCATGTCGATGTGCGCATGGCCTGCAAAATGAACCGTATAGGCTTTGGCGTCTTTCTGCATAGGCAAAAGGGTTTCTTCGCATTTCTGAGCCGCCTGTACCGTAATGCAGCCCTGCTCATCCAGACTGCGGCAGAGAGCATCCAACGCCTCTTCAATCAGGGCATCATATAAGCCATTCCGAGAACGGCTGATGGCTTGCGCATACGGAAGTTCATACTTGATCCTCTCCATTGCGGGAGCGCATGGAGCCGCGGCAATCCGATTCATTTTAGCATTCATTCTGTTTTCCTCCTTATGGATCCGGGACCTGATCGGTCCACCCCCAGTATAGCAAAACAAAAAGGGAAAAACAACCCTCAAATCGAATCGATTCGGATTGATTCTTCCCTTTTATCATCTTTTGAACGGAGCTGCCCAAAGGACCTGTTCCCTTGCGCGTCTGTTCACTCTTTTTAGTGAAATTCTAATTATCCGCTTGTCAGATCAAAACGTATAAAAGCAACATCCTTATCCCATCCGGAAAGAAGGTCCCTAAAAATCAGCAGGTCGCTCAAAACCTTTTTGTCGGAAGCATCGTAATGGAAAAGCAGAACGTCCTCATTCAGAAAATCAAATGATAAAACAATCTTCGTGGGATCAACTCCGTCTTTCTCCGAGTAATCCGGCCAAACGGATTCGCAATGAAGCGTGAGATGATTGTTATCATCCAGACTGTAAGTTCCGGAAACAGTCGTTTTATAACTGCTTAACAGACTTCTGAATGCAAAGGTTTGATCGTCGTATAGCTGAATAAACGGCATGGGGGTCAAGGGGCACCTGAATGACCCGACGCATTTTTCAGACGTCACGGGCTGTCCGCTTTGCTTTAAGGCGGCGTCATTTTTCTCTTTTCCCTTTATTTCCTCGCGCTCAAATGCCAAATCCTGATCGCCGCCTTCCCAAGGAACGGAAATAGACAGATCATTTAAAACGTCCTCGCTGGACTGCCCGTAATGCAGCACAAGTACGTCCTCATTCAAAAAATCAAACGATAATTTGATATTTGCAATATCTATGTTTATGTTGTCAGATTCTTTAAATATGTTGTCAGAGTCTTTAAAAGGCGACGAAACCTTCTCGCATGTTAAACCCACATGATTGTTTTCCGTTAGCCGCCAGGTGCCTCGGATCACATGCCCAAAGCCGAGCGTACTATTCAGCCAAAAGGTCTGATCGGGGAGCAACGCCATTCTGACATTAGAAGATATCGTACAGGCGTATAATCCGACAGCCGAATCCGTATCTACTGCCGAGTATTCCTGCTTCAAAGCCCTGTCATTGTTCTCTTTTGCTTCGTTCGATACGTTCCCGGAATCCTCCTCCTTTGTCTCCAAACTACGGCTCTCGGTTTCATCTGACGAAACGATATTTCCGCAAGCCGGAATGAAAAGCAAAGCAAAAATCAAAAAGATAATCACTATCATTCTTTTTCGGGCATTCATGACATTCTTTTCCTTTCAGAAAGATTCATTAACAGTCAAACAAGTGCAAAAAAAAGCAACCGACTGTCAATGTCTAATTCATAATATCATATTTTTTTCTGAAGTAAAGTACCAAATTGAAAAAAATTGTTCACCTTTAACAGCTGAAGTGTAAAGATTTCAGTATTTCTTGCGAACGACAAAATACGGTTGAGGCATTTTCTGCGTTCCGTGATGGAAAGGTTCTGATAATCTTCCTCGCGGCGAATGATGGGACCTGCGTGAAAGCAATGCTTCACGTCAAACGCAACGTCTGTAAGCCCGCGCTCCAAGTGATGGATCTGATCCTCGATAGAATTACTTTGGTCGTGGAATACGAGTGTAAACAGATAGAACGGCGTGTGAGGCTCGTATGAACCGAAACCGCCCGACTCATCGACGAATATACTTAGCTCGTTCATCACTCACACTCCTTCCAAAAGAAAATGGCGGGGAACATCCCCGCCGCAGGTGGACCCGGGTCCGAAGACCAGCCCGTTTCCCTTGTCTGTATTATGCCATACTTTTAAGCAAAATGCAACACATTTTATCGAAAAATGGTTCAATGCAAAAGTTTGTTAAGTTGATTTCCAGGCATAAATGCAAACACAAAAAACGGGAAGAGTCAAAAAAGAACTTCCTATCCAATCCTTATGAGGATGGCATACGCCTTGACGAAAGAATGAGAAAAGAATAAAATAAGAGTCGCAACAACAAGAAAAAAGAGGTTTATTATGCAACTCAACATCGGACAATACCCGCACGGAACCCGCAACCAGATCTCCGACGTTCCGGGTGTCAGGGTCGGACACACAACCGTTGACAGGGACCAGGTCCATACCGGCGTCACCGTCGTTCTACCGCCTGTGCACAACCCGTTCACCCAAAAGCTGACGGCCGCTTCAGCCGTTTTCAACGGATTCGGCAAGACCCTTGGACTTGTTCAGGTTGACGAACTCGGCACCCTGGAAACCCCGATTGCCCTGACCAACACCCTCAACGTCGGCAAAGTGCACGACGCCCTGGTATCCTATATGATCGATCTTTGCGCCAAAGACGGATTCCGTCTGACTTCGGTCAATCCGGTTGTTTGCGAATGCAACGACAGCGGTCTGTCGGATATCGCGCAGCGCCCCATTGGGGAAAAAGAAGTCCTTTCTGCCATTGCCTCGGCCTCGGACACCTTCGAAGAAGGTGCGGTAGGAGCCGGCCGCGGCACCACCTGCTACGGTATGAAGGGCGGCATCGGTTCCTCCTCCCGGGTCATGCGCATCGATGAGACCGATTATACCATCGGCATCCTGGTCCAAAGCAATTACGGCTCGGCCAAGGATTTCCGCGACGCGACGCTCCCCGATGACCTTGCTCCCTGCGACAAAGGAAGCATCATCCTGGTCTGCGCGACCGATTTGCCCCTTTCCGCCCGCCAGCTCAGACGGGTCCTGCGCCGCGCCTCGGTCGGGATGGCCAGACTCGGTTCGTACATCGGGCACGGAAGCGGCGAGATTGCCGTCGGTTTCACGACCGCGCCCCGGACCGAAGAAGGCAGTTTCTACCATCTCCGGGCCCTTCGCGAGGACCGAATGGACATTCCCTTCCGCGCCATCGGCGAATGCGCCGAGGAGGCCATTCTCAAATCCATGCTCAACGCAGAACCCGACGTGACCCTGAGCGGGAAGAAAGTACCCTCGCTTGGCGAATATCTGGCCCGCCGTCCGGGCGAGGAAGCCTGAAGGCACAGCCCAAAGCCCTGTACCCGGCAAACCACGAAGCCTTCCCCCTGAACAGGGATTTGATGCGGATAGAGCGTATTCGGACAAACAAAAAAGACCCGGTTCATGATCCTGGACACGGAAAAACGAAAGAACCGAAAAAGGCCCGTACCCGAAAGGGATATCTCCATATCCCCCGGGTAAGGGTCTTTCTTTTGTTCGGAATCACTTCCTTGGAAAAGGCCGGAAGTTTCCTTCGCTTTTCTTATGGCTCGGCGGGAACCGAGGACGGAACCTGAGTCGGAACCGTTGCGCTCGATGAGGTTTTGTCTCCGCCCAGTCCGATGATGGTGCTGACGTTGTCCGAACCGAGGTAGGTCTGCGGAAGAACGCCGTTCCACTGCTGGACATAATAGTATTGCAATAGTTCTTCGGTCAGGGCTTCGGAAATCGCACGGTTCTTTGCCGCTTCCTTCTGGCCTGCGTATTCGGCCGCATCCGCCTGAATCTTGGTTACTTCAAGGTCTGCCTCGGCCTGAATCTTGGCCACTTCTGCCTCCGCGTTCGCCTTGATGACGTCACGCTCGGATGTGGCGCGCTGCTCAATGGTCTTCTGCTGCTGCTCGATTTCGGCTTTCAGCTTGTTCTGCGCGGCGACCTGCTTTTCCTCCACCGCGTTGGTAAACGCGTCGGTGAAATCCATGTCCTCAATCGCCGTAGAAACCACCTCAATGTTGTATCGGCGCAGCTGCGTGGTCAGAAGAGTCTCTATTTCGGAAGCAAGCTTGTCCCGCGATCCGATCAGTTCCTCGGCGGTATATCGGGCCATGATGGTCTTCACGGCTTCTGCCACATTGGGCGTGATGACCGTATCGTAATAGGAAATACCGACCGTGCTGTAAATCTCCTGCGCGTTGTTCTTGTTGATCTGGTAGTTCAGCGTGTACACCGTCTGCACTTCCTGAATATCCGAGGAGAAGCAGGACAGATTGACCGAAGCCTTCTGCACACGGTTGTCCATGGTAATGACCTTGGACCAGGGTGCCTTGGCATGCATACCGGCATCCAGCGTGTAATTCTCCACCCGTCCGAAAACCGTCACCACTCCCGTGTGACCGGTCGGGACGCTGATCATCATGGAAGATACAATCAACACCACACATACGACGCCGGCCGCTGCCAGCGTCCCGATTCCCGCCATCTTATAACCGGGTTTTGCCCCGTATGCCTTGCTCTTCTTGAGCAAATAAAAACCGACAAAAAGCCCTACGGCCAAAATCAATATACCCACAATCAGATTGAACATAAGTCCTCCTTTTCGCAGAAGTCCTTCCGCCCAAAGGACCGAAGGACTTCACGCTTTACTTTTTTATACTACGCTCTTTTCATTTCAGTGCGACGCGGATGGTCCGGATGGCATATCCTTCCATCTTTCCGGAAACCGCATTGCCTTTTACGGTCAGTTTTCCTTTTTCCTTCGTCTCGTGCTCGGTCAGGTCGACATAGCAGGCCTCCGCCACCGGCACGTGGAAATTCAGGGCAAACGCTCCGCCCTGTCCGTCGGTGTCCGCCAGACGGATTATCAGGCCCTCTCCCTCTTCCGGAGATTTGACTGCATGCACCTGCACATTGCCCTTGACCTCAAACAGCCGGCCACACAAAGGCAATGTCGCGTCCTTCTTCGCCCGGGCCGTCTGTGCAGAACACATCATCACACCGTGCTGGAATGCCGCGTTGATGGCAAACAGATGATCCTGTCCGCAATCGGACGCCACACCCACGCCGATGCGGATGACGTGCACGCCGTATTCCGGATACGGATCCGGCGCATTGGAGCCCCGGATGAGGTCCACCGAAACCGCACCGTCCCAGGCTCTGTATCCGTAACGGGTATCCGTGGTCAGCATCAAAGCCGGCGCGCCTTCCTCAACCGGAACGGGCGCCACAAACGAGTTGGCCGGCACATCGTGCGCAATGGCAGGACGATCGATGGTGCTGAACGGAATGTCGTAGCGGAACCGATTCGCTTCATACCCGAAAGGCAGGCAGAAGTTCACCTGAGGCGTCATCTCGTCGTTGGTGATTTCATGGAAATCAATGCTGGTCTGATAATCCAGAACCCGCGCGTTTTCTCCCAGCACAACCGAGCAGGTCATTTTGGAACGCTCGCCGAATTTCAGCGTATACGTAACCCACTGTTTTACGCCTCCCAGATTGATCTGGGAAACCACAACGTTGGATGCACGGTTGAGATTGGTCACACGCATCCGGTCGCCGACGCGCCAGGCGGACATGCCGTGAATCTTGTTCTCCTCAATCAGGCGGAAGAATCCGGCGCGTTCCCGAAGCATTTCGCGTCCGCTTTCCAGATCGACCAGCGATTTCAGTTCCATCGTCGCATGATCGAAGACGGCGCGGATTTTTCCGTTCGCCATCACGATGTCCTCATCGCTGTAATCGTCCCGCCTGTCGTGATTCTCCATCGTGGTCGGGACGGAAGTGATGGATCGCTCCGAAAGAACATAGGTCGCATAACCGAATGCGGGCACCTTGACGTGAACCGCGAATTCCTTGACGTCATGCCCCCAGTAATGGGAACCGCCGTTGATGCACTTGCAGCCGGTTTCCTTCCCTTCGGCGTCGGAAAAGAGCGCGCGATGCGATTCCACCGGCCAGTCGAAGACCGAAATCTCGGTGATGCCGTCGTAATCGTATTGAGTTGTATTGAACAGATGAATGATTCTCTTGCGGCCCATTCCCCGCTCCGCACGGGGCATGGTATAGAAGTTGTTCGGTCCGACGCGGAATCCGACTCCGCCGCCTTCCGAAATGCTGTTCAGATCCTTCTCGGTCTGAATGGAAGACGTATCCACTTTGGACGCCAGATACCGCATGGCGCGGTTGGCGTTGATGTTCACCGCCGTCATGGAACGCTGGAACATCCCCATCGCGTACTCCCGGGTCTCAATGATGCCCGAGCCGGTCAGAATGTCGTGGAAATGATTGAACAGGATGTTGTGCCAGCTCTGCTCAAACGAGCCGACCTGGCTCGGAGCGCCCAGGGCTCCGGCCGCCGCGCAGAGCGCTTCGCTCTCCTGCGAACGGGTTTCTGCAATCCGGTTGGCTGTCTTGATTCTGGATTCGGACGTATAGCAGCCGGTAAAGATGTAGTTCTGCTCCCCTTCGACCACAGGCAGTACATCGCGGAATTTCTCAAGTTCGTGGAAGTACGCATGCATGGTGCTGAACTTGATGTTCGCCATAACCGGCCATTTCTGCATGTCCATCAAACGCTCAATGTCGCGCCGGGTCGGTCCGCCGCCGTGATCCCCCACTCCGTACAGTTCCATCATGCAGTTGACCTTATACTGGCTGCAGAACAGCGGAACGCGGTTGACGTATTCGGGATGAACCGAGCCGTTGTATCCTGTGGTGGAAGGATCTCTGTAAACCAGCACCGAAGCTCCGTTGCGCCCCTTCCAGACCACCGGATGCACGCCCTCATAGGCACGGGTGTGATAGTAGTACTTGACTCCGCCCGCCGAAAGAATCTCGGGCAGCATCACGTTGTGTCCGAACGTATCCGGCTCGAAATCCAGTTCCATGCTCTCTTCCGGAATGTCCAGCAGCTTTGACAGATACCGTTTCGTATACAGAATGTGACGGGCCATGGATTCCCCGTTGGGCATATTCTTGTCGTTTTCGACCCAGGAGGAAGCGGTCACTTCCCAACGTCCCTCGTGCACACGGCGTTTGACTTCCCGCAGCACATCCGGCGCAAAATCCGCCAGCACCTGATAGATGGAAGCCTGGGACTGCGAGAACTTGAACTGGGGATATTCCTTCATCAGGTCCAGCATGGTCCTGGCGGTATCCACCACCACAGACGCAGTCTCGTTGTATCCCCACATCCAGTTCATATCGATGTGGGCGTGCGCAATCATATGCACGGTATTCTTTTTGCACAGTTCTGACATGACGGCGATTTTGCTTTCCGCCTCAAGCGCCTGACGTTTGGTAATGACGCTCTGCGCGTCCACGGCGGCAAGCAGAATGTCTGCCGCTTCATTGATTTCCCGGTCAAATCTGTGTCCGTTGACCTCGTTGGTATTGACCGCATATCCAAGTTCCGCCACAATACGGTCCGACCAGTACCCGTAACGGGAATGGCGAAGTCTGTCCAATTTATCGTAAAAAGTCATGGTATCCTCCTTAAATAAGGGAAAGGCGGCGCCTTTCCCTTTTTTCTTTTTAGAGATTGATGTCATTCAACGCCGAACGCTTTCAGAATGTCATCCAGTTTGGATTGAATGGGTCCTTCCTGCGAAGACCACTCGCCCGCCAGATCTGTCTTGCACGAGTCAACCAGTTTCTTCATCATCTCGGCGATACCGATGTCCGCCTGAATGCCGATGTCGTAGTTGATGGTGTTGATGACAATGTCCAGGGTCTCACGGGATTCCTCGTCCCGGGTTACACGGCCCATCAGGACCTTTTCATAATACGCTTCGGTCAGATAATCGCGGGAAGCCGCGCCCAGTGCGTCCATAATCAGGCCGGTGCGCTCGCTGTCCTCGTTGGTAACGGGCACCACATAGAAGGCTGCCACGTCCGGGTTGACCGTATGATGATAGGATTCCTGTGCATCGTCAAACAGAGGCATCGGAAGAATTCCGAAATTGGAAACCATGGAACGCATGGTCGCAACCGCGTGCAGCTCTCCGTAATAGAACAGTCCCTGATCCTGCTGGAACATCTTGAAAGCCGTATCCTCGTTCTTTCCGTTTGCGTTCCAGGACCAAGCCAGCGTCTTTTCATACAGCAGCTCGGAAAGTTCATACAGAATGTCCACGGTGGTTTCATCGTAGAATGTCAGTTCCGGAATGCCGTCTGAATTTTTGGTCGTATATTTCACGCCTGCGCCGATCATGGCGGAGGACGCGATGTTGCAGAAGTAAATCAGGCCGTACCGGTCGTTCTCATCGTACTGGTCGTCGCTGTTCATATCTTCGGAAACAAGCTGTCCCAGCTCGACCATTTTTTCAATGGTCCACAGTCTGTTGTGACGCAATGCGTACGGATTGCCGATTTCCGAATAATCCACGGTCTCAAGCAATTCCTTGTTGAACATGATGACCGCGATGGACTTCTTGTACATGGTTCCGATATCGCCCGTCAGGACGAAGCAGGTGTCGCCGATGCTCAGATCGCGGATGATGTTCTGATCCCACCACTCGGAATCGAGTTTAATGCCCTCGTACTGGTTGAAATTCTGAAGCAGTTCCTGCTGCGCCAGGATCAATGCATTTTTGGAAGGCAGATTGATCAGGTCCGCAGAGGACAGTCCGCTCTGAATCTCACGCTGCAAGCCGGTATAGGAAGCGTAATCCTCGCGGGGTTCCGCAACCACCGTGATTCCGTACAGTTCCTCCACCATGCTGTTCCGTGTGTATACCGCGTCGCCGATGACGTCGCCCGTCATATCGGTTCCGACCCAGTCCACATCGCCCCAGATCTGTTCGTCATCCGGGTAGGTGGAAACGACAAAATCCTCATCCTTGTATTTGTCGCTCAGCGTCTCGCTCTTGTGCTGATCCTGAAACACCTCCCAGGCCGATTTCGGCGCTTCGGTCTCGGTCTCCTTGACTGAGCCCGGCGTTGTTTCGTTGTTGCCCTGACCCTGTTTGGTTGTCTCCTCATTCACCGGCGTTTCCGTCTTTGCACCGCAAGCGGCAAAAGCCAGAACCAGCATCAGAAGAGCCAGCGTCAAAGCCAAAATGCGCATTGTATTTTTCATTTCAAGCCTCCCTGCCCCAATCGGGGATCGCTAGGATCTGCTTACACAAATCCATTCCAATTTTACTATAATCCGAAATCCAAGTCAAGCAAATATCAAAAAAGATGGTTCTTCTCTTTTTTTGTTTGGAAAGGAAAAGCTAAAAATGAGCCCATGGCATTCCATGCGTCCGTATTGCATTCTTTGCCGGCTTTTATCTTTCCTAAACGCTGTGATCCCGCCTTTGTCCTTATCCCCGCAGAATCGGACGCGAAGTTCTTTGAACCTGGGGACGTTCTTTTCCGGTATGACGAGCAGGCCGGCCGTACCCAAACATTTGGCACACCCTCGTCCTTTTTTGCCCGGCGCATTCAAATAAAGAATCCCCAAAGGTTTCCCATCTACAATAGTCAAAAGCATTTAGCGTTCTTTTCTCAATGAAACAAGGAACGCTATTTTTTTACACTTTTTATCAGTTTTCTTTCCAAATCTTGTTGACATTTTATCCGTATTATAGTATAATAGTAGATGGGATAACCAATCTATATTTTTAGGAGCTATCATATGCCTATTCCAGAGGAAATCAAGAGCGTTTCAAGACCGCGCGGCACCATTATAAAAGAGGCTTTCGGCCGTTACCTTGTCATCAAAAGAACCAGCCGGCGCGTGCCCGGGAAGAAAACACCCCGGACCGTCGATTTAGGCACAATTGGTGAAATCAAAGACGGCAAGTATGTAGAAATACGGGCTGTTCCTAAAAAGGTTCAAGAGAAAAAGAAGATCAACATCAAAACATACGGGACCATTACAGTTGCTCATAAAGTCGGAAAACCCCTTTTGCAGGATTTGAAAAGCGTGTTTCCGGCACCTGATGCAGAAAAACTATATGGGATTGCTTTGCTTCGCACATGTGAACCGGATATCAAAAACAGAGACATCAAGATGGAATATGAAACATCCTATCTGTCGGAGATTCTTCCAAATATTGCCTTGTCCGAGAATACCATCTCTGCTTTTCTGCGGGATACCGGTCTTGAATATGTAAGCATTCAAAGATTCCTGGTTAATCGTGCAAAGAAATACGAAGGAAAGACGCAAATCATTGACGGAACATTAAAGGACAATAATTCG
>JAFTBN010000076.1 GCA_017455185.1 Clostridia bacterium
GACTCCGCGAACGGATTTGACAATGGTTCCTTTTGGCCGATATTTGGAAACATATTCCGGATACTTCATGCTTCCATTATACTATGTATTGGCACGATATACAATACATTTTCAAAAAAAGTTTGAGGCCATCTTAAAAAAGTGCGGAAAATGGCCCCAAACAAGCGATTATTCAAGGGTTATAACTTTGCGAAAGCCCTAGACACGGAAAGGCGGGATTCTTTGCTTTTTTGCCGGCGTTTTCTCCAAAGCGGACTTGAAAAACAGCCGGCCCGTTTTGTCGTTCGGAACCGGCTGGATGGATTTACAGCTTTTTTGCTTCCCGGAGGGCCAGCGTCAGGGCGGTGCCTGCGGCTTTGCTGCGCATGGCGCTGCGGCTTAGTTCGGGCGGAAGGGAAAGGCGGACGGAGTAACGGACGTCCTTTGTGCTCACTCCCACGTAGATTGTTCCGACCGGATTATCCTGCGTCCCGCCTCCGGGACCGGCGAATCCGGTTGTGGAGAGGCCGATATCGGCTCCGGTCAGAAGACGGACCCTTTCTGCCATTTCCGTGGCGCATTCGAAACTGACTTCGGTGTGCGTCCGGATGGTTTCGGGACTGACTCCGAGCAATTTGCACTTCATTTCATTGGTGTAGGTAACAAGGGAACCGAGAAAAATCGACGAACTGCCCGGAATGTCGGTGATGCGTTTGGCAATCAGGCCGCCGGTGCAGGATTCCGCGCTTGATATGGTCAGTCCCTTGTCCGAAAGAAGTTGTTTGAGTTTTTCTTCGGTTTTCATTCTCAGTCTTTCATATGCACGTCAATCTGCGGGAACGGAATCTGGATTCCGTTGTCCTGCAAGGCGGTGATGCACTGTTCCACCATGTCGAACCGGCAGGGCCAGTAATTGTCCTTCGCGGTCCAGACGCGGAGCGTGAAGAGAATGGAGGAATCCTTGGTTTCGGTCAGACGGATGAAGGGAGCCGGATCCTGGAGAACCATCTCGTTTTTGGATACGGTTTCCAGAATGACGTCCTTGACCTTTTGCAGATCGGTTCCATAGGCCACGTCGAGCGGAATGTCCACACGGCGGGTATCTTCCTTTGAATAGTTGGTGATCGGGTTGGCGATCAGGATGTTGTTCGGAATGATGACGTGTACGTTGTCCGGCTTGCGGAGCGTGGTGTTGGACAGCCCGACTTCGATGACGGTTCCGGTGTTTCCGGCGCATTCGATGAATTCACCCTGCTCAAAAGGACGGAAAATCATCAAAAGGAAGCCGCTGGCCAGGTTGGACAGGGCCCCTTGCATCGCCAGGGCAATCGCGGCGCCGGCAGAAGCCAGTACCGTTACAACGGATGCGACCTCCACACCCAGAGTGCAGACAATCATAATCCAGACGACAATCCAAAGAATTGCCTTTACAAACGACCGCATGAAGCTTTTTACCATGGGGTCGGCGCGTTTAAACAGTTTCTTTCCGAAAAAGACTTTCAGAATCAAGGTAATGACCAGTTTGCCGAGGATGAAAATGATGAGCGCGGCCAGAAGTTTCCAGGCAAGGTCCACACATCCCTGAACAAAAGAATCACGGATTTCTTCCCAAGTCAAAGCAGTTTCCTCCCGTATGTTTCATTGCTTCTATTATACACGAAGAAAGGGTGGATGTGGAAGCATTTTTCAAATTTTTCGGATTACGGGACAAAAAAGGGGCGCGGGCAAGGCGGAAGATTCGGTTGTCAAACCGGTTTGCCTGGTGTATAATACAGGCACAGCGACGAAAATGAGGAGAGAAAAATGGAACTTTGCGCGCAATGCCCGAGGCAGTGTCAGGTGAATCGTCAAAGACAGGTCGGGTTTTGCGGCATGCCGGAACAGATCTGGGTGGCCAGGGTCGCCCCGCATTTTTGGGAGGAGCCCTGCATCAGCGGAAAGAACGGTTCCGGAGCTGTTTTCCTGACCGGCTGCAATCTGCATTGCGTCTATTGCCAGAACCGGGAAATCAGCCAGGAACGGTACGGGAAAGCGATGTCTCCGTCCGAACTGATTGACAAAATCGCGGAGCTGGCGAAAGAGGGCGTTCACAATCTCAATCTGGTCACGGGGGCCCATTACCTTTCCGCACTGCTTCCGGTCCTCAGGCAGGTCAGGGAGACAATCGGTTTGCCCGTGGTCTGGAACAGCAGCGGATACGAATCGGTCGAAAGCCTGAAGCGGCTTGCCGGCCTGGTCGACGTTTTTCTTCCGGATTTCAAATACGCAAGCCCCGAGCTTTCCGCCCGGTATTCGGGCGCTCCGGATTATCCCGGGGTCGCAAGAGAGGCTCTTGCCTGTATGGTGGAAATGGCAGGGCCGTGCCGCTTTGACGAAAGCGGCATGCTCATTTCCGGGGTTCTTGTACGTCATCTGGTGCTTCCGGGGTGCCGGAAGGATTCGTTTGGCGTGCTGGACCTCATAAAAGAGACCGTCGGGGTCGGGGATGTCCGTCTGTCGCTTCTCAGTCAATACGTGCCGGACTATCAGCCCAAAGGGGAGTATCCCGAACTGAACCGGCGTGTCACCACCTTTGAATACGAGAGCGTGGTCGGGTATGCCAACCGACTGGGCTTTTCGGGATACCGGCAGCAGAAAGACAGCGCCAGTGCGGAATACCGTCCGGATTTTATCCGGGAGGACCGGTTCCGCCCGGAACAATCGGGGAGTGAAGAGAATGGTTGATATAAAAAACAAAATCGTACGGTCGGGATTGTTCCTGGCCCCTCTGGCGGGCATTTCGGACGTTTCGTTCCGTCGGATCTGCCGGGCACACGGAGCGGAATATGCCTATACCGAAATGATTTCCGCCAAGTCTCTCTGCTACGAGAAAAAAACCAAAGGGGAAAAGGCGGCTCTTCTGGCCAAAAGCGGAAAACTCGCCTTTCTGGATGCGGATGACGTGCCGGTTGCCGTACAGCTTTTCGGAAGCGAGCCGGATTATCTGGCGGAAGCGGCCGCCATGGTGGAAGCGGGGAGTTATGCGGGATGCGACCGCCTGGCAACGCCGTGCGCCATCGACCTGAATTTCGGCTGCCCGGTCGGGAAAATCGTTTCCAACGGGGAGGGAAGCGCCCTGCTCAAAGATCCGCAGAGGCTGGAGGAAATCGTCCGCGCGGTGCGGAAACGGATTTCGCTTCCTCTGAGTGTCAAAATCCGGGTCGGATGGGACGGGGAACATCTGAATGGAGCGGAAATTGCAAAAAGAGCCGAATACGCCGGAGCGGATCTGATTGCCGTGCACGGCAGAACCCGTGCCCAGATGTATGGACCGGGTGTGCACCTTGATCAGATCCGGGCCGTCAAACAGGCCGTAAAGATTCCCGTCATCGGCAACGGCGACGTCTTCTCGGGCCCGGACGCAATCCGCATGTTCCGCCAAACCGGGTGCGACGGGGTGATGATAGGGCGCGGGGCCCTGGGCAATCCCTGGATTTTCGAGCAGATCCGGGCTGCTTTGGACGAAAAGGAAATGCCGGAACCGTCACCGGGGCAGAGAATCGAAACGGCGCTGGCGCACCTGGAGGATATGCTCCGGTATAAGGAGGAGCGGGTGGCAATCCCGGAAGCGAGAAAGCATATGGCCTGGTATACCAAAGGGATGAGAGGGGCAGCTGTTCTTCGGAACGAACTGATGCATGCTACAACGAAAGAAGAAATGGTGGAACTGCTCATGCGGCTCGGAAAGGCGGACCGGACTTGAATGTATATCTGATTTCAACCGATCCCGCTTTGCGCGACCTGATGCGCCCATTGTTTGAGGAGCCGGTTTATTCGTTTGCCTGTCTTTCATCCGATCCCGGAGAGGATGCGGACCCGGCCGGATTCTATTTCTGGGATCTGGACACCGTTCCGCAGAAGAGCCGGACCGGCGTGATTCCTTCCGTTTATATCTTTTCCGGCCAGGAGCGGCTTTCAAATGTCCGTTCTGCTCACCGGGCGATTCTGCTGCGGCGTCCGTTTTCACTCAGGGAATGTGCCAGGCTGGTCCGGGATCCGGAACGGTCCGACAAAGGGGATAAAACATTGCCAGGGCAGGATGAAAGGCGCCTGACTCTTTTGGAAAACCGTCTGGTTTACCGTTCCGCCGCCGTGGCCCTGACGCCCGCCGAGTTCCGGCTGCTGTCTGTTCTTCTTCATTCCGACGGGGCGTATGTGCCTGCCGCGGATCTGGAGCGCAAAGAGGGAAAGGACGGAAGCAATCCTGTTCGGGTTCACCTGAGTCATTTGCGCCGGAAAATCCGGGATTTGTGCGGTCTGGACCTGATCCGGACTGTAAAAGGAAAGGGATACCGCATTGAAAAAGGCTTTTTCGGACTGAAGACCGAGGGAGCGGAATGAAGCAAAAGGATACGGAAAGACCCCGGGCGCGAAATGCGTCCGGGGTCAGCTGTCCGGGTGACTTTCTGTAAGGTCTATTTGGTGAATGTGAACGACTCGGTCAGGGTCCCGCCGCTCTGGAACGTGTCCAGTTCGGTGTCGTGCGGAAGGATTTCAGAGGTGCCGTCCTGGTTTTTGCGGACGCGACGGGGCGACATGGAGGCAATCATATGACACGTGCCGCCGTGCAGGCTCAGGTGCCCTCCGTTGCGGTAGAAATAGGTCTGGCTGAATACGGCCTGCCCGCCGGTTACGGTCAGGGCGGTTTTGCCCGGGTCGACGACGTTGAGCAGCTGGAATTCCACGTCTCCTCCGTTGACCACGACCGCCCGGTGGGGAGCGCCCCACATCAGCGTATTGTAAAGGACCATTTTGCCTTTTGCTCCTTCGGCCGCTTCAAAATACATCCGGTTTTTGGGTGCCTCGATGGTGACAAGTTCGGTGTTGATCAGATCCACTCTGTCGCATCCCTCGAAATAGAGGCCGTTCTGTCCGCCGTCGGTTCCGTGCCCGATGAATTTCCCCTTGGTTCCTTTTCCGTCTTGCAGGGTAAACATCAGACCGTGGTTGGCCGCGAAGACGAAGGTGCCCATCAGGTGCTCGTTTTCATTGTATCCGAATTTCAAAGCTTCCAGGTATTGGATCTGGTTGTGCCAGAATTCGGTCCATTTCACCGGTTTGTTGGGCAGATTTGTGCGGAAGAAGTAATGGGGATTGTACTGAATGTTTTCCACCCATCCTTCGCCGCTGTTGTTGCCGCAATAGATGCCGCATCGGATCGGCGCGCCCGAAATGTAGGAGATGTAGTGCCCGTTGGAGGGATAGGTGGCGAAATCCGCGCCGAGCCAGGGATTGACAAAGACGGTATTGACCGCATAGCAGTCAAAGCCGCGTGCCTGGAAGGCCCAGGGATAGGCGTGCGGATGAGCGGCATCCTGTTCGGGATGATAAATCACCACGCCGAACAGACCTGCATGTTCAGCCGCTTGGATGAAAGGTTCGCCGTTCTCGTTGTCCCGGTTTGCATAGGTCATCAGAACGCTTCCGCCGCCCAGCGTATGGCAGGGAACCTGGAAAACGCCGCGCAACTGAACATCGGCCGGGATGGAGAGCTGTCCTTCCACCCGGTAAAGTCCGGCGGGAAGGTACACAATGCCGCCTTTTTGCCCGGCGGCATCCAGCGCTTTCTGGATGGAAGCGGTACAGTCGGTCTGTCCGTCCGTCTTTGCACCGAAATCGGTCGCCACAAAGAGTGCATGGCTCTTCGGATAGACGGAGCCGGGGTAATCCTTGTGCCCGCCGACGGGGGGAACCGAGAGGGCGGGGGCTTCGTTGGAAAAGAGGATGGAGGATTCGGCCTCTTCGTCGTATTTCAGAACCGCGCCGCCCCGGAATGCGTTTCCGAGCAGCTGAGCGCCGCCGATGGTCTTTTCCAGAATCAGGTGAGGCCGGTCTTTTCCGGCTTCCTCAAACGAGCAGCCGACCACCGAAAGCCCGCCCGATTTCTGCACCATGGCCGCTTCGCTCCAGCCGGCAAAGGAACAGTGCGCAAAGGCCAGTTCTCCTTCGCCCTGATGGCAGACCAGATACGGATAGGGGCCTTCGAACCGGGTCGAGCAGATCTGCATGACCGTACGGAAACTGCTCTCGGATACGATGGCGGCAGTCAGTCCGGGCCGGTCAGACACGATGGAACTGTCCGACAGAGCGACGCCGTACGGGTTGACGTTGATCAGCTGAAATCCGATGTCGCAGTTGTACATATGCAGGGAGGAAAGCTGGGAGTTGGGAGGCGAATCCGTCAGGGTGGTGATCAGGAAGCCGATGTGGCAGTAGCTGACCCGGATGTCGTATCCGTATTCCCAGTCAGAACGGGCCATGAACACGCCGGTGACGTTCCGAAGCATGTAATGGCGCAGTTTTTCGAGATCCGTTCCCGGCACAAAGGAAGCATAGAAGGAGGGCTCGATGATCAGGTGGAACATCCGCCCGATGTCGGTTGTCCGGTCCATGAAAAGACCCTGGAACATCGGCGTCATGTAGACGTTGTGCAGATAGTGCAGCTCGTTTGCGTCGGGACCGCACTGCATGCCGCGCCAGGGATTGATCATCGTCACGTTTTCGATGGTGGCGCTGTCCACCCCGTCCTGACGCACGGTCGGGGAGTAGGGAACGGGCGCTTCAAAGGTCTGTTCGGGATAATAAAAGGTAACGCACTGGATGCCGGAGCAGGCTTTCAGGGTCACCTGAGGCGTTCCGTCCGGGTCGTTCTTTCCCACATAGCATTCGAGAATCGTGCCTTTGTCCGAAGCATGCCCGTCCTCAGGGGAAATCCATTCTCCGCGCAGGGTAACGGCGGTCCTGACGACCAGGGGGGTGCGCAGGGCGTAATGGCCTTCGGGCAGATAGATGACGCCTCCGCCGACGGCGGCCACGTCGTCAATGGCGGCCTGGATGGCAGGAGACGCGTCTTCCTTGCCGGTTGGGTCCGCCTTGTAATCCGTGACGCTTGTTGTGATGACGACCAGGTCTGAGACCGGATATTTCGGTTCGAGCAGATAGGGGGTAAACATCGCAGGTACCTCGCTTTATTTCGGTGGTTTCATTATACGGGTTTGTCTCCGGGATTGCAAGGAAAAACGGGGAAAAAGAGAAAAAGGTTTTGCGGGCAGCACCCGTCCCGGCGCTGCCCGCAAAATTGTTTGTAGGCCCGGGAATGGATCGCCGGGGCGTTTTTTACTGATAGAGGGGATACCGTTCGCAGATAGCCCGTACTTCTTCGCGGATGAAGGAAGCCTTTTCCTCATACGAAAGGGCGGTCAGGCGGAACAGAACCGCGAGTCTGTCCATCTCCTCCGGGCCAAGGCCGCGGGAAGTGACGGCAGGGGTTCCGACCCGGATGCCCGAAGTGACCGAGGGCTTTTCGGGATCGTTGGGAATGGCGTTTTTGTTGACTGTGATGTGGACCGAGTCGAGCCTTTGTTCCATCTCCTGTCCGGTGATGTGCATCGGACGCAGATCCACCAGCATCAGGTGATTGTCGGTTCCGCCGCTGACCAGCCTGAATCCTTCATTCTGCAGATCCGCCGCCAGACGTCTTGCGTTTTCGACGATTGCATGCTGATAGGTCTTGAAGGAAGGTTCCATAGCCTCCTTGAAGCACACGGCTTTTCCGGCGATGACGTGCAGCAGGGGGCCGCCCTGAATGCCCGGGAAGATGGCTTTGTCGATTTTCTTTGCAATCTCTTCGCTGTTGGTCAGGATCAGACCGCCGCGCGGACCGCGCAGTGTCTTATGGGTCGTGGTGGTTACGACGTCCGCCCAGGGCATGGGCGAGGGATGCTCGCCGGCGGCGACCAGTCCCGCGATGTGTGCCATGTCGACCATCAGATAGGCGCCGACTCCGTGCGCGATTTCGAAAAGTCGTTTGAAATCCAGAACGCGCGGATAGGCGGAAGCTCCGGCGACAATCAGTTTCGGATGAATCTGACGGGCCCGGGTTTCCAGTTCGTCGTAATCCAGTGTCTCGGTCTTTTCGTTCAGACCGTAAGGAGTGAATGAGTAGTATTTGCCCGAAAGATTGACCGGGCTGCCGTGCGTCAGATGGCCGCCGTCAGCCAGGGACATGCCCATGACCGGATCTCCCGGGTTCAGGAGCGCCACGTATACGGCGGTGTTTGCCTGGGAACCGGAATGGGGCTGCACGTTGGCATACCGGGCGCCGAACAGAGTTTTGGCCCGCTCGATCGCCAGCTGCTCGACGACGTCCACGCACTCGCATCCGCCGTAGTACCGGTGTCCGGGATAGCCTTCTGCGTATTTGTTGGTTAAAATGCTTCCGGTTGCCATAAGGACGGCCGGGGAGACTACGTTTTCGGAGGCGATCAGTTCAAGCCCGTCGCGTTCCCGCTTCAATTCAGCCTCGATTGCCCGGGCCACTTCTGCATCCTGACGGGATAGTTCCCGCAACATCTGTTCAATCATGTTTACTCCTTGCGCTGGGGCCATGTATTCTTTCACCCCTATTATACTTTTTTATGCCCGGGAAGTCAATTCACGAGGCGTTCTTTTTTGTATATGTTCTTTCCAAAATTCTTCTTCTTATTCAGAATCGATGATGGCATAATCACTATTTTTGCATTTATTCAAAAAACAATGAATAAACATGCATCGCTTTTTTGCAGCGGATCGGAAGGACTCCGGCATGAAATCGGAAGTGAAAAAAAAGAGCAATTCACATTGACTTTTGAAAAAGATTGTGTTATACTCTTTCCAGTCTTGAAAAGCGGGGGGGTGCGCCAGTTCGGTGCTGAATATATAGTCGGTGGGAATCCGACACGGTAAAGCCTAGCAAGCAGCCGTTATCGAGTCCTTGGAGCACGTAGGGCAAACCGAGTGTTTAAGCGTAGGACAGAGAGCAAGGAAGCCGCAA
>JAFTBN010000077.1 GCA_017455185.1 Clostridia bacterium
GTAACCAATCCACGTATAACAGAGTGGCCAATGCCGAGAACTGTTTGCACAAGATTCTTTCGATAGACTTGCACCCTGTAGAAGAAAAAAGTTAGCAAATATCACGAAGGGGCTTGACAAAGGTCCTTACATAACAGTTACCAAAGAAAGAGAATGTAGGAATTTGTTTCCGGTTTTCTCTTTACTTATATAGATTGTTTTGCTATAATGGGGTTTGACAGACGGATTGCACCTGACGTGTTTTGAATTATGGTGAGAAAGCGACCCGGAGGTGGGAGAATGAAAATAAACGAAAATTATTCTGCCCCAGAGTTTAAGCGGTATGAAGAATTTCATTATTTTCCGCCCGAACAAATTGAAATTGAAGAACAGACATCCCTGAATGTCGCAGAGCATCTGCAGGACATTCCGGAGTCTTCGGTCGAGCCGGTCCGCGCCCGTTCGGCCCCTGAATATGCGAATCTCTTTGAGAAAAAAGCGCGGGAAAAGAAACGGAACAGTAAAAAAGCTGGGGATGACCGGAACGCAGCATGGCGGGCCGACCGTCGTCAGCTTAAAGGCGTGGCCAAAATCCGCACCCTGACCCACAAGGTGGCCGAATCGGTCAGCGCCATGGCGGGCAGCGTCGCGGCGGCCGTCGCGGCTGTCGTCATCGGCGTGGCGGTGCTGACCAACCTGATTGAGCCCGCGCCCGCGGTCGATTCCTTTGCCTTGGAAGTCGGACAGGACTGCATCCAGTATACGGCCGAATTGTCCGAACTGAACGAAAAGCAGGATTACGAGTGGCAGGTGATGCAGGGACAGGAAATTGTCTCCTCCATGCATGCACAGACCGGCCGGACGGAGGGCTTTTTCGACGGGTTGGAGCCGGGAACGGCTTACCGGCTGCGGCTGGCAGGAGACAACGGCGAGGTCGGTGGCTTCGTCGAGTATTTTTCCGAATCCTTCGTCACGTTCTCCCGGGCGGAGCCGCGGGCGCTGATCCGGCTGGAGCGGATGGCCTTTGAAAACGAGCCGCGGCCGGATTTTGAGCAGGAAATGGAGGAGGCTCGGTATCTGTGTCTGGTCCGCCTGTCCGATCTGGACGGCGTCGGCTCGGATTACCGGCTGTACATCACGGCGGGACAGGAAGAGATGGATTCCTATGAGATTCCGGAGGAAGAGACCGAGTTCAGCTGTGAATTCTGGGTAGGTCCGTGGCTTGAGACCGACGAACTCTACCTGTATGTGGAATGCAACATCGGCGGGGAGACGGTCCGCGTCGGCGAGAAGTATCTCAAGCTCGGGGCGTCAGAGCCGGTCGGACCTTCCGAACCCACGGCCGTACGCTATGCCGGTGTATTTGAAAGCGACGCCTATCTGGTGTTCGAAGTAGAGGCCGGAAAGGAGACGCAGGGACTGGTCCTGTCCTACACCCTGTACGGAAACGAGACCTTTACCGAAACCGTACCGATCGAGTTCGAACAGGGCAATCTGTTCTCCTGGTCCGTTCTGCTGGATTATGAAGACGCCTCCTACAGCTGGAAGGTGCTCCGCGCGGGAGAGGAAGACGGGGAGGTTCTGGCCGGAGGAGATGAAATCCATTCTCTGTCAGGCTCGCTGCTTGAATTTGACGCTTCCTATACGCCCGTTCCGCCCGAAGAAGGGGAATGGGAGCAGACCGGGGACGGAATGGTCCTGCGGCTCGATACAGGCTTTACGACCGGCCGGCCGGGCGTGTTCGCGCTGCGCGTGGAATGCCTGGACGAAAACGGGGAAGTCATCGGTTCCTATTTCGGAGGCGATTCGGTTGCGAGTATCCCGCTTCCCGACCGGGAAAGCCTTGCGCAGGTTGTCTATTCCTCGGTCGGAATGCTTCGGCGGGAGCACGTTTACGACCGCTATGAATTCCGGTATGAGCCGGGAGAAGACCGGCTTCACGTGAACATAGATGCATTGGAAGACTGGACGCTGCTTACCTTGTATGTGTATCCCGAAGGCGGAATGGAGCTGCCGCAGGGACTTGTCATGTATGTGACGCTGAGTTCTCCGGATGAGCCCGGGGAATCCGAGCCTTACGGCGTCGAACTGCTTGAGCAGGACGGCGGAATGTATGCCGTGGGGGAGGTCAGGGTTCCGGTCGGCCTTTCGGACCGGTATTACAGTTATGAATTGTATGAAGGAGACGGGGAAGACGCCCGTCTGCTTGCGGCGGCTGAGCGGATGCAGCTCAGCTACGACCGAACGGTTTACGGCGCCGAACTGGCCGAGCCGGACGTCAACGAATGGCACGACCAGTATGTCCTTTCCGGCCGGGTCGAATGGAATTCCGGCTTCAGGGGAGATCCGGATGCGTTCGGTTACCGGATTGAGCTGTTCGGACCCGACGGTGAACCGGTCGGGGAATACCTGGGCAGCGACGAAACAGTCGAATTCGAGCCCGAAGGGGAATTCGTACGCGTCTGTCTGGCCAAGGTCGGCTATTTCGCACAGGAATATCTCTACGGGGAAACCTGGTACGATGTGTTTATCCCCGAGGCAGAGGCGGACGTCGAGGAATCGCTCAGCGCCCTGACCATACAGGGCACATCCAATCTGAGCGGGTCTGATAGAACCGAACTGAACCTCAGGGCCGTTCTGTACGGAAATGAGGAACGTGTCGTGGAAGAGACTCTGATCGTGCAGGAGGACGGCACGTTTGACTGCACGCTGGGCCTTTTGCAGGAGGAAACCGCGTTCCGCTTCACCCTGACGGGACGGGATACCGCCGGGAAGGAAACGGTCCTGTTCGAGCAGAATCGGACCGCCCTGCAGCTCAGCCATGCATACGGGGCTTCCTTTGAAGTCCTGAGCGCGGATGAGGCGATGGCTCTGTCCGCCGAGTCCGAAGACGGGACAATCCGGTTTGAAACCGGATTCCATGCCGAGGATCCGATCTTCTATTACGGAATCACCCTGACCGATGACGAGGGACGGGTCCGGGGCTCGTACGAAGGAAGGGACACCGTCGTTGAAATCCTTCCCGACGGAGACTGGACAACTCTGACGTATACCCGCTACGGCGAATTCAAGGAAGTGCATCAATACGAAAGCACGTCCTCCGCCGTGTTTGCGGGAGAAGCGTCCGTCGATGTTCACGAGGAACTCAGCCGGCTTCGGTTTGAGGGCGTGATGAACCTGACCGACGCAGATTACGAGACCGTTGGAAAACTGAGCATAACCCTGTACGGGACCGAGGAATCCACGGTTGTGGCGGAACTCGAAACGGACGAGAACGGCCGGTTTGAGACCGAAATCGATCTGAAATATGATACCGCCTTCTACTCCTACGCGTTGTCCTACCGGACGCCCGCCGGAACGGATAAAGTCATCCGGTCCGCCGAGCATGTGGCGCTGACTCTGTCGCACGAGTACGGAGCGTCCTTTGAAGAAATCGATGCGGACCACGCGGCGGCGGGCCAGAGCAACGGCACCGTTCCGCTGCAGACCGGCTTTTCCGCAACCGATGAACTCTTTTACTACGTTGTGAAACTGACCGACGGAACGGGAGCGACGGTGGCAAGCTACCGGGGCACCGATCCCTACATTACCCTGACGCCGAGCGGCGATTGGACGACCGTCACGTACGAAAAGTGGGGCGCCTTCGCCGAACCGCATCTGTACGGGTCGACCAGTTACACAAAATTTGTTCCCGTCCTATCGGGGGTACAGGTCCATGAGACCGCCGGAAACCTGACGCTGACCGGGACAACCAATCTGCAGCAGGCTCCGTACGACACCGGGCTGAAGGTGGTATGGACGCAGGACGGCGGACAGGGATCTGAGCGGAGCGAGGAGCTGTCGATCCAGGGCGCGTTTGAATCCGTCCTGGCCCTGGACAGGGAAAGCACAACCTACCGGTACGTTCTGTATTACCGGAATCTGAGCGGGGAATGGATCGAACTGAAGGACAGCGGACAGACCGCCCTTATGGTTTCGCACCAATTCCCGTCCCGGCTGACCATCCTGAGCGCGGATGAAGCCTATGCCCTGCAGGGAGACGGCCTGACGCTCAGCCTGGATACGGGCTTTGCCTCGGACGACCCCACGTTCTACTATACCGTAAGACTGCTTGACGCGTCTGGCGGGGAAGTCGCTTCCTACAGCGGAAGGGACGCATCGGCCGTGCTTCTGCCGACCGGGGACTGGACGGTCCTGGTCTACGAGACCCACGGCGCGTTTGCCGAAGATTATGTATACGAAACCCATTCCAGCGAGCGGTTTATCCCGAACGCGCAGGTACAGGTGACCGAATCCGTGAACCATTTGCACATCAGCGGGAACACCGACTTGCTTTCGGCTCCCAACGACACGCAGCCCAGCCTTATCCTGACCCTGAACGGACAGACCTCCGAAACCATCCGGGCAGAACTGGAAGTTACGGACGGAATCTTTTCCTATGATGCTCCGGTGTATCAGGATACCTCAAGCTACCGGCTCAGACTGGTCTACACCGACGGGGCGGACATCGAGCAGGAACTCTACGATTCAGGTCTTTGCGCCCTGCAGAAGTCTCACGATTACGGCGCGACCTTTACGCCTGTGAGCGCGGACGAGATCTACTCCCTGATGCAGAACGGGACGGTGTCTTTCAACACGGGATTCACCTCCCGGGATGACGCATTCTACTACCGGGTGACCGTTTACGGGCAGGACGGACAGATTGCGGCGCAGTACGAAGGACGGGACGCGCAGATCACCCTTGAAGGAGTCGACGAGTTTGCGTCGGTGACCTACGAATCGCTCGGCGAGTTCCGGGAAGTGTATTTGTATGAGACGACCGAATCGGAGCGCCTGATTCCCGAAGTCGGGAACGTGTCAAACACCGAGTTCCTTGACCGCCTGGAGGTAACGGGCACGACCAACGCCCTGCAGGCCGGGTATGAAATTGCGCTTGAACTCAGATACGAACTGACGCAGGTCCAGGCCGAAACCGGAGGTCCCGCCGGTAATCCCGTGCAGGGAACGATCGCACTCCAACTGACGGCGGACGGCACATTCACCGCGGCGGTTCCGCTGGATTTCCATACGCAATCCTATTCTTACGTCATCGGATACCAGAACGGAAACAGCGACTTTGTGACGCTGTACAGTTCGGATACGGTTCCGCTGACCCTGGACCGTACGACCTTCGGCGCTGCCATGCAGACGCCTCTGGCTTCCGAGGCCGAAGTCGTCTGGGAAGACGGAGATCTTTGTACGGTGACCCTTCAGACCGGGTTTGATGCCGGCGGCGAGGCGGCTTACGCTTACCGCGCCACTTTGATCAATGAGGACATGGAAGAAATACAGAGTGTCCTGACCCGGGAATCCGAACTGGTCTTTGAATCGGTCCCGGCGGCAGGTTCGCTGCACGTGCGGTACGAAAAGCTGCTGGTCATCGGACAGGAAGAACGCATACTTGAGACCGTTGAGGAAACCAAGGAAGGCCTGCTGATGCTCGACGCTCCCTCCGTGAGTGTGATGCGGAGCAGCAGCGAATCCGAAAACGGGGATCTGATCCTCGCGGTTTCAATCAACTCGCCCTCCGGTGAGGAGACGTATCATACCCTGACATTGACCTATGCGTACGACGACGGATACAGCGAAGTCGCGGAACTCAACCTGGAGGAAATCGATTTCCTATATGATTTCGCCGAGTTCACCGTGCCGGTTCGCGAAGGCGCAACGCTTGTGAGGGTACAGAGCGCGCAGCTTTCCATGGACGGACCGTACGGAGGAAACGCCCGCAGCTGTTCCTATGAGCCGGAAGGGGAATTCGAGTTTGAGATGAGTCTGAACCTCTCTCTTGTCAAAGTGACGCGGCAGGCTTCCAACGGCGCGTTCGTTCCGGCCTTCGAGTGGTCGGCGTCGGGCGCGGGTTCACAGGACGCCGTGCTCCGGATCCGCGACAATTCCATCCAGGTGGCGCAGGTTGAACAGGTTTACACGGAGCAGGGCAGCATTGTATTCAGCCCGGACGATTTCGCTTCAAGCTATACTTCCGGCACGCATGAACTGGTTTGCACGCTGGAAGACGCGCAGGGCAACGTGGTTAAGACCCGGACCTTCACATTGGATCTGGATTCGGCCCTGACCGCCAAGCGGAACACCCGGTACAACGGCGAGTATCCTTCCTCGTATGAAGTCATCCTGACGTACAACGGGGACGGAACCAGGAACATGTACATCAAGAACGATTTCCAGAGCGATGACGGGGCTTACCTCCTGGTTGACATCTCGCTTCTGAACGAAGAAGGAATGACGCTTGATACTCTGACCTACCGCAACGAGGGCGTCATGACCAACGCGGAAGACTTGCCGCAGGCATACAATTACGCCGTGGTATACAGAGTCATGGTGGATCTGGACGAAATTCCTTACTGCATCGAAGAGTATTCCATGCAGGGATCCTTTGAGGACGTGGAACGGCTGACGTCGGTTGAGGGCGGCTTCGGAGCCAACGAAGATTCGGATGTGAACGTCTGGATTTACGGTAACGAGAACCTTTTGCTGGATCCCGCCAGCGCCGAAGTCTCGCTGGACGGTCAGACGTATACGCCGGTGACCCTGACGGCAATGGCGGATACGGACGGCTATGTCTGGTCGGGCAGCGGAGAGGAGTATGTACAGGCTGAACAGCTGTACTTCCGCATTCAAGGAAACAATTACGCTTATCAGTACGAAACGCTGAGCGCAGAGTATACGTTCAAGGGCGAGGCCATGACCACCCTGACGTATGAAATCTACAATTAAGAGCCATAGGGGCTGGAGGTACTCAAATGAGTGACAAGAAGCAAGAGAAGAAGGGCGTATGGAAAGCATTTACCCTGGCGGAACTGATTATCGGCGGAGCGTTTGTGTTCGTCTTTGCCGTGGTCATCATTGCTTCGCTGATTGCGAAGAATACGGCTTTCTCGAACTGGGTGGCTACGTACATCTGGGACGTCCGTGCCGCCGGAGTCTCCATCAAGAATCATCTGCCTGTGCTGATCCGGTGCATCATCTACATCTTCCTGGTCTATTTCATCAGCAAGATTCTTCGGACCGCATTCAAAAAGCACATGGAGAAGAACGACCGGAAAAAGACCGTTGTGTCCCTGCTTGACGGAATCGTGAAATACGCTTGCGCCATGGCTCTGTTTATCCTGATCCTGAAAGCGCTCGGCGTAAACACCGGCGCGCTGCTGGCATCGGTCGGAATCCTGACCCTTGTCATCGGCCTTGGCGCGCAGAGCCTGATTGCCGACGTCATCGCGGGTATGTTCATCATCTTCGAGAATGAATACAACGTCGGCGAAATCATCACCATCGACGATTTCCGCGGAACGGTCATTGAAATCGGCATCCGCTGCACCAAACTGCAGGACTGGGCGGGCAACATCAAGATCGTGAACAATTCGGACATCAGCAACGTGGTCAACCTGTCGCGCGAGCTGTCGGTTGCCGTGGTGGACTGCGAATTCCCGTACGACGTTCCGATTGAGATCATCGAAAAGCTGCTCAAGGACAATCTGGAAACGATGAAGGAGCGGATTCCCGCCATCGTCGAAGGACCCTTCTACAAGGGCGTGTGCGCATACGAGGATTCCAATGTCGCGGTCCGTCTGGTCGCGAAATGCCTGGAGGATGACCGGTATCAGGTCGAGAGGGACATTCTGCGCGAATACAGACAGGTGTTCCTGACCAAGGGAATCGACGTGTCCTATACGCATGTGGTGGTGGATCATCCCGAGGAATTCAAGTTCAACGTTTCCAAAGCGCTCAAGAAAGAAACCGAAGACTTCGGAAAAGAGCAGAAGGAACTGTCCCGTGGAGTGGAGCCGCAGGAGCATTGACGCTCTTGCCCAAAAGAAATAAGCGCCCGACAGAGCGGATTTCCCGCTCTGCCGGGTTTATGTGCAAAAAGGAGAGATACCATGCGCTGCGCAAGCTGCAATTTGCTGTTACAGCCGGACTACAAGTATTGCCCGTACTGCGGGAAAAAGCTGGAGGAATCCAAATACACCTATTTTGAAATCCGCCAGATGAGAATCGACCAAGGATACAAGCAGGAGGATGTCGCCTCGGCACTCGGGGTCACACCCGGAGAAGTGAGCCGGTACGAGCGGGGTGTTTACCAATATCCGAAGAGGGTCTATACCAAACTGGCCAGGTTCTTTTCGCTGGATCCGGCCTGTGTGGAAACCGAGTGCGAAAAGCCTCTTTTGGGTCTGGCGGACCTGCGCAAGGAACGAAAGTGGACCCAGGCCTATCTTGCTTCCCTGACCGGCATCAAGGCCGGGGAACTGTCGGACTATGAACAGCAGGGCCTTTGCCCGGCTCCGACCGCGGTCAGGAAACTGGCGCAGACGTTCGGCGTTCCGGAGGCCGAGCTGGCCGTACGGCATCCTCAAAAAAAGAAGGCCGCTTCAAAGAAGAAGCAGTTCTGACATTCCGCGGGCGGTGCTCAGGTTGACAGAAAGCCCTCTTGGGAGTATAATGAGGCAACATTGCGCGCTGAGGTGAACAGGTGAAAGACCGGGACAGATATCCGAAAAGAATAGAGTATGAGGACGAATTGAAGGATGAATTCTCTCTGGCTCAGATCACGCCGCGGCGGATCGGAGACGATTACGTCTACATTCATACCTCCCTTTGGAAGCGTCTGACCCACTTTTTCTGGTACCGGCTTGTCGCCAAGCCCCTGGCAAGGCTGTTTTTGAAATGCAAATTCGGTCATCGGGTCATCGGGCGGGACAAGTTCAGAGCCTGCAGGAAAAGCGGTTTCTTCCTGTACGGGAATCATACGCAGCCGACCGGCGACGCGGTCATGGCGGGTGTCATCTGCCGGCCGCTTGACGCGTATGTCATCGTGCATCCGAACAATGTGTCCATGCCGTTTCTGGGGCGGGTAACGCCCTCTATGGGTGCGCTGCCGCTGCCGGACACTCTGGGCGCGGCGAAGAAATTTTCCAAAGCGCTGGAATATCACGCGCAGGCGGGACATGTCATCATGATTTATCCCGAAGCGCATATCTGGCCCTATTACACCAAAATCCGGCCGTTCGGATCTGAGACTTTCAAATATCCGGCCCGGCTGAAAAAACCGGTATTCTGTCTGACAAATACCTACCAAAAGAAAAAGAATCCGGAGCGGTTTCGTCTGGTCACCTACGTGGACGGGCCTTTTTATCCCGACCCGGACCTGTCGGTTCCGGCAGCAGCACTGAAGTTGCGGGAAGAAGTCTATGCCTGTATGTGCGAGCGGGCAAAGATGTCCGATTTCGAACTGATCGCCTACCGAAAAAAGGAAACGCCCGGCCCGGATGCGCAATCCGGTTCCGGTGCGGAACAAAAATGAGAATCTGATATGATCAATCTTTTATATTGCGGAAACTACGGCGTATTTGACGGGATGCTGACCGGCGCGCTCTCCATTCTGAAGCGGAGCCGGCTGAAGGAGCCTTTGTGCTTCTACGTCTTTACCATGGATGTTTCCTATCTGAAAGAAACCTACACGCCGGTCACCCCGGAGCAGATCCGGTTTTTCGAAGACGTGATCCATTCCTACTCGCCCGAGCATCGGGTGGTCCCGGTGGATGTGACCGAACTGTACAAAAAGCATCTGAGCGGCTGCGCCAACGAGGGCGCGTACTGTTCGCCCTATACGCTGATCCGGCTTTTGGCGGATCTGGTGGAGGGCATGCCCGATAAACTGCTTTACCTGGATTGCGACCTGCTGTTCAACCGGGATATTCAGGAACTGTATTCCATCGACGTGTCCGGTGTGGAATACGCCGCCGCCCGGGACCATTACGGGAAATACCTGATTTATCCGAATTACATCAACGCGGGCGTCCTGCTCTTCAATATGAAGAAAATGAAGGAGACCGGGATTTTTGAAAAGGCACGCGGCTGGCTGCATAAAAAGAAGCTTACCTTTGCGGATCAGAGCGCACTGATCCGGTCCACAACCGTAAGGAAGATGCTGCCTCAGAAATTCAACGACCAGAAGTTTCTGCATCGGCACACGGTCGTCCGCCATTTTTCCAAGCGGCTGTTCTGGCTGCCGTATCCGCACACGGAAAACATCAAGCAGTGGAAAGTTTCCCTGGTGCACAAAAAATTCCATTATTATGTATTCGACGATATTCTGTATGAATATCTGTATCTGATAGAAAAATTCCGCCGCGAGTGCCGCAGCGGCAGTGAAACGGAGTAAGTTGGCAAAATGAGTTTGAGGGATCGAAAGAAAAATCACATAGCGGTTTTCTATGCCTGTGATACCAATTTTCTGAAATTTACCATGGTTTCCATGGCCGGGCTCGTACGTTGTGCGTCTCCGGAATATGTCTATGATCTGCACATCCTGCACGCGGATATTCCCGAAGCGGACCAGCGCCGCTACCGCGCCGGGTTTGAGGCGCTCAAGGGGAATTTGCGCGTCAATCTGACATTTGACGACGTGACGGTCTATCTGACCAGCATCGCGGACAAACTGCCCGTACGGGATTATTATACAAAGACCACCTATTACAGGCTCTTTATCGCGGAAATGTACCCGTCACTTTCCAAGGCACTGTACATTGACTCCGATACGGTGGTCAAGGGAGACATTTCCAAACTGTGGGAGACCGAACTGGAAGACAACTACGTAGCCGCCTGCCACGAGCAGGTGATGGTGCAGACCGAGTGCTACGGACAGTACGTCGAGCAGGTCATCGGCATTTCCCGGCACAAATTCTTCAACGCCGGCGTTTTGCTGATCAATTGCAAAAAATTCCGCAAGGAATACGTGCTCGAGCAGTTTTTCGATCTCTTGGGCCAGTACAAGTTCGTGGTGACGCAGGACGAGGATTATCTCAATGTCATCTGCAAGGACCGGGTACACTTCCTGCCGCAGATCTGGAATGCCGAAGTGTTCGGTGAACTGAAATGCACAGGGGATGAGGCCTGCATCATCCATTACATTATGACCAGCAAACCCTGGCATTACAGGGATTGCCTCTGGAACGAATATTTCTGGGCAGACGCGGAAAGAACCATTTACGCGAAGGAAATACATGCCATGTGCGACGCCTATACGGACCAGGAAAGAGAAAGGGACCAGCGCACGGTCTCGAACCTGGAAAAAACGGCCTGGGCCGAACTGGCCAACCCGAACAACTTCATGTGGTCTGTGATTCGGGCCAAGTTGGCGCCCGACCGACTGAAGGTGCTGGCGAAAATCGAGGAATACGAAAAGAACGGATGGTTTGACCGGGACGTGGAGGACGATCCTCCGGCGCCCGTCCTGATGCCGGATCAGATCGAATACATCCGCAGGGACCTGATTTCCAATCTGAAAACCGCTTTCGCATTCGCGGGGGCACGCCGTTATCTGAACCGGATGATCCGGGACGGGGTGCTGCGCATCAAGGAGATGCGCGGGCTTGAGAACCTGACATCCCTGTCAACCGGCGCGGTGCTGACCTGCAATCATTTCGGCGCAATCGACAGCTTCATCGTCCAGATGGCCTATGACGCGGCTAAGCCGAAGAACCGGGAACTGTACCGGGTCATCCGGGAAGGGAACTATACCAATTTCCCGGGATTTTACGGAAGGCTGATGCGCAACTGCAACACATTGCCCCTGTCCTCCAACAGCCGCACGATGCGCAAATTCATCCGTGCGACCGGGGAACTGCTCCGGGAGGGACATCTGGTCCTTTTCTATCCCGAGCAGAGCATGTGGTGGAATTACCGCAAGCCTAAGCCGGTCAAGGGCGGCGCTTACAGCTTTGCCATTCAGAACCGGGTTCCGGTCGTGCCGCTCTTCATTACGATGGAGGACACGGATACGCTGGGGAAGGACGGATTCTTCATTCAGGAATATGTGGTGCACGTCGGAAAGCCGATTGCTTCGGATCCGGAGGCGTCCTACAAGGAAAACATGGACCGGATGATGCAGCAGCAGCAAGACTGGTGGAAGGAAGTGTATGAGAGCACATACGGCATCCCGCTGACCTATACCACCGTTACCCCGGAAGAAAAAACCGATAAGAGTTAAGTTTTAAAAAATGTGTTACAAAAAGGCGCGGCCGCCTTCGCTTTAGCGAATGACGGCCACGCCTTTTGAATTTCGTTCGGAATCAATAGTTTTCCGCGTTGACTTCGAAATAGCTCTGCGGATGAGCGCAAACCGGGCAGACCTCGGGGGCTTTGGTGCCGACGACGATGTGACCGCAGTTGCGGCATTCCCAGACCTTGACTTCGCTCTTCTCGAAGACCTTCGCGGTCTCGACGTTTGCCAGCAGGGCGCGATAGCGCTCCTCATGGTGCTTTTCGATGGCGGCAACTCCGCGGAATTTGGCAGCCAGTTCCGGGAAGCCTTCCTTCTCGGCTGTCTTTGCAAAGTCGTCGTACATATCGGTCCACTCAAAGTTCTCCCCGTCAGCGGCTGCGGCCAGGTTCTCGGCCGTGCTGCCGATTCCGCCCAGTTCCTTGAACCACATTTTGGCGTGTTCCTTTTCGTTTTCAGCCGTCTTCAGGAACAGAGCGCTGATCTGTTCGTATCCTTCCTTCTTTGCAACCGAGGCAAAGTAGGTGTATTTGTTTCTTGCCTGAGACTCGCCGGCAAAAGCGGTCTGCAGATTCTTCTCGGTCTGCGTTCCCGCGTATTTGCTCTTGGGCGCGTCGTCCTCTTTTTTCTCAAACGATTCCGCTCCTACGCCGCAAACCGGGCATTCTTCCGGAGCCGTCTCTCCTTCGTATTCGTAACCGCAAACCGTGCAAACCCATTTAGCCATTTTTGTGTCCTCCTTGAACAATCGGAATAGGCGGTCTGAAGCGCCGTGACGGGGCATCGATAACCGCTATTTACCTTTTATTAATGACTTTATTGTATCGGCGGTATTTGGAAAAGTCAAGAAAGGGTTATAAAGATTAGCATATGCTAACTATGGCACCGCCAAAGAGAAAAAAATGCCGGCGGAAAAGCACTCTTTTCGGATTTGCCTTGTTCTTTTTGTCTGTTTGTGCTATGATGCACTCTGCGAAATGTTACAATCTGGAAAAGGAAAAAAGAAAAGATGGAATATCTCGATATCGTGGACGAAAACGGCAATCCGACGGGACGCGTCTGCTCCCGGGCCGACGCGCACGCAAACGGGCTGCCGCATCATACCTCACACGTCTGGATTGCGCGCAGACGCGGGCAGAGTTTTGAACTTCTTCTTCAGAAGCGAAGTATGGAAAAGAGATCCTTTCCGGGCTGCTATGACTCCTCGTCCGCCGGACACATTCCGGCCGGCGGGGAATACGTTTCTTCGGCATTGCGGGAACTGAAGGAGGAACTCGGCCTTTCGGTCGGACCTGAGGAACTGATCCCTTGCGGGTTCATCCGCACGCATGTGGACCGGATCTTTCGCGGAGAGCCGTTCCGGGACAACGAGTACAGCCGGATTTTTCTGCTTTTGGCCGATCCGGATCTTTCCGGCCTGAAACTCCAGAAGGAGGAAGTGGAATCCGTCGTCTGGATGGAACTGCAGGCTCTGATCCGGGCGGTGAGTGACAATACCATTCCGCACTGCATTGCGCCGGAAGAACTCCGGCTGGTTGAGACAGCGTTGCGGGACGTGTGAAAAGCGGGCTTTGAATTGCGTGGAAGTGCGTTTTGGGGATGCATTCGGTAAGAAATTACAGAAACGGGCTTGTCTTTTTTCACGCGATATGGTAAAATTATGCAAATGAATCAACAGATTCAAATATAAAGGAGAACTTCCATATGAAAAAACTGTTAACAGTATTGTCTGTTATTCTGGTTCTTTCCATGATGCTGGCTGCATTCGCATCCTGCGGCTCCAAGGATGAAAAGGAGACCGACAGCGAATCCAAGCAGGGTTCCATCGAAACCCCCGGCGGCAATGAAACCGAGAAAGAAACGGATTCGGGCGAGACCGAGTCTGCTGAGCAGCCCGGAAAAGAAACAGACAAGGAAACCCAAAAAGAGACCGATAAGGAAACCGAAAAGGAGACCAAGCCTGAGGAAACTCCGAAGACTCCGGAAGCGAAATCGTCTGTATTCCAGGTGTTCACCGAAGCAGAGGAAGAGTTTATTTTTGACCAGAAGGAGTCCAACAAAGACAATGGCGGAAACCGGTACAATGACGGAAACCGCTATATCATTTACAAGTTCCCGAATGGGTACTGCCCTTACGGCAAACTGACCATTTCCCTGAACAACCAGTATGAACTGTCCGTATCCAAGGACGGAACGGATTTCACGGTCATCGACGCGACACAGGTCTCGAAGAGAGTGGAAGACGCCGTTTATGAGTTGAAGGGCGAATATATGGGCGGAGAGTTCCTGTATGTGAAGATCGGCGACGCCAAGCCGGAGGACGGCTGGGGCGGTATGATTCTCGCCAACAAGGACGTCAAGTACGAGACCCTGACTGCCGTTCCTGAAGTTCCGAAGACTTTCTTCGGTAAGGAACTGGCCAAGGATGTGCTGTTTGTCTATCCGACTGCGAACAAGTCCATGAACGCAGGCGGCGGTCAGATGAGTGCATCTTTTGATCCGGTTGATGTGTCCGGCTACGATTATGTCGCGTTTACCATCTCGATTGACGAGGAAGACGCTGCAAAGTTGGCCGATATCGGCAGCAACACCCAGTTTGAACTTACATCCGGCGGAAAAGAAGACAAGGAAGAATACCATTGGATTCATTCCCATATCATGAAGAACGTCGGTGCAGGCAAGACGCTTGTCAAACTGTACTTCAAGGAAGCCGACAAGGATAATAACTCCTTTGACCCGACCCGCGTGAACTTCTTCCGCTGGTACTGGGTCGGCTCGACCAACGGAACCGCTAAGATCAGCATCGACTGCGTGGCATTCGGCAACGATAACCATTCGGACACTGATTTGACGTGGCAGATTGTTCCCGGCGAAGATGGCGTGTATGAATTCAAGGTAGGAACCGAAACCGAGCAGGCGATCATGTTTGAAAACCAGAGCAACGGTTTGTCCGGTCCTCATCGTTTCAATGATCAGAACCACTACACCATTTACGGCCTGCGCGTGACCTCCGGCCTGAAGTATCTGCACCTGCAGATGACCATCGGTGCGGAGTACATCGTATCCGTAAGCAACGACGGCGGTGAGAACTGGACGAAGATTGCGGAGAAGGATACCAAGTCCGGCAGCGGTCCGGTTGACTGGGATCTGGCTTCTTATGTCACCGACGGTCTCATTCTGATCAAGTTTGAAGACTATAACAAGGCTGACGGAAACGGATGCCTGATGCTGGGTGATACCACCGACAAGGTCGTTTACAAGTATTCTTCCTCTTTGGGCGAAGATGATGAGAAGCCTTCGGTTGAAGCGGGAAATGCCGCATTTGCTGCTGCAATCGGAGACGGTATCACCAAGTCAATCGGTGCAGTCGGTGCGATGAATTTCAAACTGGCAACTCCGGCTGATTTCTCGGGCGCGAAGTCTCTGAAAGTCACCTTCCGCCTGGGAGCGGATGCGGATTTGTCTGTTCTGAAGAACGTTCATTGCGAATTTGAAGTTTCCAGTTCGGGCGGCCCTGACGCAAACGAACTGAGTGTGACGCTGGGCAAATTTGCACAGGTCGATTCGTTCCTGAACATGAAAGAGGAAGGCGACGAGGTTACCCTGACGCTTCCGATTTCCACATTCGGAACGGTTTACGATTCGAACAATTCGCTGGCAAAAGAAGATGCCGAGACGATTCTGTCCCACATCAACTTCTGCCGTGCCTACTGGCTTGCAAACAACACTGCTGTCAAGGACATTCCGATTACTCTGGTGTCCGTTGTGGCGGAACAGGCGTAATTTTGTCACAGACTGACAAACAATTAAAAAGAGGCGGGAGCAATCCCGCCTCTTTGAGTTCGTCCCTCGCGGATTGTAATGGTGTTTACATTCTTACTCTTGATTCTTCTTTTGATTTATGATAC